>JBAWXR010000011.1:0-22652 GCA_037143955.1 Actinomycetes bacterium
GATGCCGGGTGGTCCGTCGGCAAGAATCCGCGTCAAAGCAGCCGCAGCTTCGTCCGTCAGGCTCCTTCGCTGTGCCTGTCGTCGGCGAACCGATGGCAGCAGGTAGCGCGCGAGTCGAAAATCACTGGGCGGCGGCGGCGGCGGCCATGCCCGATCCATCAGCGTGAAGCGACGAAATCCGGGGTTGTCGATAAACGTGTGGCGCGGTTCAAAGGGCGTGACACCGACGAGATCTACGGGATACCCGCGCTGCACCAAACCTTCGGCAACCACATGAACGACGCGTTGAGCCCCACCGACTTCATCGATGTTGTTGGCCATCACAACAATACGCGGTTTCATCGCAGCCTCACTAGTGCTGCAGTGGCGCGGGCTCCGGCCAGACCATCCACCGGACCCACCATGTCACGTACGAATGCCTCACGGGCGGGCTGCTGTCGTGTCCGTTCGTCGACGAGGTCAGCACATGCCTTGGTCACCCGCGAGTGGAGTTCCGCCTGATTACTGGCCGCGGGACCGAAGACTTCCAGGCCTGAATACAGGCCGTGTAGTCGATCGACAAATACCGCCCGATCAGGTTGGTAGAGCACGACTGGCACTCCGCGAGCGCAAGCGTCGCCGATGTAAGACGAATAGTCAGAGATCACAAGATCACTTGTGGCGATGTACCCCGAGATCTCGTCGTGCGATGCCAGTGCGCGAACGGCCCATGCGGCATCCGGTGGCACCTCAAGGCCCACCGCAACGAGGTACGTGGAGTCGCCGAAGGCTTCCACCCACGCGTGGAGATCAAAGGGAATCCGGGCGCGCGGCTCAGGTACATACGTCACGACCACCCGGTTGTCGGGGAGATCCAACTCCGCCCGAGTGGGCGCAGCCATGTCCAGGCGGGCTACACCCACGGCCGTGACGTCGTCCGTGAATCCCCAAGCACTTCGGGAGACCTCCACATCTCTCTGCGATGCGGCCAGGATCATCCGAAGGCGACCTACACGGCGTCGAAGTTGCTGCATAGCCGACGGACTCGTGAGGACGCTCGGATCATCGAGACCCCGGTGACGCACAGGTGCGCCTTCAGAGACCAAGGTGGCTACCCCGCGTACTCGGATGTCCAATGGCATGGTGCCGTCGTCGATACTCCAGCGCGCGCGAGAGGCCGCCCATGCATGGGCCCACGACACCCTGGTCACTCGACGCGCGTAGGACGGCGGGTCGCCGGCCGTTGCACTGCACGCCCACACCTGAGCAACGCTCGGGTGCGCACGGTGGAGCGCCTCGCCGATCGCTCGCACGTTGCCGGCGCACGCAGCGCCGGCGTGGGACTCCAGCAGGATCACATTGCTTCGTGGAACGAACGTGCCCAGGGCCATGGCCAGCAGAGCCGAGATCTCTGCCCAGCCGATGCGCATGGCTTTGCGCACGCGCGTGGCCTGTGCATGCCCACGCACGGGCACGATGACCGGGGAGATATTGGTGCAGTCCCCTGCGCGCACGCCGATAGCCACATGCTCCTGGGTGCCCACGCGCGGCATTCTCGATACTTTCCAGTGCCACGTAGAGCCCGACGTGGATGTCCACTGGGCGGGCACGGATCGAACGATGCGAGCGCCACACCTCACCTGCAGGATCGGCGCCGTAGACGGATCAAGGTCGCCGGCGTAGTTCACCGTGCTCCCTTGACTTCCCGTGCTCCCCCGCACGCTGTGCGCATACGAGCGCTGCGTCATCGGGATCTGCAGCAGATGCAGATCGGTGACATCGAGCCACTCCCGCGCCGTGCGCCCACCACGATCAGGACCGTCCTCAAGGTGCGAGGAGCCCCACCACTGCCGCCCCTGGCCGGCCACGATCGACTCAGCAACCGCACCGTGCTGTGTCAGGAATCGCATCGCCGCCCGCACTCCCGCGAGGTCTCCGACGAGAAGGTGATAAATCGCCACCCGCAGCATCGGAGCGACCTGCCATGCAGCAGACAGATCGCACGAACCTACGTACGGCTGGAGACGCTCCATGAGACCTGACGCCGTTTCGTCGTCAACATCGCACATCGATGTGAGGTACAGGCGCAGATCATGGTCGAGGAACTTGAGTTCCTTGACCGAGGTCACGCGCGGTTGATTCAGGGTTGCCAGGAAGGCATCTATGAGTCGATTGACCTCCACGCGGCTTTCGACATTGCGAAATTCCGAGCGGCGGCGGGTGATGGATGCATCGATCGGCGCCACGTTCCATAGATACACAGTCTCAGGAATGGTGGCGATGCGACGGCTGAGCGCCATTGCTTGCAGTGTGAAGAGTTGATCTTCATAGAGGATGCCCTCAGGAAAACGCAGGCTGTGCTGCTTGATAAGTGAAGCGCGATAGATCTTGTTTACGGAGATGGTGTCGTAGAGGAGCTCAGGGAAATCCGCGAGTCCACTGGCGGCCCGAAACTCCTCATGCAACTCCGGATGCCACCGACGCCCCGTGCGCGAACGAGGGTTCTGTCGATACGCCGCACCGCACACGACATCTGCATCCACGCGTTCCGCGGCCTGCAGGAGGTTTTTGCATGCATGGCGCTCATACTCATCGTCTGAGTCACAGAACATCACCCACGGTGCGGTGGCCACGTCGATGCCACGGTTGCGGGGCGCACTGCACCCGCCCGAGTTTGTGGCCAGACGCTCGTACCTAATGCGTGGATCAGTTGCTTGCAATCGGGCGACGACGTCCGCGGTGTTATCCGAAGACGCGTCGTCAACGACAATGATCTCCACGTTTCGCAACGTCTGCCGCTGGACGGAGGCGATGGCTGCGGGAAGCCGGCGTGCATCGTTGTAGGAGATGACGATCACGCTGACATCGGGCCCGGTCATATGCCTGCCGCCGCCTCGATGAGCACACCCGCTCGTGCATCGAACGAGTGATCACGCGCAACACGAGCCGCAAGTTCCAGCCGCTCCTCGCGCGACGGGAAACCCGTATCGCGCGGTCGTCCCAAGAGCTCCATGAGTTCAGCCGCATCGCGGAAGGTCAGCACTGTGGAACCGAACACATCCGTAAGGCCGTTCGCCGCATCAGAGATCACCCGCGTCCCTGTTGCCGTGGCATCAAAGAGCCGATTCGACAAGAAACCCAAGTCGGCCATCTCACGCCAGTGGTCGTTGAGGACGATCCCAGCCGACGCATAAGCGGCGGGCAGGAGGTCGTTTGCCAGGAACTCTCCCGCAATGCGCTCTGGGGGAAGGAAGGCTTCCCATCCCACGCCGTACACCGTGAGTTCGACTCCTGCGGCCAGTGACGCGTGAACAGCCGGACGGAACTCCCCACGGGTGGAACCCACAAACAGCACGCCTGCCCCGGAATCCGGCGAAGCCGCCTCGGGCGTGAAGCGACGCGTGTTGGTGGCCTGAAGAAGGGGCCGGACATTCTCATTGCCCCACGTTGTACTAGCCGCGAATACTGCGTCGTACTCCGCCATTTCGTCCGGCTCGACAAGTTCTGGATGACTGATGACCCACAGGATCCATCGCGCACCCCCGCGTCGAGGTCGACGTGGCGTGATGCGTTTGAGGCCGCGCAGCACAATGACGACGTCATCACGGTCACGATCAGGGTTAGCCGCGCCACCACGTGTGACAACACGTGCATCGATATCTGCGCGACCGAGCGCATCAGCGAGGTCGTGCGCAAACCACGTGTCACCCCAGTGAAGCGCGCCCTCGGTATTGGGGGCCGCGGTGACGATCGTCCATCGTGGTCGGCGGCGCAGGATTCCTCTCACGACTTCGCACCCCCACGAAGGAAGCCCACGCCCCACGTCACATGCATCAAGGCAAAGACCCACGGCATGCGCAAAGCCGAAGCCGCCGACAGCGCTGGCACACGACGCGCGGCCATGAAGCTCGCAATGGCGTTGGCCGCGAGATAGCCCACCGGCGCCAAGAGACCCAGCGTCACAAGTGCAGGGGTGCGTGTCAGGACTCCTACGAGCGCCAACGCACAGCCGATACCGACACCCGCAACCATGACCGGGGCTGCGAGATAGCGAAGCGACAACGTGTCCGGATGACGACGCGTCACTTCGCGACGCCAACGGCCGTAGTCGTGGTACTGCCTGGCCAGTGCACCGGATGTGGGTCGGGGCCGATAGGTCACCCGCATCTCGGGCGTGAACCACACGACGCCACCGGTCTCGCGAATGCGCAGGTTCATTTCCCAGTCCTGTGCGCGAATCATCGTGTCGTCGTACCCACCCACGCGCTCCAACGCCGCACGCTGGAAGCAGCCGAGATACACCGTCAGTGCTGGTCCGGCGGTACCACCGATGTGGAAGGACGCGCCGCCGACCCCGAAAGGCGACGTCATGGCCCGGGCCACCGCGCATTCGAACGGCGTTGTTCCTTCAGCCGCCATGATGCCGCCGACGTTGTCAGCTCCTGTCGAGCGCAAGGTCTCAACGCCCGTGCGGACATAGTCCACGGGGACCATCGCATGCCCATCGATGCGCACGACAACTGTGCCGGTGCTGCGGGCTATCGCGGCGTTGAGTCCTGAGGGCGTGCGGCCACTTGGATTGTCCACGACATGTACGCGCGGATGACGTGCTGCAAGTTCCTCAGCCACATCTCTGGTGCGATCGTGCGACGGCCCCACGGCGACGACGATGTCAAAGGAACCCGGATAGTCCTGTTGAAGAAGCGCCTCGACCGCATGCGCCAGATGCCGTTCCTCATTCACCACCGTCATGATGATGCTGACGTCGGGCCAACTCATGCGAGTGTCCCGAACTCGGGATGACGCACCAGCCCATCCACGCGGCTGACATTCTTCTTCAAGAAGTGCTCATCACTCACGGTGGCCGTGTGGCCATCCGAGCGGCGCACATAGACGTAGCCCAATCCATGCGTGCGATACACCAGCCCACCGTCGTCAATCACACGATCCAGAAGTGCGCGATCGACTGACTTGGGTACAGGTCGCCATCCGCCAACCGACGCTAGGTCACCACGCGAGATCAGCATGGTTCCTCCGCAGACAAAGTCTGCGTATGACTCGGCCGGATATACCGGACGAAACACGGTTACGCCTTGAGCTTCCAGATGGATCCAATCCAGTGCTTTGCCGACCACCTGCGCTCCTGAGTACTCACGGGCGAGGACGAGGTCCCAGATGTGGTCAGGTCCGTAATAGTCATCGTCATCCATCTTGGTGATGAGATCTCCGGACGCCGCCGTGCACAGGATCTGCAGGGCTTCGCCCAGATTGCGAGATCGATCAACCGGGATGATGGTGACCGGGTGCGGCAGGCCATCGGATGTACGGCGCAGTGCGTCCACATCGATCTCATCGCCGTGAGCTGCAATCAACACCTCAAGCTTGGGGTAGCTCAGCAGAGCAATCTGCGCGAGGGCATGATCAATGTGTGCGGGTCGATGCGTGGACATGACAACGCTGACCGACGGCCAGGAGCCCATCGCTGCCCAAGGGCCGTAAGCACGAAGCGCATGGCGCCTTTCGCGCACACTGGTCGCCTGCCACTCCAGCTCGCTGCTGGGCGCCTGGCTCTCGGACGCCAGCACGACAATCCCGCAGGCGGCGAGTTGTCGCGAGAGTCGCTCGGATACCTCGCCGACGACCGCCCGAGTATCCGAGAGTGAGGCAACATCCTTTTCCGTGACATCGCCGTGGATCCGACGAGGACGAAGGCCACCGCCCAATTCGAGGCTGCCCTCGCGCATGCGCGCAGTGAGCATCCGATCCAGTCCATGCGACGGTCGTCCGATCGGATTGTGCACAGATGGATCGACGCACACCTCGAAGTGCTCGCCATCGCGAGTCCATCCTGTCTCGTTCACGACGACAGTCGACTCTCGCTCGAGAAGAGCCTCTTCACTGTCGTGGGCCACTACAAGAATGTCCGCACGTCGCACATGTCGATCACGCTCGACCGAGGTCACATCGTGTACGCGCTGGGCTAGAGGTCTGGCTGCGTCGCCGAGACCGGATGCAAGAGTGACCTGACGCGCATCGGTTGCTGAATTCGTGGGACACAGCATGCGCAGGACAGCGGCAAGAACGCGGGCGGCATCCGCGGGCTGCGATAGCGACAGGCGCACATCGGCGCGAAGACCGGATCGGGTCACCTCGAGCCGATCAATGTGTGCAAGGCCGGGGCGACCGATCCAGTCCTGCGGCGAACGACAGCCGATGACGCTGACCTCGAGATCCGTCAGCAGGGCTACGCCCACGCTGGTAACTGTCAACGCACGCAGATCTTGAAGGGTGTCGACCCGGACTCGCCAGGCCCGCCCGTCACGACTGGCGCGCACGCCGACCGGAACTGCCACATGCCGACCCTAGTCCGCGATGCGCATGAGCGAGTGGATCAGCGGCCGAACAGGGCCTTGGCCATGACGATGCGCTGCACCTGGTTGGTTCCTTCGTAAATCTGGGTGATCTTGGCGTCCCGCATGTAGCGCTCCACGGGCCAGTCCTGGGTGTAACCCGCACCACCGAGCGCCTGTACAGCGTCGGTCGTGACCTTCATGGCCACGTCAGACGCGAAGCACTTGGCAGCGGCACCAAAGAACGAGAGATCTGCATCGCCTCGCTCACTCTTGGCGGCTGCCGCGTAGACCAACTGGCGGGCAGCGGCAACATCCATAGCCATATCGGCGATCATGAATTGCATTGCCTGGAACGACGCAATGGGCTTACCGAACTGAATGCGGTCCTTGGCGTAGCCGATCGCCACGTCGAGGGCCCCTTGCGCAATGCCGATCGCCTGGGCGCCGATAGTGATGCGGGTGTGGTCGAGAGTGGCCATCGCGGTCTGGAACCCCGACCCGCGCTCTCCGACGAGACGGTCGGCCGGGATCCAGCAGTTGTCGAACAAGATTTCGCGGGTAGGCGAACCGTGAATGCCCAGCTTGCGCTCGGGAGCGCCAAGGGAGAAGCCGGGATCGTCCGCATGGACGACGAATGCGGAGATTCCGTGCGATCCAGCACCCGGCTCCGTGACTGCCATCACCGTGTAATACGTGGAGACACCGGCGTTGCTGATCCAGCTCTTCTGGCCATTGAGAACCCAGCCGCCATCATGCTCGACCGCACGGGTGGTCATGGATGCCGCATCGCTGCCAGCCTCGCGCTCGCTGAGGGCGTAAGAGAACATCGCCTCGCCGCTGGCGACCTTGGGCAGATAACGCTGCAACATGTCTTCGTCGGCCGCGATCATCAAGGGCATCGTCCCGAGCTTGTTCACCGCAGGGATGAGGGAGCTCGACGCACATGCGCGCGCCACCTCCTCGATTACCAGGCAGGCGGCCAGCGCGTCGCCGCCCTGCCCGCCGTACTGCTCGGGGATATGGATGGCATGGAATCCGGAGGACTTGAGTGCGTCGTAGACGTCCCACGGGAATTCGCCAGTCTCGTCGATGTCGGCCGCTCGTGGGGCGATGCGATCGCGCACCAAGTCGCGTACCGCCTCCACCAGGGCCTCATGCTCCTCGCTGAGCATGAAGTCTCGAGACTCGTGGGTCACCAACATGCTGTCCATCCCTCCTGCGCCGCTAGCCTTCCGACATGACTCCGCGGCTTTCCGTCATCGGGACCGGGTACCTCGGTGCCACTCATGCTGCCTGTATGGCCGAACTTGGCTTTGAGGTCATCGGACTAGACATCTCGCCCGCCAAAGTCGAGCTACTGACACAGGGAACAGTACCGTTCTTCGAGCCCGGGCTCGGCGAGGTACTCGCGCGCAACATCGCCAATGGGCGTCTGCGCTTCACGACGGATTTCGCAGAGGCGGCCTCCGGTGCCGATGTTCACTTCATCTGCGTGGGCACGCCCCAGGCGGCAGGAGCCCAAAAGGCGGATATGAGCCAGGTGTTCGGCTCCGTCGAACAATTGGCGCCGCATCTGGCACCCGACGCTCTCGTGGTGGGCAAGTCGACCGTTCCCGTAGGCACCGCCGATGAGATCGCGCGGCGCTTGGCGATCTCCAACCCTGGGGTCGAGGTTGCCTGGAATCCAGAGTTCTTGCGCGAGGGATTTGCGGTCAACGACACCCTTCATCCGGACCGTCTCGTCGTCGGCGTTCGTTCTGATCGCGCCGAGCAGCGTCTGCGCGAGGTCTATGCGCCCATCATCAACGAGGGCGTGCCCTTTCTCGTGATGGATTTCCCCACGGCCGAGCTGGTCAAGGTGGCCGCCAACTCCTTCCTCGCCACCAAGATCTCCTTCATCAACGCCATGGCAGAGGTCTGCGAAGCCGCCGGCGCCGACGTCACGCGGCTCGCCGAGGCCATCGGCTACGACCCGCGCATCGGTAATCGATTCCTGGCCGCAGGACTGGGCTTCGGTGGTGGCTGCCTACCCAAGGACATTCGCGCATTCATGGCACGTGCCGGAGAGCTCGGCGCAGACGAGGCTTTGATGTTTCTGCGGGAGGTCGACCAAATCAACCTGCGCAGGCGAGCCCACACGGTCGACCTTGCCCGCAAAATGCTTGATGGCTCATTCATCGACAAGCGCATCACGGTGCTCGGCGCATCGTTCAAGCCCGACAGTGACGACGTGCGTGATTCACCATCGCTAGATGTCGCTGTCGCGATGAGCAATGCGGGCGCCGACGTTGTGGTCAACGATCCCAAGGGTCTGGAGAACGCCGCACGCGTGTATCCGCACATGGCGTACGAACAGGACGTCATGGCCGCCCTCAGCGGGGCGGACCTCGTGGTCCTGGGCACCGAGTGGCGCGAGTACCGCGAACTCGATCCGGCAGCGGCTGCAGCCCAGGTCCGCTCTCCCCGCATCATTGACGGACGCAACACTCTTGACCCCCAGTCGTGGCGGTCAGCGGGGTGGACGTATCGCGCTCTCGGTCGCCCACACGCATGATGTCCAACGACCCGGCCGTCATTGCATCCGCACTTGACGACACCACGCTGTGGTTCATTGTGGGGCTGGGCAACAATCCGGAACGTCCGGCATTTGAGGTCTCACACGAGCTCCAGGCGCGAGGCAAGAAAATCGTGCCGATCTACCCCCGTGCCGAGGTCGTGCATGGGGAGCAGGGCTACGCGACGATCGCAGAAGCCGTGGAAGCAGTCGGAGTCCCCGACGTCGTCGACCTCTTCGTCCGTTCCGACCGGGCAGGCGAATTCACTCGGCAGGCCATCGACGTCGGTGCACGATTCGTCTGGATGCAGCTGGGCGTGCGTGACGACGACGCGGCGATCGAGGCCAGAGACGCGGGGATCGGCGTGGTCATGGATACGTGTCCGTTGATCGAGTGGCCACGACTCGGGCACGTCTGATCATGGGGCCGGACGGCGCACCCACGGTAGGCATGATCGGTGGCGGGCAACTCGCGCGCATGACCGCTGAGGCTGCGACGGCGCTGGGCATCGGCTTTCGAGTGCTCGCCGCGCGAGCCGACGATCCCGCAGCGCAGGTCGTACGCGACGTTCACCTGGGTTCTCATGACGATCGCGATGCGGTACTCGCGTTCGCGCGCGGGTGCGACGTGATCACGTTCGATCATGAGCACGTACCCGCGGGCATTCTCGAAGAACTCGAGGCCATGGGCGTGGCCGTGCGCCCCGGGCCATCAGCACTGTTCCATGCCCAGGACAAACTGCACATGCGTGCAGCGCTGTCGGGCATCGGGATTCCCTGTCCCGCGTGGGCCCATGTCACAACAGCTGCCGATGTCGCCGCATTCGCCGAGCATCACAGTTGGCCCGTGGTGCTCAAGACCTCAAAGGGCGGATATGACGGCCGCGGAGTCTGGGTGGTCGACAACACCTCGCACGCAACCGACGTGATGCGCACACCCCTGGCCGAGGGTGCCCAGTGGCTCGTCGAGGAACGTATTGCTTTCGTCCGTGAGCTCTCCGCTCAGGTCGCCCGATCACCGCACGGACAGGCCGTCGCGTACCCCGTGGTCGAAACCCGCCAGGTCGGTGGCATATGCAGCGAGGTCATTGCTCCTGCACCCGGCCTGTCGGACGATCGCACTATCGAGGCGCAGCATCTGGCCCTTCGGATCGCAGTCGAACTCGACGTCACAGGGATGCTCGCTGTCGAACTCTTCGACACCGGAACCGACCTTCTGGTCAACGAGCTGGCCATGCGCCCGCACAACTCCGGACATTGGACCATCGACGGTGCCGTCAGCAGTCAGTTCGCAAATCATCTGCGCGCGGTCCTCGACCTGCCCCTGGGGGATCCGCGCCTTCGCGCCGACCATGCCGTGATGGTCAACATCCTGGGTGGCGATGTGCCCGCTCTCTACAGCGCCTACCGGCACGTGCTGGCCCGCGACCCTGGCATCAAGGTGCACCTCTACGGCAAAGAGGTGCGGCCTGGGCGCACGGTCGGTCACGTGACCGCTGTCGGAGATGACGTCGAGAGCCTCGCCTCGCGTGCTCGGCACGCAGCCGACTACTTCTCGGGTCGGATTGACGAATGACGGGACTGGCACGACGCCGACAGATCACGAGAGGATGACCACGTGAGCACTCCCCTGGTCGGCATCTGCATGGGCAGCGATTCGGACTGGCCGACGATGCGCGCCGCAGCCGAGGCGTTGGAGGAGTTCAACGTTGCCTATGAGAAGTGCGTGCTCTCGGCGCACCGCATGCCGCGCGAGATGGTCGACTACGGAACTGACGTGGCCGGGCGCGGAGTCAAGGTGGTGATCGCCGGTGCCGGCGGCGCCGCCCACTTGCCGGGCATGCTCGCCTCACTCACCCCCGTTCCGGTCATCGGGGTGCCCGTCGTGACGGGCTCCCTGGATGGCATGGATTCGCTGTTGTCCATCGTTCAGATGCCGGCGGGAGTACCCGTGGCGACGGTGGCGATCGGCAATGCCCGCAATGCAGGACTTCTTGCCGTGCGGATGCTTGGTATCGCCGACCCGACCTTGGTCTCAGCGATGGCTGACTTTCAGATCGAACTCAACGCGGCCGCGCGCGCAAAGAACGCCAATCTCACCTGACGACAGTCGACCCGTCAGGTGCCGTCGGTTGCGAGACTTGGTCCGCCACCGCGGCGCCGCGAATCGTCGGACTCCATCAGTTGATACACGTCGCGCTGGATGCTCTCGACGCTGGGCACATCCTTGATGGACAGGCCATCGTTCTCTCCGGCCGACTGGATCTCCAGCATGCCGTAGTTGAGGATGCGACCAAGGAATGGGACGAAGAAGGAGACGTTGTTGATCTTTGACAGCGGAACATCGCGACCACGCTTGCTCAGGATCCCCTGACGCACAATGACGCGGCGGTCGGTGAACACATACTGGGTCGTGATCCATCGCAGGAACATGAACAGGGTCGGCCAGAACAGGAAGAACACCATGACCGCGGCGATCGCCCACTGCAGCCAGGACCACGGAGCAATGACGATTAAGAAGCTGCCCACGAACACGTTGATGAGCAGCACGATGATTGGTCCGATCAGCGCACGCCAGTGCGGGTGCATCTCGTACTTGATGGTCTCGTCCTGAGCAAGAAGCTTTGCCGGGTATCCCATGGCTAGATCGTTGCATGGATGACGTCGCCAGCGGCGATAACGTGCAGATCTCCGGCTGAGTCAATTTCTAGTCGGCCGTCGTCCAGCACCCGGGTCGCTGTGCCTGACACCGCGGTGCCGTCGGGTAATTCGACGGTCACCTCGCGCCCGATCGTGAGGCATTCCGTGCGGTAGGCCGCCACGACGTCGCGGCCGGCTGCAAGCGCAGCGAAACCCCAGCGAAGTTCGTTGCGCAATACAGCCACCAGGGGTTCGCGGTCCGGCAGGGCACCCTGGAGCAGCACCGAGGTCGCGCGCGGCACCGGGAGGTCTGCCACCGTGTGCGTGAGGTTGATGCCTATCCCGATGACCACGGCATCTCCATCGACCTCGGAGAGGATTCCCCCAATCTTGCGAGGGCCGGGCGATCCGTCATGAGCCTTCTGATCCACCACCAGATCGTTGGGCCACTTGACCATGCACTCGATCCCGCACGATTGCAGTGCGCGCGCGGCAGCGATCGCGGTGACAAGAGGAATCAGGCCCAGTCGTTGCTCCGGCCGAGCGAGCACGGAGCACCACAGGCCCGCGGCAGCGGCGCTGTCCCATGAACGATTGAGTCGCCCACGCCCGGCCGTCTGTTCGTCAGCCACGACCATGGTTCCTTCGGGTGCTCCCTGCCGTGCGAGGGCCAGGACATCGGCATTGGTTGAACCGGTGCACGCCACGAAGACGGCCGCCGGCCATTCCTGCGCGTCGACCGAGTTCGGCTGTGATCCATCCGTCAGCCGCTGTCCCCAACTCCGCTCGTCCACGTGGATAAGGTACGCAGGACGCCTGGAGGTCAGATGAGCGCTGCTCCCGTAAACGAGAATTCACCCCGATCCACCGCCGGCAAGGCTGACACACTGGCCCAGAAGCGTGCTGAGTCGCATGGGCGAAGTTCCGAGTCGGTGGACAAGCAGCACGCCAAGGGAAAGATGACGGCGCAGGAGCGCATCGACGCCCTCCTTGATCCGGACTCATTCCAGGAATTCGACGAACTTGCGCGCCATCGCTCCGTGAGCTTCGGACTGGAGAGGAACCGCCCCTACGGCGACGGAGTCATCACCGGCTACGGCACCATCGATGGCCGCCCGGTGGCCGTCTTCGCGCAGGACTTCACAGTCTTTGGCGGCAGCCTGGGCGAAGTGTTCGGCGAAAAGATCGTCAAGGTCATGGACTTCGCCCTCAAGACCGGCTGCCCCGTCATTGGCTTGAACGACTCCGGAGGCGCGCGCATTCAAGAAGGTGTCGTGTCGCTGGGCATGTACGGCGAGATCTTCCGCAGGAACGTCCAGGCCTCTGGCGTCGTTCCGCAGATCTCCCTGATTCTTGGCCCGTGCGCCGGTGGCGCGGTCTACTCACCGGCGATCACCGACTTCATCGTCATGGTCGATCAGACCTCACACATGTTCATCACCGGCCCTGACGTGATCAAGACCGTGACGGGTGAGGACGTGGAGTTCGAGGAGCTCGGCGGCGCTCGCACGCACAACACCAAGAACGGTGTCGCGCACTACATGGCCACCGACGAGCAGGATGCCATTGAGTACCTGCGCGAATTGCTGTCGTACCTGCCGAGCAACAACCTCGACGACGCGCCAATTCTGGATGCTCCTGCAGATCTCGCATTCACCGACGAGGACTACGAACTCGACACGCTGATTCCCGACTCCCCCAATCAGCCCTACGACATGCACCGTGTCATCGAGCACCTTCTTGACGACGGCGTATTCCTGGAAACCCAGCCGCTCTTCGCGCCCAACATCCTGTGCGGGTTCGGACGAGTCGAAGGTCGATCGGTGGGCATCGTCGCCAACCAGCCGATGCAGTTCGCCGGGACCCTGGACATCGATGCCAGCGAGAAGGCCGCGCGCTTCGTGCGCACCTGCGACGCGTTCAACGTGCCCGTACTGACGCTGGTCGACGTACCCGGCTTCCTGCCCGGCACAGATCAGGAATGGAACGGCATCATCCGTCGCGGCGCAAAACTCATCTACGCCTACGCCGAGGCGACGGTTCCGCTCGTCACCATCATCACGCGCAAGGCCTACGGCGGCGCATACGACGTCATGGGTTCCAAGCATCTGGGTGCCGATATCAACCTCGCGTGGCCGACCGCAGAGATCGCCGTCATGGGTGGACAGGGTGCCGTCAACATCCTGTACCGCAAGGAGCTTGCATCCGCCGGCGATCCGGTCGCCGAGCGTGCACGACTGCTGGATGAGTACCAGGACACGCTTGCCAATCCCTACCTGGCCGCCGAGCGGGGCTACATCGACGGCGTGATCCTGCCGCATGAAACCCGCGGCGCCGTCGTGCGAGCCCTGCGGGCCCTTCGCACCAAGCGGGCAAGTCGACCACCAAAGAAGCACGGCAACATTCCGCTGTAGTTGCACACAACAATCGCTGCACGTCATCCATGCGAGAGGAGACCGCTATGAGCGACCAGCGCCCTGCGCTGCGCGTCATCGCGGGCAGTCCCACCGATGAGGAACTGGCCGTGGTGGTTGCCGTACTTTGCGCTCGTGCAGCCGCACGTCCGGTTGTGTCGCCCACCCCGCTGAGCCTGTGGTCGCGAAAGGGGCGCAATGTGCGTCCCCCGCAGCACCCGGGCCCCGGTGCCTGGCGCGCCTCCATGATGCCGCGCTAGCCGAGCGCGCTAGCCCATACTGTGTGTTCATGTCGGCTTCAGGCTTGTCATCGAACAGCGATCCCGCGCGCTCCGCAGCGGTAGCTCGCCTGCGCAAGCAGGCAGCTTGGAAGCGTCTCGCGATCATGTTCGTCGTCATCTGGATCGTCCTCACCATCGTGTGGTTCATGACCGGCCAAGGCGCCTTCTGGCCGGTGTGGGCGATCTTGGGCATGTCCATCGCTTTGGTGTTCTTGGGCATCGACGCGTTCGGACCGGTGCGCACGGGCCCATCAGAGGCGCAGATACAGCGTGAGATGAAAAAGATGGACGGCACGTCCTGACTCGAGTAGTCCTGGCATCGGCGTCTCCAGCCCGCCTTCAGTTGCTCACCAGCGCCGGCATCAGGCCCGACGTGGTGGTCAGCGACGTCGACGAACCGGCACTCATCGCATCGATGGGCGGATCCACCCCTGCCGAGATCGTGTTGGACCTCGCTCGCGCCAAGGCACGCGATGTAGCCGCACGCATCAGCCTCGAGGCTGACACCGTGATCATCGGCTGCGACTCGATGCTCGAGATGGACGGTCAGGTGCACGGCAAGCCGGCGTCGGCCCAGGAGGCACGCGAACGTTGGCAGGCCATGGCCGGACGCACGGGGGTCCTACACACCGGTCACTGGATAGTGCGCGGCACTCGCGAGCTCGGCGCTGTGGCCAGCACCTCGGTTACCCACGGTCGCCCGTCCCCTCAGGAGATCGAGGCGTACATCGCCACCGGGGAACCCTTGCGAGTGGCCGGCGCATTCACCTTGGATGGCCTTGGTGCACCCTTCGTCGAGCGCATCGACGGCGACCCCTCCAACGTCATCGGACTTTCCCTTCCGTTGACCCGTCGCCTGCTCGCCGACCTCGGGATTGTCTGGACCGATTTGTGGGCGTGACAAGGGTCACCGGACCCGTTTCGTAGGACGTCCATATGTCCCTACGCGCCTACCCCCATCCCGGGTAGGCTCCCCTGATGCGCAAGGTCCTCATTGCCAATCGTGGCGAAATCGCGATCCGTGTCATCAGAGCCTGTCGGGATGCCGGCCTGACGTCCGTGGCCGTATACGCCGAACCCGACCGCGACGCCCTCCATGTGCGCCTGGCCGATGAGGCCCACGCCCTCGGCGGCGCCACGGCAGCTGAGAGTTACCTCGACATCGCCAAGATCATCACGGTGTGTCGGCACTCGGGTGCCGACGCCGTTCACCCGGGCTACGGGTTCTTGTCAGAAAATGCCGACTTTGCCCAAGCGGTCATCGACGCAGGGCTGACCTGGATCGGACCGTCACCCCAGGCGATTCGTGACCTCGGCGACAAGGTTTCCGCCCGTCACATCGCCGCACGCGCAGGTGCACCGCAGGTCCCCGGCACGCCCGACCCGGTCACGGGCGCCGACGAGGTCGTCACGTTCGCCAAGGAGCACGGACTGCCTGTCGCGATCAAGGCAGCCTTCGGCGGCGGCGGCCGCGGCCTCAAAGTTGCCCGCACGCTGGAGGAGATTCCTGACCTCTACGAATCCGCGGTGCGCGAAGCAGTAGCAGCGTTCGGTCGCGGTGAGTGCTTTGTCGAGCGCTACCTTGATAGCCCACGCCACGTGGAAACCCAGTGCCTGGCTGATTCCCGCGGCAACGTCGTTGTGGTGTCCACTCGCGACTGCTCGCTCCAGCGCCGGCACCAGAAGCTCGTCGAGGAAGCACCCGCTCCGTTCCTCACTGACGATCAGATCGAGCGGCTGTACGCCTCGTCCAAGGCCATCCTCAAGGAGGCTGGTTACACCAATGCCGGCACCTGCGAATTCCTCATCGGCGTGGACGGCACGATCTCGTTCCTCGAAGTCAATACCCGCCTACAGGTCGAGCACCCGGTCAGCGAGGAAGTTGCCGGTATCGATCTGGTGCGCGAGCAGTTCCGCATTGCCGAAGGTGGGCTCATCGACTACCCGGACCCGGTCCTGCGCGGACACTCCATTGAATTTCGTATCAATGGTGAGGATCCCGGACGCGGTTTCCTTCCGGCGCCCGGCGCACTCACTGTCTGGAATCCGCCGAGCGGTCCGGGCGTACGTGTGGACTCTGGCTTCCAAGCAGGCGACGTCATCGGTGGCAACTTCGATTCCCTGCTGGCCAAGCTGATCGTCACCGGCAGAGACCGCCAGGAAGCGCTCGAGCGTTCACGTCGCGCCCTGGCCGAATTTCAGGTCGACGGCATCGCGACAGCCTTGACCTTCCACCGCGCAGTTGTCGACGACCTCGCCTTCGCCCCCGCCGATCCGCAGGAATCATTCCGCGTTCACACCCGCTGGATCGAGACAGAGTTCGACAATCAGATCCCCGCCTACTCAGGCTCCACCGATGGTTCCGTGGACGCGGCTGGCCGCGACACCGTCGTCGTGGAAGTCAGCGGGAAGCGCATCGAGGTCACTCTCCCCGCGGGACTGGGTTCCACCGGGGCAACCACGAGCGCCGGAGCCAAGGCCCCCGCAGGACGCAAGCGCGGGAAGTCCGGTGGTGCGGCGTCAGGCGACTCCCTCACCGCACCCATGCAGGGCACGATCGTCAAGGTTGAGGTCACCGAGGGTCAGACGGTTGCCGCGGGCGACCTCATCGTGGTCCTGGAGGCCATGAAGATGGAGCAGCCACTCACCGCCCACAAGGCCGGAACCATTACCAGCCTCACAGCAGAGCCCGGTGCCACCGTTCCCAGTGGCACCGTGCTCTGCGAGATCAAGGACTAGCTAGCGAGAAGTTCCATCTCGTCATTCATCTGAGTGACGGCACTCACCCATCGCGCGTAAGCGATGGAGGTGAAGAACGGCTCCAGATTCGGGGCCATCACCAATTCGGTCAGAAGTTGCACGGCGCGATCCAAGGACAGTCCGCCCTGAGATTCCGAACGCAATTGAGCAACCTCCTCAGCGATCATTGACTTCATCAAGGCGCCACTCACGTGACGACCGTCCACCAACTCACTGTGATGGCGACGCCACTGCCAGAGCTGTGAGCGGGCAATCTCCACGGTCGCCGCATCCTCCATCAGCCCATCGAGTGCCACCGCACCGAACCCATCGAGCCAGGCGGCGAGGTAGCGAAGTGACGTGCGAATGTTCGCCCGCACGCCCTCCTCGGAGATCACTCCCGGTGTGCGCTCGACAGCGAGCAGGTCGGCCGCCGTGACATGCACGTCGGCTCGGAGGACGTCGCGCTGATCCGTCCGATCTGGTCCGAAGGCGGTCGTGAATGCCTCATCGCATAACGGCACGAGAGCCGGGTGGGCCACCCAACTGCCATCGAACCCGGCCTGGGCTTCGCGCTCCTTGTCCTGACGCACGGCTACGAGCGCCTGCTCGAATCTCTGCGGGTCGGACTTCACCGGGACTGCAGCCGCCATGCCGCCGATCGCATATGCACTGCGGCGGTGACAGGTCTGCACGAGGAGATCTGTGTAGGCCCGCATGAAGTCGACCGTCATCCGAACCGACGAGCGATCCGGGAGAACAAACTTCGAATCATGTGCGTGATACTTGATGGTGCTGAACAGGTAATCCCACCGTCCAGCATTGAGTCCCGCAGAATGCTCGCGCAGTTCGTACAGGATCTCCTCCATCTCAAATGCTGCCGGGATCGTCTCAATGAGGACCGTGGCACGGAAGGTTCCTCGCGGCAGACCCAGCATCTCTTGAGCGGCGATGAACACGTCGTTCCACAACCGCGCTTCCAGATGCGACTCCAGCTTGGGCAAATAGAACCCCGGTACACCGCCCCGTGCGATCTGTCGGTGGGCGCAATGAAATGCGTGGAGTCCGAAATCCAACAGACTCGCCGAGATGGGCCGGCCGTCGATCACAACACCCTTGTCGACGAGGTGCCAGCCTCGGGGTCGCATCACGATGGTGGCCGCATCCTCATGAACTCGGTAACGCTTTCCCTCCGGCGTGGTGAAGTCCAACGATCCGTCGAGTGCGTCCATCAAAGAGGTGTGCCCCTCCATCAGGTTGCTCCATGTCGGAGTCGTGGCGTCCTCGAAGTCCGCCATCCACACCCGCGCACCGGAGTTCAGCGCATTGACAGTCATTGTCCGCGTGGGCGGGCCGGTGATTTCGACGCGACGATCCGCCAAGGAGGGTGCGGGTGTTGCCACACTCCAGGACTGATCTTCACGGATGTGGCGTGTGCTCTCCAGGAAGCCCAGCCTCTCCCCCGCTCGCACTGCCCGCATGCGGTCGCGCCGACGCTCAAGAAGCTCGGTGCGCCGCTCGGCAAACATGGCGTCGAGTGCGAGGACGAAGGCCAACGCTTCGGATGTCAGCACCCGTCGCGAGTCCATGGTCGGCTCGTGTCCCACGCGGATTGTTGAATTCAGCATCGTCACTCCTAGTGGAATTGCTCGGACTCGGTGGATCCCGCAAGAGCAAGGGTTCCGCTCTGGGGGTTGATCGCCGTGCTGACCATGTCGAAGTAACCCGTGCCGACCTCGGCCTGATGGCGCACCGCGGTGTAACCACGGTCGACCGAGGTGAACTCCGCCTCCTGCAACTCCACATACGCGGTCATACCCTGACGGGCATAGCCGTGAGCCAGATCGAACATGCCGTGGTTGAGTGCGTGGAAGCCGGCCAGCGTGATGAACTGGAAGGCGTAACCCATCGCGCCCAGTTCGTCCTGGAACGTGGCGATCTCTGCATCACTGAGCGCTGCCCGCCAGTTGAACGAGGGTGAGCAGTTGTAGGCAAGCTTCTTGCCCGGGTACTCCTCGTGGAGGGCTGCTGCGAACTCGCGCGCTAGTCCCAGATCCGGCGTACCGGTCTCCACCCAGATCAGATCGCAATAGGGCGCGTAGGCAAGACCGCGGGCGATGACCGGGTCCAATCCGTTGCGTACCCGGAAGAACCCTTCCGAGGTGCGCTCTCCCGTGGTGAACTGCGCGTCGATCGGGTCGACGTCGCTGGTCAGCAGGTCGGCGGCGAGTGCATCGGTTCGAGCGATGATGATGCTGGGCACACCCATGACGTCGGCGGCCAGGCGAGCCGCATTGAGCGTGCGAATGTGCTGTGACGTGGGGATGAGCACCTTGCCACCGAGGTGGCCGCACTTCTTCTCAGACGCAAGCTGATCCTCCCAGTGCACACCGGCCGCGCCGGCCGTGATCATGCCCTTCATGAGTTCGAAGGCATTGAGCGACCCACCGAATCCCGCCTCCGCGTCAGCCACGATGGGGGCGAAGTAATCCAGTGACATATCCCCCTGGGCATGAGCGATCTGGTCGGCGCGGACAAAGGCGTTGTTGATGCGACGCACGACCGCCGGCACGGAGTTGGCGGGGTACAGGCTCTGGTCGGGGTACGTCTGTCCCGAGAGGTTGGCGTCAGCGGCAACCTGCCAGCCGGACAGGTAGATGGCCTGCAAGCCGGCCTTGACCATCTGGACTGCCTGGCCACCGGTCATGGCGCCCAGGGCCCGCACGAAGGACTGCTCCTCGAGCATGGTCCACAGGCGCTCGGCACCCCGACGGGCAAGGGTCTGCTCCTCCTGCAGGGAGCCCCGGAGTCGGACAACGTCCTCGGCGCTGTAGGTGCGCTCTACACCGGCCCAGCGTGGGTCGCTCTCCCAGTGGTTCTCTAGGGCAAGGACGTCGGCGTGCTTCATGTGAGGCTCCTTCAGCAGGTCAATCGGACAATGTGGTTATCTTTTTCCATTCGGATCCGATTAGCACGTCGAACTCCTGTGTATTTTTCCTATTTTTTACTAAGGTGCGCTCTATGGCTGAACTTTCCGAAGAGCAGGTAGCCACAGGACGATGGTTGCGTCACTTCCGTCGCTTGCGTGGCCTCACGTTGCAGCAGGTTGCCGAGCGATCCGGGTGCACGGTGTCGCACCTCTCCCAGATCGAGACGGGCAAACGCGAGCCGCGCATGGCTCTGCTGCGTGCCCTGGCGGCAACCCTCGGCGTGACCATTGCGGATCTGACCGGCGACGCCCCGCCCAGTGCACGCGATGCACTGGAGATGGCGTTGAACCACGCGCAAACCTCACCCACCTATCTCGCCACCGGACTGCCCGTCGTGCGACCCAGTCGTGCGTTATCCGACGATGTCCTCACTGCACTGGTTGGACTACACGCCGAAATTCACCGCTCCACCGCCACTGCAGCGGCAACACCGGAAGAGGCACGACGTGCCAACACCGCACTTCGGCAGGAGATGCGCGATCGCGGCAACTACTTCGGTGAGATCGAGCAGGCAGCTACTGATCTACTCGCCGCCATCAAGCACCAGGGTGGGCCGTTCGGCGAGCGTCGCACGGATCAGGTGGCCGCTCACCTGGGCTTCACCATTCATCGAGTACCCGACGTACCGCACTCCACTCGAGCCATCACAGATTTGCGGCATCGGCGCATCTACATCCCACTCACCGGCTGGGGTGGCCATGATCCGCGCACCATCGTGCTGCAGACCCTGGGTCATCAGGTCCTGGGCCACCGCCCTCCACTGGATTACGCAGACTTCCTTCGCCAACGCGTCGAGGTCAATTACTTCGCCGCAGCGATGCTCATCTCCGAGGTTCATGCAGTCGAACTGCTCAAGCGCGGAAAGTCCGGGCGCTACCTTGCCGTGGAGGACCTTCGCGACGCCTTCGGCGTTTCCTACGAGACGGCCGCGCACCGATTCACCAATCTGGCCAGCCACCACATCGATATTCCCGTGCACTTCGTCAAGATTCACGAGAGCGGCACTATCTACAAGGCCTATGAGAATGACGGTTACCCACTTCCCACCGACAGCCTCGGAAGTATCGAAGGTCAGCTCGCGTGTCGAAAGTCCATCGAACGCCTGATCTTCGATCCCGCCTACGCTGGTCCCAGTGAATCCCAATACATCGACACGCCTGCCGGCACCTTCTGGACCACTGCCCAGTCCGAAACAACCTCGGCCGGACCTTTCTCGGTCGGGATCGGTACGACCTTCGACGCGGCCAAGTGGTTTCGCGGCCGAGATACGACTCGTCGCACCAAGTCCACCTGCCCTGCCGCCGAGTGCTGCCGCAGGCCCCCTCTCGACCTCGAGGCGCGATGGGCGGGGCATGCCTGGCCCAGTGCCCGAGCGCATGCCCACCTCCTTGCGGCCCTACCGCCGGGAACATTCCCGGGCGTGGACGAAACCGAGGTATTCGCCTTCCTCGAGCAGCAGTCGATGCAGCACTAGGACTGCTCAGAGCCTGACGTAGCCTGAGCACCATGACTCGTCGCGCCGCAGGAACGATCACCGCACTCGTCCTCGCCTTCACCTCCATACTGGTCGGGGCCCCTGCAGCTCTCGCGGCACCAGACGTGAGTGCTGCCGCATCCGCCCTCGCCGGCGGTGCCGCCGTCTATAACGACCCTTCGGCAGAGAATGCACTCACCAACGAGCAGGCATCGGCACTGGCGAACCAGATCAACGCCACCAACCTGCCGATTTTCATTGCCGTGCTCCCTGAGAGCGCCGCCGGCGGTGGCACCGCCAATGACACGCTCGTCGCACTCAAGAACGACGTCGGCCTTGCCGGCGTCTATGCGGTGGTTGTCGGCTCGTCCTTCCGTGCCGGGTCAACCAAGGGCAGCGTCTCAGATCTTGCAACACAGGCGATGCGCGACCGCAAGGGCCAGGGTGTCTACGCCGTGCTGGATCAGTTTGTTGCATCGACCGACGAGTACTTCAACGGTGGTTCGTCTACGACCACGTCTGGGGGCGCCGGATCGTACGCACTCCTCGGCGTGATCGGCCTGATCCTGCTCGCGGTGATCGTGGTCGTGATACTTGCCTACACGCGCAAACGCAAGCAATCGGCACTTCAACTGGCCAGCATCCGCGGCGCCATCGACAGCGACATCACCGAATACGGAACGCGCGTCTCCGCCATTTCATCGTCGGCTACCGATGATGATGCGACTCGGATCGACCTTCAGTCCGCCCTCGATGCATATGAGAAGGCGAAGCAGGCGTCCGCCACGATGCACAAGCCGCAGGAAGCCGCCATTGTCACCGGCGCGCTCGAGCAAGGCCGCTACGCGATGGCGTGTGTCGATGCACGGCGGGCCGGCAAGCCGATTCCCGAGCGCAGGCCACCGTGCTTCGTCGATCCTCGGCACGGACCGAGCGTGGCGGACATCATGTGGGCCCCCGCAGGCCTGGGGCAGCGTGACGTTCCCGTCTGCCAGTCGTGCGAGACCACTATCCAGCGCGGCGAAACACCCGACGGACTACAGGTCTCCACGCGAACGGGAATGCAGCCCTACTGGGCGGCCCGCGAGTACGCCCCATATGCCTATGGTTACTACTCACCATTCAACAACGTGATGACCGGAGTACTTCTCGGTACCGCCTTCAGCGGCGGTTGGGCGGGGCCGTACTACGGCACCACATTCGTGAATACTGCTGGGTTTGGCGGTGG
>JBAWXR010000012.1:0-21079 GCA_037143955.1 Actinomycetes bacterium
GCATCCGGTGAGCAGAAGGGCAGCCGCTGCGATGGCCAGCAATGACGATCGCATGTGTACTCCTTGGTCGAGATCGTCTGAATCCTGTCAGAGAGAAGACGTGGACCTCGGTAGCGGGGTGGGCCTCATGCGCCCAGCCACCACAAACCCCACCAGCCCCACCGCCGCACTGGCCAACCACAAGAAGGTGAACGTCCCGGCCGTCACACCCGCGCCCTTGATCGACGCGGAGTAGCCCAAGCTCAGCAGTGACACCACGAGAGAGACGCAGACCGCATCGACGATCTGAATGGCCGCGGAGTTGCGTCCCTGATCCTGCTCTGGCGACAGTCGCATCACCTGCACGGCCACCGACGGGATAGCTAACCCCATCCCGTACGCGCCGAGGCCCCACGAGATGCCTGCGATCCACGGCGGCACAGATGTGTTCATCGAAATCGGCAGTGTGACGACACTGAGGATCACCAGGGTCAGGCCGCTACGCACTACCTTCGAGCGATCACGGTCACCAGGGATCCGGCTCTGCGTCCACGACCCCAGACTCCACATCGCCGCCGAACCCGCAAGCACCATGCCCGCATAGGTGACACTCACCCCGCGAATCTGTACGAGCGCCAATGGCACAAACACCTCAGCAGAGAAATACGTCGCGGCAATTAATCCGCGCATCATCACGCTCGTCGGCAGTCCCCGCGCAAATCGCAATGCGCCTCCGGGTAGCAGTCTGCGCAATGCAAAACCCAGGAGCACCAGGCCCACGACGGCTTCGACGCCCCCGATGACACTGGCGCGCAACAGACCGTCTTGCATGACGAAAAGGGCCAGCGTGGCGATAGCCCCGGCAACCAGGCGCGGGCGGGCGCCACTTTGCGGCGACCCACCCTGATATGCACCCAGGCGTGGAACGAGAAGCAGGAATGGTGGAATGACGAACAGCGGCACGAGCAGAAACACGGCACGCCAACTGATGGACTCGGTGAGCCATCCGGCGACCAGCGGGCCGATGAGCGAGGGCAGGACCCATGCGGCAGCAAGTACTGCAAACGCGCGAGGACGCGCAGCCTCGTCGAAGGCCCGTGCGATGAGCACGTAGACCGCCACGATGATCGCTCCGGTGCCCAGTCCTTCCATAGCTCGACCCGCGATGAGAGCGGGCAGATTCGTGGCAAGTCCGGCACACACGGATCCGACGAGAAAGATGAGTGCGCCGGCAATCACGGGCCCTCGCGGGCCTTTCGCATCCGACCACAGTCCTGCGGCGACCATCGCGAACAGTGACGCAACGGTGTAGGCATTGAATGCCCAGGTGTAGTCCCCCAGGATGTCGAGGTCTTGAGCTACGGCGGGCATTGCCGTCGATGCACCAATGCCCTCGAACGCCATGAGCGTGATGAGAACAACGATGCCGATCGTCAACGGCCGATAGCGACCGCTCCACACGCTCGTCAGTTCGAGCCGCCTCGCATCTCTTTGATGATGCGCTCGCAATCAGGGCACACCGGGAACTTGGATGGGTCTCGGTTGGGAACCCAGACCTTGCCGCACAGCGCCTTGACCGGGCTACCCATCACGGCACTCTCGACGATCTTGTCCTTCTCGACGTAGTGGGCGAACTTCTCGTGGTCACCGTCATCGGTGCTCGAGGTGCGCTCTTCCAGCAGTGTCCCCCCGCTGAGGCCGGGGCTGTCCAAGGGCGTGGTGCTCATGCCGGGAGTCTAAGGCGGTCAAAGTCGGGACCTTGGTCACTTACGCTAAGTGAAACCCCCACCTACTGTGGAGGGAGCACATCAGCAGGACAACGGAGGAAACCATGCCCCAGCAACCCTTGGCCCAAGTGCCTGACGATGTCGAATGGTTCTGGCAGGACAACGCCGCCTGCTCCGGCCATGATCTGGCCCTGTTCTTCCACCCGGCCAATGAGCGCGGATCCACTCGACTGCTGCGTGATCGGTCGGCCAAGCGCGTCTGCGCCGGCTGCGATGTACGGCTGGAATGCGCCGACTACGCGATCCGAGCCCGCGAGCCCTTCGGAGTCTGGGGCGGTCTGACCGAGGAAGAGCGTGAGGTCATCTACCGCCGTCTGGACTCACGGCATTACCCGCGTCACCGTGGCGCTGGAGTTGCCGCCGCAGGTTCCGACCTCAATCGCGCGATGTCCCGCAACGCACTCGGCATCGCATAACGAGCACCCGCGCCTCGCAGGCGCGTGGTCCTACGCCAGACGTGAACGCAGGCCGGCCAACTGCTCACGCAGCACAGCCGGAACACGATCGCCGAACTGGTCGTAGTACTCCTGCGTGAGATCAGCTTCGGCGCTCCACGTCACGGGATCGATGTGGAACAACTCGGCCAACTGCTCCGCCGAGAGGTCCAGCCCATCAAGGTCAAGTGCGCCGTCGGCCGGAAGACGTCCGATGGCGGTGTCCCGAGCCTCGGCCTTGCCGGCAAGACGATCGACGATCCATGCGAGCACGCGCGAGTTCTCGCCAAAGCCTGGCCAGATGAACGTGCCGTTGGCGTCCTTGCGGAACCAGTTGACGGCGTACACCTTGGGCAGCTTGTCGGCCGACGTGAACGACCCGATCTTGAGCCAGTGGTTCCAGTAGTCGGCCATGTTGTATCCGCAGAAGGGGAGCATGGCGAACGGGTCGCGACGCAACTGGCCCATTCCGCCGACGGCAGCAGCGGTCATTTCGCTAGAGACCGAAGAGCCGAGGAACACGCCGTGCGCCCAGTCAAACGACTCGGTGACCAGCGGAACGTTGGTGGCGCGTCGCCCGCCAAACAGAATCGCATCAATCGGCACTCCCGCCGGGTCCTCCCAGTTGGGAGCGATCGACGGGCACTGGCCCGCAGGCGCGGTGAAGCGTGAGTTCGGGTGGCTGGAGGGGTCCGCGGACGCCGGGGTCCAGTCGTTGCCCTTCCAGTCGATGAGGTGCTCAGGCGCGGTCTCGGTCATGCCCTCCCACCAGACGTCGCCCTCATCAGTGAGCGCCACGTTGGTGAAGATGCAGTTGCCGGTCAGCGTGCGGATGGCATTGGCATTGGTGCGCATGCCAGTGCCGGGGGCCACACCGAAGAAGCCGGCCTCGGGGTTGATGGCGTACAGGCGGCCATCTTCGCCGAACCGCATCCACGCGATGTCGTCACCAACGGTCTCGACCTTCCAACCCTTGACGGTCGGCTCGAGCATCGCGAGGTTGGTCTTGCCGCAGGCAGAGGGGAACGCTGCGGTGATATACCGCACGTCGTTGCTCGGCGACGTGAGCTTGAGGATGAGCATGTGCTCGGCCAGCCACCCCTCATCGCGTGCCATCGCGGATGCGATGCGCAGGGCGAAGCACTTCTTGCCCAGCAGTGCGTTGCCGCCGTAGCCGGAGCCGTATGACCAGATCTCACGAGTCTCCGGGAAGTGCACGATGTACTTGGTGTCATTGCACGGCCACGAGACATCGGCTCGAGCGGCACCTGCGTCATCGATGAGCGGGAAGCCGACCGAGTGCACGGCGGGAACGAACTCGCCGAACTCACCGATCTCATCGAGGGCGGCCTGCCCCATGCGCGTCATGATCTTCATGTTGACGACGACGTAGGGAGAGTCGGTGAGCTCGACACCCAACTGCGAGATGCGCGAACCCAGGGGACCCATGGAGAACGGCACGACGTACATCGTGCGACCGCGCATGCACCCGTCGAACAATCCGCGCAACGTGCCACGCATCTCATTGGGCTCGGCCCAGTTATTGGTGGGGCCCGCATCAACTTCGCGTGCGGAACAGATGTAGGTGCGATCTTCGACCCGGGCGACATCACTGGGGTTCGAGCGTGCGAGGAAGGAGTTGGGGCGCTTTGTTTCGTTGAGTCGAATGAAGGTTCCGGCGTCGACCATCATGGTCGTGAGTCGGGTCCACTCGTCGTCGCTGCCGGTGCACCACTCGACTCGTTCAGGCTTCGCGAGCGCGGCGATCTCCTCGACCCACTCCACCAACTGCTTGTTGGCCGTAGGCGGGTTCTCGAGACCGGGAATCGTCATTGCGGCGCTCCATCCATTGCCGGGCCGTCCAGCCCAACTAGAAGGAACATCATTCACCCGCCAGACACCTTCGGCGATACCAGACGGCCATGAAAGCGTTGTCCTGTGACCAAGCGCACAGGTCTTCGAACGCCCTCGTACGAGGGCGTTGTGGACATTCGTCGCCCTCGTACGAGGGCGTTGTGGACATTCGTCGCACTCGTACGAGGGCGTTGTGGACATTTGACGCCCTAGGAACTCGAGTCCTCATGCGCCACAGCAATCGCGCCGGTGATCAGATCGGCGAACCCCTTGGCCCCCTCAGGTCTCAGGTGGGTGTGGTCGGCATAGAGCCAGCCCGGGTGGGCGCGCGCAGCCGCGTTCCAGTCGACGACATGCACGTGCCCATCGGGGTACGAGGCGGCACACGTGCGAATGACACCGTTGTCAGCGTCCTGCCACCGGCGGGGCACGTGGATCGTGACGAGGAACACCTGGCGCCCGGGCCCCACCGCATCAATCATCTGGTGGCACACGCTTAACGGATAGGTGCCGTTGGTGCCGAGATGGATCACGACGAATCGCGGGAGCCGAGCGGCACGGGTGCGCAATAGCGCCGGGCCGGCAGAGGCCTGCCGACTTTGGACCGCGTTGACGGCATAGAAACCCCGAGCGAGCAGTTGGGACTTCGCCCCCAGCATCACCGAGTCACCGATGGCGTAAGGCCCGGCGGGCGGCGCCGCCTGCGTAGATGGCGCGACGACGACGGCACAGCTCATCACGAGCATTGCCGACATCACAGCGAGCACGCGTGCGACAAAACTCGTCGCCGTGAAGGTACGCGGAATCACAACTCAGGTCGCTGCCGTGATGCCACGTTCCATGCGATCCAGTATCTCAGCGACGATGGCGGGTGATGTGCCGGCATTGATGCGCACGAAGCCTCGACCCTGCTCGCCGTAGGTGTGCCCCTGACTCAGCGCGACCTTGCCGTGCTGCGCAATCACCGTGGCCGGGTCGTCCCCGAGGTCATAGGCCGTGAGGTCAACCCAGGCAAGGTAAGAGGCCTGCGGACGAACGAAACCCGCGAGGGGCAGGCACCGCGGAATCTCCTGCTCTAGCCAGCGCATGTTGGTATCGATGATGTCGATGACATCAGTCAGCCACGGACCACAGTCGCGATAAGCCGACACGGCGGCAATCACGCCTACATGCGCGGCCCCGTATTGAATGTCGTGCGGGATCTGTGCGCGCAGTAGTGCGTCGGTAGTGCGGGTACCGACAATCTGCGCGCATTTGAGTCCCGGCGTGTTCCACGCTTTCGACGCGCTGGTCACCAGCACGGCTCGCGCATCGTCGCCGGCCACAGACAGATACGGAATAAACGTCTCGCCCGGCAGTGTCAGTGGTGCATGGATCTCGTCGGTGATGATCGCGACGCCGTGTTGGTCAGCCAAGGCTGCGAGACGCGAGAGTTCTTCGCGGGTGAACACCGTGCCCGTCGGATTGTGCGGACTGCACAGGACGCATGCGGTCACATCAGTGCGTGCGAATGCTGCCGCCAGGGCATCGAGGTCCATTGTGTATCGCTGGGAGTCGTCACGCATCAAGGGCACCTGCACGAGAGAGCGACGAGCAGACACCGTCACGGATTCGAAGAACGGCGGGTAGACCGGCGGCATGATGACGACCGCGTCACCCGGCTTGGTCAGCACTGAGACGACCGCGCCCACAGCCACGACAACATCCGAGACCGACATCACCTTGCGGGGGTCAAGGCTCCAGCCCCACATGCGTTGCGAATATTCCGCCATCGCATCGGCAAGGCCCGTGTCCGAGCGGTAGCCGAGATCGGATATGTCAATGGCGTGACGCAACGCTTCGGCGATAGGGGGCGCGATCGGAAAGTCCATCTCGGCAATCCATGCCGGTAGTACGTCGGAGTCGAACATCCGCCACTTGGCACTTTGACGCTGCCGCAGCCAATCCAAGGTCATGGCATCGAGGTCGATCACGCCATGAGGCTAACGGGATAGGGGGCGAAACCGTCGAAGTCGCAGCGAATTGGTGACCACGAAGACCGAGGAGAACGCCATGGCGGCACCGGCGATGAGCGGATTCAACAGACCTGCCATGGCCAGTGGAATCGCTGCGACGTTGTAGCCGAATGCCCACACGAGGTTGCCGATGATGATGGCGAGCGTGCGACGCGACAGCCGAATGGCATCGGCTGCCGCTAGTAGGTCATTGCGCACGAGCGTGATGTCGGCGGCCTCGATCGCGATATCCGTACCGGCGCCCATGGCCATCCCCAGGTCTGACTGTGCGAGAGCGGCGGCGTCATTGACTCCATCACCGATCATCGCCACCGTGCGACCCTGCGCCTGTAGCTGCTGGATGTGGGCGACCTTGTCCTGGGGCAGGACGTGCGCGATGACGTCCGTGATACCCACCTGCTCTGCCACCGTGCGAGCGGCCGCCTCGTTGTCGCCGGTGAGCAGCACGGGCGACAACCCCAGGTCCCGCAACGCCGCGATTGCTTCGGCGCTTGTGGGACGAACCGCATCCGCAACAACCACGACGGCCACCGACGCGCCGTCGACGGCGATGGCGACCACGGTGCGTCCCTCGCCCTCATGACGTGCACGAGCGTGGGCCAGGTCAGCAGGCTCGACGATCGACCATTCGTCGCGCAGCCACGATGGGCGACCTGCGGAAACCGCGTGGCCGTCCACGACTCCTGATGCTCCACGCCCGGGCACGTTCACACTTGATTCGACGGACGCCAGCGGCGCGGCCGCCGCCCCCGCGATAGCCATGGCCACGGGATGTCCCGATGCATCTTCTACAGGGCCGGCCAGAGCCAGCACCCGATCGCGCGTCCACCCCGCTGTCGTAACAACATCAAGAACCTTCATGTGGCCCGTGGTGACGGTGCCGGTCTTGTCGAGAACCACGGTGTCGATGCGACGCGTGGACTCAAGTACCTGAGGTCCTTTGATGAGGATGCCCAGTTGTGCGCCACGACCCGTGCCCACCAAGAGCGCTGTGGGAGTCGCCAGGCCCAGCGCACAGGGACACGCGATGATCAGCACGGCGACAGCTGCTGTGAATGCCGACTGCGCACCGGACCCCGCAACCAACCATCCGATCAGCGTGCCCGCAGACAGCACCATGACGATCGGGACGAAAACCGACGCCACACGATCGGCAAGCCGTTGCACCGGTGCCTTGCCCGATTGCGCCGCTTCCACCATGCGGCCCATCTGAGCCAATTGGGTGTCGGTTCCGACATGTGTTGCGCGCACGAGGAGTCGATCACCGGTGTTGGTGGTGGCGCCGATCACACGATCACCGGGACCCACATCGACCGGTACCGACTCACCGGTGATGACACTGGCATCGATCGCCGATGAGCCGTCGATCACCAGACCATCGGTGGCGACAGTCTCGCCGGGCCGTACGACAAATACGTCGTCACGTTTTAGATCGCCGATCGGCAATCGCACCTCGGCTCCGTCGCGCAGAACGGCCACATCTTTGGCACCGAGTTCCAGCAGCAGTCGAAGGGCTTGCCCCGAACGCGACTTCGCGCGGGCCTCCAAATAGCGGCCCAGGAGCAAAAAAACGGTGACTCCGGCGGCGACCTCGAGGTACGGCTCAGGTGCAGCATCGGCGCGACTCGCTAGAAGCGTGAAGCCCATACGCATGCCCGGCATGCCCGCCCCGCCGAGGAACAGTGCATACAGCGACCACGTGAAAGCAGCGAGCACCCCGACGGACACCAGGGTGTCCATGGTCACCGCACCGTGACGCAGGTTCGCCCACGCGGCCCGGTGGAACGGCAGGGCACCCCAGACCGCGACAGGCGCGGCTAACGTCAGGCACGCCCACTGCCAGTAATCGAACTGCACCACCGGGACCATGCTGAGGAGGACAACGGGAATGGCGAGCACTGCACACACGACAAGCCGCGACCTGAGTGCGGATGCGTCATCGGTCGTGGCACTTTCGTGAGACGCACCGAGTGTGGGAACTGACGGCACCATTGCGGTGTAGCCGGTGGACTCAACAATCGCGACCGCATCATCGATGCTGACGTCCGGTGGCAACACCAGATGCGCCTTCTCGGTCGCATAGTTGACGCTGGCCGTCACTCCGGGGACCTTGTTGAGTCGACCTTCGATGCGAGCTGCGCACGACGCACACGTCATCCCACCTATAGCGAGATCAACCTCGGTGCTCATGGAGCCCACCCCTCAGCCCCTACGTGAAGGCAACCTTAAGTGTGCCAGCCAAACTCACCGGATGCGACGGCACGGAGGCCTGAGGTCACGGCGCACTAGCGTTGCCACGTGCGCAGCCCGCTCCCGGCCTACCTGACGCTGGCCACGCTCGCGCGCTCGGCCACCGAATCAACCGGGCCTGCCACGTTGATCGTTGCCATCTCCACGATCGGGAGTGCCGCGAGCGGCTCCTACGTTGTCGCCTCCCTCACCGGCGCTGCTGCGGTGGGCGGGCCGGTGCTGGGGGCTGTCATTGATCGGTCGAAACATCCACGCGGCGTGTTCGCCCTCGCCATCACTTTGCTGACCTGCGGCCTCATCGCCATTGACGTCACCATGGGTCGTCTGCCACTTGCTGTTGTCATGGTCATCGCTGTCGTTGCCGGCTTCGGCTACCCCGCGCTGACGGGAGCCTGGACGGCGCAACTGCCGCGGTTGATCGAGCCTGCACGATTGCGCCACGCACTGTCGTTCGACGCCACCACCTACAGCATCGCCGCTGTCGCTGCTCCACCGATTGCATCGGCACTCGTGGTGATCAATGGGCGTGCTCCGCTGTGGCTCCCGGTCGTTCTCTTGCTTGTCTCGTTGTGCCTTCTTCCCATCGTGGCTCTGCGGCCAGCACATCCGCACGGGACGTCACGATCACTTCGCCATGACTTGCTTGACGGCACCACAGCACTCACACACATACCCGCGCTGCGACGCACCACCATCATCACCGTGGTCGGCTTTGCCGGCACAGCACCCTTCTTCATCGCCGCGCCGGTGATAGCGCAACACCTCACGGGATCACTGGGTGTGACCGGCGTGATCCTGGGGGTGTTCGCCTGCGGAGGCGTGCTCGCTGCGCTGTGGTGCACTCGATTTCCCGTCAAGCGCCCCGACCGCGCCATCATCACGCTGACGCTGATTTCTGCGTTTCTTCTCCTGGGTATCGGCTTGTCTCCGACGCTCCCCTCGGTGCTGTTCTTCTCCTTCTTTATGGGAGCGGCCGAATCGCCTCTCCTGTCCTCCATGTTTCAGGTGCGCAATCGCGAATCACCCGCCCACGTGCAGTCCCAGGTCTTCACCACGTCGGCAAGTCTGCGCATGACCTCCTTTGCCTTGGTCTCCGCCCTGAGCGGGTGGTTGTTGCACTTCGGCTACGAGGTCGCGATTGCACTCGGGGTAGGGCTGCACCTGCTGTCGGTCCTCATCGGCGTCCTGCTTGGGCCACGTCTTCCGCATCACCGCCACTGGTGGCGTCGCCCCTGACTACCCTCAGCCTGTGACCACGTCCGATGACGCACCGCCGCCCACTCGCGGTCGCATCGCATTGGCCGGCAGCGGTGAGTACTCCACGGCGATGCACGACATCGAGGGTTGGCTTCTCGACGGTCGGCCACGTCGATACGTTCAGTTGGCCACCGCGGCTGCACCCGAAGGCGATCGATCTCTGCAGAACTGGTGGCGGCAGGGAGCCGCGGCCGCGGAACGACTCGGGGTCGAACAGGTCATCGTCGACGTTCGCATTCGCGAGGATGCCGATAATCCCGCCAATGCAGCTCTCATCGCTGACGCTGGCCTCGTCTATCTGTCCGGCGGCAACCCCGCCTACCTCACCAAGACATTGCATGGCACGCGAGTGTGGCGAGCCATCGCCGACGCATGGCGCAGCGGCACGTCCATCGGTGGCTGCAGTGCCGGCGCCATGGCGCTCGGAGGAGTTGTCACGGACTGGCGTCGCGCTGTGCATCACTCGATGGATGGACTGGGCCTGACACCCAACCTTCGAGTGCTGCCGCACTTTGATCGCTACGGCCGCATGATTCCCGACATGGCTTTGCGCATGCTGCTCAAAGAAGGCTTTCACACGGTCGGTATCGATGAGGACACCGCACTTTTGGGCGACGGACCCGACGAGGACGGCCTCTGGTCGTTCGTGTCGCGCGGGGCCGGCAGCTCGTGGCGCCTGGAGAGCGATCGCCGCTACCGCATCAACTCGGCACTGCGCCTTCCCGTCTTGGCATGACTCGCGACTTCGTGGTGCACGAGGCACCACGCACCCTGCGACCTGGACTGCGCACGTTCAAGCCTCGTCGCAGCCGAGTGACGACCAGACAATCACGCGCTCTCGAGCATGACGACGGACTGCTGCTGGTGTTGCAGGATCTGCCGCTGGACCCACAAGACGAGTGGGGCGCGTCCGCTCCACTCATGCTCGAGATCGGTTTTGGTGACGGGTCGGCCACCGCTCTCATTGCCGCTGCTGCTCCCGATGTGTCCTTCCTCGCCGTTGACATTCACACCCCCGGTGTCGGCGACCTGCTTCAACGCCTTCGCGACGCCCACGTGACCAATGTTCGCGTGATGGAGGCCGATGCCCTGCTGGTCCTGGAGCGCATGGTTGCCCCCGGCAGCCTGACCGAGGTGCGCTCCTTGTTCCCCGATCCCTGGCCCAAGGCACGGCACCACAAGAGGCGCCTGATCCAGCCGGCCGTGCTAGACCTCGTTCGCGACCGCCTGGTGACGGGTGGCACGTGGCACGTCGCGACAGACTGGCCGGAGTACGCCGAGGCGATCATGGAATGCTTCGCCATGGATCAGCTCTGGACCGGGGGACCTGTCCCACGACCCGACTGGCGCGTGACCACTCGCTACGAGCAACGGGCACAGCTCGAAGGGCGTGCGAGCATCGACCTGACGTACCGCACGGTTGACCCGAAGACGAAAGGGATCTGACATGAATCTGGCCCCACGAATCACCCTGGGTGCGACCGACCTCGTCGTCTCCCCTTTGTGTCTGGGTGGCAACGTCTTCGGCTGGACCGCGGGCGCCGAGGACTCCTATGCGGTGATGGACGCGTACACCTCGCTGGGCGGCAACTTCATTGACTCGGCGGACGTTTACTCCGCGTGGGTCCCCGGCAACGTGGGTGGCGAATCCGAACGCATCATCGGTGACTGGCTTTCGGCTCGCGGCAATCGCGAGCGCATCGTGCTGGCCACCAAGGCCGGCAAACTCCACGCCGACCTGAGCGTGTCAGCGGCTGGGCTGCGCAAGGGACTCGAGGAGTCCCTCACCAGACTCAAGACTGACTACGTCGATCTGTACTACCCGCATCACGATGACGAGAACGTTCCTCAAGAAGAGACGCTCGCGACGTTGGATGAATTCGTACGCGAAGGCAAGGTCCGCTACATCGGTGCCTCGAACATCACCGCCGAACGACTCATTCGCGCACTCGACATCGCGCATCGCAACGGACTGGTTCCCTTTGCCGTTCTTCAGAACGAATACAACCTGATGGTCCGCGAGCCCTACGAGTCGACGATGGCGCCTGTCCTTGCCGAACACGGCATGGACATGCTTCCGTACTACTCACTCGCCCGCGGCTTCCTCACAGGCAAGTACCGCGGTGGCGCCGACGTCGACAGCCCGCGTGCCAAGGGTGTGGTGCCTTACCAGGATGCGCGCGGCGAGAAGGTCCTGTCGGTGCTGGAGTGGCTGGCAGGCGAGCGTCACGTCACGATGGGTGAGATCGCCCTGGCCTGGCTGCTCGCCAAGCCGACGGTCGCGGCCCCGATTGCCAGTGCCCGCAACCTCGAGCAGTTCGACGGGATCAAGGGACTCACGGTCACACTCGAGCCTGATGCCGTGCGCGCTCTCGACGAGGCTTCAGCGCTCTAACGTAATTCCTCGATAATCACGCGCTTGAGAACCTTGCCCGACGGGCCGAGGGGCAGTGACTCTCGCACGTGCACGGTGCGCGGATACTTGTGCTGCCCCACGCGCTCCTTGACCCACTCGCGCAGAGCATCGGCGTCGATGGACTGATCGGTGGCGCACACGACGACAGCGTGGATCTCCTCGCCGTAATGCTCATCGGGAAGTCCCACGACCGCCACCTGGGCCACACCGGGATACGTGGCCATGACTTCCTCGATCTCGCGCGGGTACACGTTGAACCCACCGCGGATGATGAGGTCCTTCTTGCGATCGACAATGAAGAAGAATCCGTCCTCGTCGCGATAGCCGATGTCGCCCGTGCGGAACCAGCCATCCACCACGACAGCTTCGGTCGCCTCTGGCTTGTTGAGGTATCCACTGAAGACGTTGTGCCCGCGGATACAGATCTCGCCCGGGGTGCCATCGGGCAGTAACTCGATGGCGCCCTCAAGGTCGGCGTTGGCGATCGCGACATCGACACCCCACAGTGCGCAACCGATGGACCCGACCTTTCGGCCGTAAACAGCCTGGTTGAACGTGGCCACAGGGGCCGTCTCGGAAAGCCCGTAGCCCTCGTAGATGTCGACGCCGAACACGTCTTTGACCTTGTCGATGATTGCCACGGGGATCGCCGCACCACCGCTGACCACCCGACGCCACGGCGGACGAACCGGGCTCTGCGCTGCAGCGCCGAGCAGGGCCATATACATCGTGGGGACGCCGGCGAAGAACGTCACCTTTTCCTTGGCCATCAGATCCAGTGCAGCCGGTCCGTCGAAACGCGGCATGAGCACCAGGGTCGCGCCCATGAGGAAGCCGGCATTGAGATTGACCGTTTGGCCGAAGGAGTGGAAGAGCGGCAGGACGGCGAGGAGGACGTCTTCATGCCGAATGTCCACCGTGTCGTACGCACACACGGTTGCATTCCAGAGCATGTTGCTGTGCGTGAGCACGGCACCCTTGGGCTTGCCGGTGGTGCCCGACGTGTAGAGGATCACCGCTTCGTCCCCGGGTTGCCGCGGGAGGAGCGCAGGAATGGCCGTGGCACTCATCGCCATTGTGTCGATGCGTGCGATAGCGGTCATGTCGGTGTCGGAATCCAGCACAGAGAACAGGGGCACGTTGGCGAGCTCGGCACCCTTGACCGCTTCACCTAGCAGCGGTGCGGCCGTGATGATGGCAGCGCACTCAGAATCCGTGAGCGCGTACGCGATTTCCTCTGCCTTGAGCAGTGCATGCACGGGCACCACTACTGCGCCGAGTGCCAGCACCCCGAAGTACGCGAACGCGAAGTGCGGCACGTTGGGAAGCAGCAGCGCCACGCGAGACCCCGGACGAATCCCCTGCTCCTGCAGTACCGCGGCATAGCGTCGCGACATCTCCCACACCTGGGCATACGACAGGCGCGTGTCGCCCATGACGATCGCATCCTTGGCCGGGTAGCGCCGTGCGGACTCAGCGAGGATTGATGCGACAGATAGGCGAGCGGACACGGGTGCCTCCAACGGTGGGCTTGGCGAGAGGCTAGGCCCGCAGATCCCCCTGCGTCTGCGAAATCTGCCTAGCCGGCACGCATCACGGCGGTCACCAGGAGGTACCCGCCTATGCCCAGCAGCATGAGGCCGACAATTCGCAGGTTGTTCGCCATGACCCAGTGATACGTGCGATCAAGGGCGGGGGCGACACGGCTGCCCAGCGCCAGTCGGACGATCAGGGGACCGCCGGTCCCCAGGAGGGCCAGCAGCAGCAGGATGGTCAAGCAGATGGCCTTGGTGGGGAGATTGGCGTCGGAGGACGTGACGTCGTGCAATCCGGGCAGCAGGACGATGAAGGAGGACAGGTCGCTGATGCCCATGTAGAACGCGAGCCCGAAGAACAGCCACGACGATGCTTTGGCCACCTTGCGTTCGACAAGTTCTTGGGCCTTCACCTGCAGGTCCCTGTGCGGTAGCAGGAAGTACACGCTCATGACGAGCAGCACCAGTGCGCAGCCGAAACGCAGTTTGTCCAGTCCAGCGCTGTGCCCTTGTCCTGCATCGGGGAGTTGTGCGAATCCCGCCGCGACGATGACCATGATCAGCACGAATACGAGCGCGTTCGCGCCCAGGACTACCAGCGCCCGACGCAGCCACGGTGTCTCTGCGACAACCAGCAACTGCAGACCGATGAGGGTCGGCGTGATCGCAGCGGCCAGCCCCAACGGGATGACCTCGAAGAGCAGGCGCAGGGATTCGTTCACTACCAGGCGTAGGCCTCGGGGGCGGTGCCTCCCGGGCCGGGGAAGATCTCGTCGATGCGCGCGAGCGCCGCTTCGTCGAGCGTGATTTCGAGTGCGCGCAGCGCTCCCTCGAGATGGTGCATGGTGCGCGGGCCCACGATGGGTGACGTGACCGCGGGGCGGGTGAGCAGCCATGCGATCGCGGTGTCGGCGGGGTCCTCGCCTCGCTCGGCACAGAACGCTTCCCACGTTTCAAGAGCCGGGCGCGCCTTGTCGAACGACTCTTTGGCGCGTCCGGTGAGCGCGCGCACGGCACCGCCATCGGCCATCTTGCGCAGTGCTCCTCCAAGCAGGCCGCTGTGTAGCGGCGACCACGGGATCACACCGAGTCCATAGAACTCACACGCCGGCAGAACTTCGAGCTCGACGGTGCGCTGGAGCAGGTTGTAGATCGACTGCTCGCTCACCAGGCCCAGCTGACCGCGACGGTTGGCGGCTTCCTGGCCCTGCGCGATGTGCCACCCGGCGAAGTTCGATGAGCCGACATACAGGATCTTGCCCTGCATGCGCAGGACCTCCATCGCTTCCCAGATCTCATCCCATGGCGTGAGCCGGTCGATGTGATGCATCTGGTAGATGTCGATGTAGTCGGTCTGCATGCGTACGAGTGACGCGTCACATGCGCGACGGATGTTGAGGGCCGAGAGCTTGCCCTCGTTGGGCCAGGCACTCATCTCGCCGAACAGCTTGGTGGCGATGACCGTCTTCTCGCGACGGCCACCGCCCTGCGCGAACCAGTTGCCGACGATGCGTTCGGTGTTGCCCTTGTCGGCATAGTCGTCCCAGTTGCGGACTCCATAGACGTTGGCGGTATCAAAGAAATTGATGCCTTCGTCCAGCGCGCGATCCATGATCGCGAAGGAGTCCGCCTCACCTGTCAGGGGACCGAAGTTCATGGTCCCCAGACAGATGCGGCTGACTTTCAGGCCCGTGCGTCCAAGCTGCGCGTACTGCATGGCTGGTGACTAGGCCGAGAGGCAGGCGGAGAAGAGGCTCGCCGGGATCATTGCATCTGCAGGCGCCGTCTCGCCGGTGGGCGGGAAGGGGGTTCCGCAGACATCGGCAGGAGCCTTGGGGATCCAGAACTGGCCCTCCGCCTCGAAGATGAACTGGGTCGGCGCGCCTGCCGGGCCGTCGGTGGCGCCGGCCTGAGCTGCGGTGCCGAGGATGCCCGAAGCAACGGCCCACCCATCAGCGCACTGCAGGTCCTCGATGGCCATGACGTTGTCAGCGCCCATGGCCTTGGCGGCCAGGTCGACCGCGGGCTGCACGGCTTCCTTGGTGCACTCGGTCATGCCACCCACCATGGAGCCGGAGGGTGCCGCGGACGAGGAGCTGCTGGACGAGCTGCTCGAGCAGGCCGCGAGAGCAACGGTGGCCAGGGCGATGCCTGACACGGCGATAAGGGAACGACGCATGATGAATCTCCTTGACGAGGTGGGGTGGTGTGCTCCTACCGTACCCGCGCCACCCTCGTAAATGCGCACGCCGAGCGCACAGTCGGAGTGGACTGCGGACCTCACGCGATCCCACGAATGAACGGCAGATGTACGGCTGTGTGCCGCCGATACAGTGGCGCTCGTGAGTCATCCCCTCGGCCGCCGTGTCGTCGCCGAGTTTCTCGGTACCGCGGTGCTGGTCGCCACGGTTGTGGGTTCAGGGATCATGGGCACGATCCTGAGCAACGACTTCGCCGTCGTCCTCATCCTCAATGCCCTTGCCACGGTGGCCGCTCTCGGTGTGCTGATCTGGATGCTCGGTCCCATCTCTGGCGCGCACTTCAACCCGGTGGTCACGGGTGTTGCCGCAGTTCGTCGCGAGATGCGGCCGGTCGAGGCACTCATGTACGTAGTCGCTCAGATCGTTGGTGCGATCTGCGGTGCTCTCGTGGCCAACTTCATGTTCGCGCTGCCGGTCTTTCAGACTTCGGGGCACCAACGCACCGGGTTCCCGATCTGGGTCGGCGAGATCATCGCCACCGCAGGACTACTCCTCATTATTGGTGCACTGACCCGCACGGGACGGGGCTCGCTCGGCCCGGTGCTGGTGCCGGCGTGGATTGGCGCTGCTTACTTCTTCACGTCGTCGACGTCGTTCGCCAATCCAGCGGTGACGATCGGGCGTTCACTCACCGACACGTTCTCCGGCATCGCACCGTCGTCGGTGCCGTTGTTCATCGTTTTTCAAATTGTCGGAGCGACTGCAGGTGCGCTGCTCACCGAGTACTTCTATCCCCGCCGCGGCGTGACACCCGAGCCATTGGACCTTCCGACCGCTGTTCACCAACCGCTGCCGCCCCGAGAGGATCAGTCATGACCGATAAGCCCAGCGTGCTGTTCGTGTGTGTGCACAACGCAGGTCGCTCGCAGATGGCGGCGGCATTCCTGATGTCACTCGCGGGCGACCGCGTAAACGTGCTGTCGGCCGGATCCATGCCCGCCGATCAGGTCAACCCCGCCGCGGTCGAGGCGATGCGCGAGGTCGGGATCGACATCAGTGCCAACGCGCCCAAGATCCTCACCGACGAGGCCGTGCAGGACTCCGACGTCGTCATCACCATGGGCTGCGGCGACACCTGCAAGTTCTATCCGGGCAAGCGATACGAGGACTGGGTCCTCGAGGATCCGGCCGGTAAGGGCGTGGAATCAGTACGCCCGATCCGCGACGAGATCCGTGCGCGTGTTGAGGGGCTGATTGCAGAGATCGCGCCGGCCTAGCTGGGCGACGAGCCTGCTCGTAAACGTTCTAGCCCTCCGCCGGCACGTTGAACGCCAAGAAGTCTGAGGCGATGCCAGCTTGAGATTCGCATGAAGCTCACCAGAACATTCGAGAAGAGCCCCAAGTCCTGGCTATCTGGGCGGGCACGCATGAGCCAGGCGAGAGCCGACTCGTGGTGCACCGAGCCCTCATAGGTTGCGTTGAGCAGAACGTTGACGTCGGCGTCCCGCGAGTGTGTGACCTTCATCCAGCACATCACGGACCGCGGCGTTGTCATCGATCGATATGCCCGGCCTCGGCTTGCCCGGAGAGGTCGGCAGCTCGGGAAGGTTCTGGTCATGCGCGTCACGGGCCTCGTGAAGCAAGCGCAAATGGTGACGGAGGGCATCTTCAATCACCGACCCGACCGTGCAGTCGCGTGCGGCCGCAACCGTGCGCGCCTCCCTATAGAGGGTGTCGTCGATGGTGACCGTCGTGCGCATGCTGCATCTTTGCATCACATGCGTGCATCAAGATGCTCGGCTGGCTTCGAGCGAAGCGGGTACCGCGTCAGCCCGCTCCCAGCGCATCCGCCAGTGCTGACACGGTGCCGCGGATGTCCTCGGTCGTCGTCCGCGGATTGATGGTGCACAGACGCAGCACCGTGCGATCGTGCAGCACCGTGCAGGTGGCCGCCGCGTATCCGTCGGCGGTGACCTCGGCGCTCGCGCGCCAGTGATCGTCCGCACTGCAACCGCGACCGGCGAAGGTGACGATGCCGATCTGCGCCGGCGTAACGATCTCCAGCCGCGGGTCAGCCTCGATCACCTGCTGCGCGTATTCCGCGAGCGCGATGCCACGTTGGATGGCATCGATCAATGCGGGGATTCCGTAGGTGCGCACGGTGAGCCACAGCTTGGCCGCACGCGTGCGACGACTGAGCTCCAGGCTGCGGTTGCCGAAGTCAACGCCGCCACCTTGCACATCGGCCAGGTACTCCGGATGCATCGCGAAGGTGCGGTAGAGCAAGCCCGGCGTGGACACCCACAGGCACGCGATGTCGTACGGCTGGAACAACCACTTGTGAGGCTCCATGACGAATGAGTCGACGCGCTCGAGACCGACGATGCCGTTGCGATCGGGGGCGAGTGCGGCGGGACCGCCGTATGCGCCGTCGACATGCAGCCACGCACCGGCCTCGCGGCAGATGGCCGAAATCGCGGGCAGGTCATCGACCGCGCCGGTGTTGGTCGTGCCCGCCGTCGCGACGACGACCCGCGGGGTGAGTCCGACCGCGCGATCGGCGGCCATGGCATCGCGCAGTGTTGCGGGATGCATACGTAGGTCATCGCCGGTGGGGAGGACGCGGATCTCGTCGGGCGCCTGGCCCATCGCGAGGAGGCCGCGCTTGATCGACGAGTGTGTCTGGTCGGACAGGTAGACCACGCCGTTGCCGACCTCGGTGCGAGCGGCGAGCAGCGCCGTGATGTTGGCCAACGAGCCTCCGGACAGCAGCACACCTTCGCTCTGCGCCGGCAGGCCCATTGCATCGCGCAACCAGCCGAGGACGACGAGCTCGATGGTGGCGGTGCCCGAGCCACCACCCCACGACGACGACACACCCTGCATTCCGGTGGCAAGCCACTCGCCGAGGATCGCCGGATACGACGACGGTGCCGGCACGCGCGCGAAATAGCGCGGATGATCTCCGTGCTGCTGATTCTCCAGCGCGATGTCGGCGAGAAGTCGCAGTCCTTCATCAACCGACGTGGGCGACTGCGGCACTGGACCACCGAGTGCGGAGGTGAGGTCATCGAGCGTGCCCGTGGTGATCGCCGGCCGATCGTTCAACGTGGCAAGGTGCTCAATGGTGCGGTCGACCACCCAGTACCCCAGCGCGCGCAACTGCTCGGGGTCGATGTCGAGCAGGTCTGCGGGTACATCGAGACCGTCAGGGACGACCGGATTCTTCGGTAGATCGGGCGCGCTCATGGCATCACACGATGCCATGTTCGACCAGATGCGTGCCCTCGGCGAACCGATCGGCACGGAACTGGCTCACGTCGACGACGGGATCACGGCGCAGTACAAGGTCGCGCATGACTTCACCGATGGCCGGACCTTGCAAGAATCCGTGCCCGGAGAAGCCGGTGGCGTAGAGAAAGCGCGAGACCTGAGAAGCCTCGCCGATCAACGCGTTGTCGTCGGGGGTCTTCTCGTAGTAGCCGGCCCAGCGGTAGGCCATGCCAATGTCGAGTAGCGATGGGGCACGTCGCTCCATCGCGGCGACAAGGTCGGGCAGCCAGTCTTCGCTGTAACCATCGCGAAACCCAGTCGTCTCGCCGCGATAGCTCATACCGAACAGGAGCGCGGGACCTTCGCGATGCAGATAGAAGGTGCTGGCCGCGTCGATGGTCATGGGCATGGTGGCGTGGAAGCGCTGCTGCGCCGCCGCATCGAGCGGCTCGGAGACGATGATCTGCCGGCGCAGGGGTTCGACAGGCAGGTCCACTCCGGCCATCGCGCCGATCGAACGCGACCATGCGCCGGCAGTGCACACCACGGTGCCCGTTGTGATCCGACCGGCGGCCGTATGCACGCCGGTGATCTCGCCACCCGCAACGTCGATACCGGTCACGTCTTCATGCGTGCGAATGCGCACACCCATGGCGCGCGCGGCCTTGGCGTATCCCTGCACCACAGCCTCGGGTGTGCAGTAACCATCGCGCGCGTGGAATGTTGCGCCGAGCACATCATCGGTGATCACGCCCGGGCTCAGGGCGGATGCTTCGTCGGCCGACAGCATTCGCGACTCGACCCCCATGGAGTTCTGCAGGGCCACGGCCGATTCCGCAGCGGCCAGACCCGCAGGGGTGGTGTGCAGAAAGAGGTAACCCACCTGACGCAGGTCGATGTCGGCGCCGGGCCGCTGTGCGAAGTTCTCGAACGCCGCAAGGCTGCGCGCACCTAGCGCGATGTTGACCGCATCGGTGAACTGCGCACGCACTCCCCCGGCCGACTTGGTCGTGGATCCCCCCGCGAGATCGCCTCGTTCGAGCAGCAGCACATCGGTGATGCCTGCTTCAGCGAGATGGAACGCGGTGCTGGCGCCCATCACGCCACCGCCGATGATGACGACCTGCGCGGATTCCTCGCTCACCCGAAGTTCACGCCCTGCGCGAGCGGCAGCGATGTGGAGTAGTTGATGGTGTTGGTCGCGCGACGCATGTAGGCGCGCCATGCATCGGAGCCGGACTCGCGACCGCCGCCAGTGCTCTTCTCGCCGCCGAACGCGCCACCGATTTCGGCGCCCGAGGTGCCGATGTTGACGTTGACGATTCCGCAGTCTGATCCGGCGGCGGACATGAACTGCTCAGCCTCACGCTGGTTGAGGGTGAAGATGCTGGACGACAGGCCCTGCGGCACGTCGTTGTTCATGGCGATGGCCTCGTCGATGTCGTCATAGGTCATGACGTACAGGAGAGGCGCAAAGGTCTCCTCACGCACGATGGCCGCCTGTGACGGCATGCGCATGAGCGCGGGCCGCACGTAATAAGAGGTGTCGCCATGCACGTCGACACGGTCACCACCGACGACCAGGGTGCCGCCTGCCGTGGTGGCCGCGGCGATCGACGAGGACATCCGAGCGAACGCCGCCTCGTTGATGAGCGGCCCCACCAGCGTCTTCGCGTCGAAGGGGTCGCCCACGGGCAGGCCCGCATAAGCAGTGGCGATGCGCGCCACGAGTTCGTCAACCACGCTGCGGTGCGCGATGACGCGACGCATGGTGGTGCATCGCTGACCGGCGGTGCCGGCGGCCGCGAACACGATGCCACGCAGGGCGAGGTCGAGGTCGGCCGACGGCGCAACGATGGCGGCGTTGTTGCCGCCGAGTTCCAGGATGGTGCGCCCGAACCGGGCAGCCACACGCGGCGCGATCTGCGCCCCCATGCGCTCGGACCCCGTGGCGCTCACCACGGCGACCCGCGGGTCGTCCAGCAGCGCGGCTGCATCGTCGCGCTCGGCAAGCACAAGTGCGTGCACGCCTGCCGGCGCGTTGGCTTCGGCAAGCGCCTGCTCCAGCAGTGCCGCAC
>JBAWXR010000013.1:0-21017 GCA_037143955.1 Actinomycetes bacterium
ATCGTGTGTACGACGACTTCGTGGCGGCGCTGTCTGTGCAGGCCAAGGCGACCGCCACAACGTTTGCAGGCGGCCCCGGTGGGGACGGCTTCGTCCCCCCGGTCAATAACGCGAACCAGTTCGATCGTGTGATGGGTTTCATCGATCGCGTGCCCAAGCATGCGGCGGTCACCGCCGGCGGCAATCGCCAGGGAGACAAGGGCTACTTCATCGAGCCCACTGTGATCGCGGGTCTTCAGCAGACCGATGAGCACATTCAGGACGAGATCTTTGGGCCCGTCGTGACGGTGCAGCGGTTCTCCGACGAAGCGCAGGCACTGGCGTGGGCCAATGGAGTGAAGTACGGACTCGCATCGTCGGTGTGGACCAAGGACTTCGGCCGGGCCATGCGCATGGCCAAGGGGCTGGATTTTGGCGCCGTGTGGATCAACACGCACATCCCGATCGTGGCGGAGATGCCCCACGGTGGCTTCAAGCACTCCGGTTATGGCAAGGACCTGTCCATGTACGGCTTCGAGGACTACACCCGCATCAAGCACGTCATGGCGAATATCCAGGAGTAGGTGCATTCCCGCACGCGTGCGGGAATGCGAAGGGGGCCCGGGCGTCAGCCCGGGCCCCCTTCGTTACTACTAGTTGCCGCCCTCCATCAGGGTGACGGTGATCGGGGCGAAAGCGTCGCCCGTGGTGTTCAGACCCATGGCCGAGAGCGCCGCATTGGCGGCCTTGGCGTAGGTGTCGGTGTACCACGTGGGGTCCGGCTCCTTAGTGATCACGGTTGCGCCATCGAGGTTCTTGGTGCCAGTCGCGATGGTGATCGTCTGGGCAAGAGCCTTCGGATCGGCCACGCCAACACCCATGGGCGACGGCCAGATCAGCTTGTTGACCTCGTTCATCATCCACAGCTGGTGGCTGGCGCCGAGCTTCGAACCGTTGGCCGTGACGATCTTGGCGCAGTCCTCAGCGTTGTCGCGGCAGTAGATCCAGCCCTGCAGCGATGCGGTGACGAAAGCCTGCGTCTGGGCCTGGTAGGCCGCATCCGAGAGCTTCTCGCCGTTGGCCCAGATGGCGTCCTGAAGCATGCCGACGCCCTCGGCCTCGTAGCTCACGACATTGAAGTCGCTGGGCTGGTTGAGCTTGCCTGTCTTGGGGTTCTTGGCCTCAAGAAGCTGGGCGTACTCGTTGTAGGTCATTGCCTCGGCCGCATCGATCTGGCGGCTGAGCAGACCCTTCATGTCGAACTGCTGCTGGACGAGCGTGACGTCCTTGGCGGGATCAAGATTGTTCTTCGTGAGGTCGGCGAAGATCTCGAACTCGTTGCCGAAGCCCCAGTTGCCAATCTTCTTGCCCTTGAAGTCAGCGCCGCTCTTGATGTTCGAGTCGGCCCACGAGACCTGCAGGGTGCCGGAGCGCTGGAAGACCTGCGCTACGTCAGTGATCATGGCGCCCTGCTCGCGTGACGCGAGAGCCTTGGGAACCCACGAGATGGCGTAGTCGACGTTGCCCTGAGCCAGCTGGGTCTGGGGCACGATGTCGACGCCACCTTCGACGATGGTCACGTCAAGGCACTGGTCCTTGTAGTAGCCCTTGTCCTTGGCCGCGTAGTAGCCGGCAAACTGCGCCTGCGCGAACCACTGGAGCTGCAACTTCACGGGCGTCGGCGTGGTGCATTCCGATGCCGCGGGTGCAGCTGAGGCAGGTGCCTCGGAGGCGGGAGCGGAAGCCGCTGCCGTGCTCTCCGAGGAACTGCTGCCGCTGCTGCATGCGGTCAGTGCGAGAACACTGACGGTGGTCATACCGATAACGGTTGCCCACCGACTGCGAGCGGTAAATCGCATACTTCCTCCAATTGAGTGGTTGTCAGGCGGTCGAAGACCGACCTGTCCAGGGTGTCGTCCATCGTTCGATCGCAAGAACCACCAGGTAGAACAGCAGTCCGAGGATGATTGATGTAACGACATACGCCCACGCACGTCCGTAGGCGCTGTTGGCAGCAGATGACGCGATCCTGCTGCCAAGTCCTTGTTGCGGCCCGCCGAAGTATTCGGAGACCAGTGCTGCAATGACCGATAAAGGTGCGGCGACCTTCATGGCCGTGAAAAAGAAGGGGATGGCGTTGGGGATGCGCAGGAGGGCCAGCACCTTGCGGGGCGGCGCACTGAGGGAGCGCATGAGCTCGAGCTGGACGGGCTGCACCTGCAGCAGGCCACGCGTGACGTTCACGTAGATCGGGAAGAACACGATGATCATGGTGACAAGTACCCTCGGCGTCCTGCTGGTGATATCGAACATGTTGTTCAAAATCGGCGTCAGGCAAATGATGGGCACAGCCGCGAGTCCGGCGGCAAGTGGTGTGATGAGATTGTTAACAACGACCAGCCGTTGAGCCAGCAACGCCAGTACGAGCCCCACCGCAGTCCCCAGGAAAAGTCCGAGAAAAGCGGTGGTCCCGGTATAGAAGCCGGTGTCCCACATCATGGTCAAGGATGTGAAGAAATTGCTGCCGATGAGCGAGGGGGCCGGCAGCAGGTACGGCTTGATGTCGCGTACGACGACAAGGACCTGCCATGCACCCAGGAAGACCAGGGCCACCAGCAATGGCGGCCACACGAAGCGAAGGCGATTCACTCAGACCTCGCCGATTCTCGCGCGCATGGAAGAGGCCTGGTCGTGCCCGCGTAGCGCCTCACGGACAGCGGTGACGCCTGCGTAGAAAGCGTCTGATTCGCGGGTCTCCTCGGATCGTTCGCCAAGATTGATCGGGACGATGTTGGTAATGCGCCCCGGCCGAGCCGACATGACCACGACTCGGTCGCTCAGGTAGACCGCCTCTGGAATCGAGTGGGTCACAAAAATGACGCTCTTACCTGTCTCTTGACGGATGCGCAGCAATTCGTTCTGCATGCGCTCGCGGGTCATTTCGTCGAGAGCTCCGAAGGGCTCGTCCATGAGCAGCAGGGGTGGGTCGACCGCGAGCGATCGAGCAATCGCCACTCGCTGCTGCATGCCGCCGGACAGTTCCCACGGGCGGTGGTCGGCGAAATCGCCCAACTGGACCATGGTGAGAAGCTCCATGGATCGCGCCTTGCGGCGAGCCTTGTCCCAGCCCATGAGCTCAAGGGGCAGTTCGACATTGCGTCGCACAGTGCGCCAATCGAAGAGTGCCGCCTGCTGGAAGGCCATTCCGTACCGCTGCTCCTGGCGCGCCACCGGGGCCGGGAGGCCCGCGACCTGTACCGAGCCCTTTGTAGGTCCGGTGAGGTCGGCGATGACTCTCAGCAGGGTGCTCTTGCCGCAACCTGACGGGCCAATGAGGCTGACGAACTCGCCCTGCTGGACTGTAAGGCTGACGTCCTGAAGAGCGGTAACAGTGTTGGGCAGGCCTTCATTGAAGACCTTCCAGACTCCGGAGGCCTCTACGGCGAGTTCTGTCGTGGCCGCGGCGGTCATACGACACCTTCCTTAGGCAAATTGCGGGTGAGGTAGAGATCGAGCAGCGTCACGAACCCCGCGGCAAGCAATCCCAGCGCGACGGCGCCCAGGGTCGCTACGAATACTTTGGCCGGCTCTGCGGTGGTCTCGCGTGAATACTCGATGATCAATCGTCCGACGCCGCCACGAACGCCGGCTGAGATCTCAGCGACGACAGTGCCCACCACTGCAGCGGCCGCGGAGACTTTCATCGCCGGAATGAGGTACGGAATTGATGCTGGGAAGCTCAACTTGGTCAGCACCTGATTAGGACGAGCAGCGTATGAGCGCATGAGTTCACGTGAGGTAGCGGTCGGAGCCTTGAGCCCGCGCAGGGCACCCACGCTGAGGGGGAAGAACGCCAGGTAGGCCGCGATGAACATGACCGATTGAGAAACGCCCCATTGGAAGGGTCCGAAGCTCACCTTGTTTCCGATACCCACGATGAGCGGGGCCAGGGCGATCAGCGGCACTGTCTGCGAGGCAATCACGAAGGGCAGCAGACCACGCTCCAAGAAGGCGAAGCGTTGCATGATGACCGCCAGCAGAATGCCGACCGAGACTCCGATGGCAAAGCCGCCCAGCGCAAGCTTGAGCGAGTTGACCGTGGCCGACGCCACTGACTGAAGGACGGTGGTGTCCGAGCCGCGCACTTCGGGCGTGTTGAAGCCCGAGAAGATGGTCCACACGTGCGGCATGGTGTCGTTCGAGGAGTCGAACGGCAGGGACACGACCGTGCCAAGCGCCTTGACCAGTTCCCACATCACCACCACCAGGCCGACACCTGCCAGCGCCCACATCAGGGACAGGGCCCCTCTGCGGACTCGTCGCGCAACAGGGTGAGCGCGACGTGCCGTGATGAGGTCTGGCTCCACCTCTGAAGATTCCATGGTGTTGGTTTCGTCCCTGCTACGTCGATGGGTCGGTCAGTGGTCGGTCAGTGGTTGGTCAGTGGTCGGTCAGTGGTCGGTCGGGCTAGCTCGTGGCGCGCAGGGTGTCGGCGATGCCAGGAATGACCTTCTCGCCGTACGCGGCCATTGTCCGGTCTTTGTCGTCGTGTTGCAGGTAGACGGAGAATTGATCGACCCCGAGGGCCCTGAGCTCCTCCAGACGTCGGATGTGCTCGTCAGGCGGACCAATGATGCAGAAGCGATCAATGATTTCGTCGGGTACGAACGTGGTGTGCGAGTTGCCCGCCCGGCCGTGCTCGTTGTAGTCGTAGCCCTGACGGTCCTTGATGTAGTCCGTGAGTGCCTGAGGCACCGCAGCCCCGGAATCCCCGTAGCGCTCCACGATGTCGGCGACGTGGTTGCCCACCATTCCGCCGAACCAGCGCAGCTGGTCTCGGGCGTGCGCGTGCTGCTCGGGAGATCCATCGGTGATGTACGCGGGAGCCGCCACACAGATGTACACGTCGTCGGGATTGCGTCCGGCGGCCGCCGCTGCATCGCGCACCGCCTGGATCGTCCACGCGGCGATGGAGGTATCGGCGAGCTGAAGGATGAATCCATCGCCCACTTCGCCGGTGAGGGCGAGAACCTTGGGACCGTAGGCCGCAACCCACACCTCGGCCCGGCTGTCCCCGGCCCACGGGAGACGCAGCGAGTTGCCCTTGTACTCAACCGCTTCGCCGTTGACCAGGCCCTTGAGGTCGATGACCGCCTGTCGAAGTTCTGCCACGGTCGTGGGCTTGCCGTTGGTCACCCGAACGGCAGAGTCGCCGCGTCCGATTCCGATCACGGTGCGATTGCCGTACATCTCATTGAGTGTGGCAAAGACCGAGGCCGTCACGGTGATGTCGCGCGTGGCGGGGTTGGTCACCATCGGCCCCACAATGACCTTGCGGGTCTCGTCCAAAATCTTGCTGTAGATCACATAGGGCTCCTCCCACAGGATGTGAGAGTCGAATGTCCAGACATAGGTGAAGCCATACATCTCCGCTCGCTTGGCCAGGTCAATGACCCGTGCGGCTGGGGGAGTTGTCTGTAGAACGACGCCGAGCTCCATGTGTTCCTCCGGTCAGCGGGTGCGTGGGAAGCCAAGATCCACCGACGATGTCGACGGGTCTGGCCAGCGGGACGTGATGGTCTTCGTGCGGGTGTAAAAATCGACTCCTGCGGGGCCGTAGATGTTGCTGTCTCCGAAGATCGAGGCCTTCCAGCCACCGAAGCTGTAGTACGCGACGGGTACCGGAATCGGCACGTTGATCCCGACCATGCCGACCTTTATCTCGTACTGGAACCGACGCGCGGCGCCGCCGTCGCGGGTGAAGATTGCCGTGCCGTTTCCGTACTGGTGGCGGTTGATCAGATCGACAGCTTCCTCGTAGGTGTCTACGCGTACGACCGAGAGGACGGGGCCGAAGATTTCGTCGTCGTACGAGCCCATGCCTGGCTTGACGTTGTCGATCAACGAGACGCCAAGGAAGAAACCCTCCTTGGGCAGATCGGCGTGACGGCCATCGACAACAACGGTTGCGCCTTCGCCGGGAGCACTTTCAAGGTACGAGGCGACTTTGTCACGATGCTCGCGAGTGATGAGTGGACCCATCTCTGCGGTGGGATCGGTGCCCGGTCCGACCTTGAGCTTGGGCAGTCGGTCCTTGATGGCGTCGATCAGCTTGTCGCCCACTCCGCCAACGGCGACGACCACGGAGATCGCCATGCAGCGTTCGCCGGCTGAGCCGTACGCCGCACTGACAGCAGCATCGGCAGCCATATTGATGTCGGCGTCGGGTAGCACGACCATGTGGTTCTTGGCGCCACCCAGTGCCTGTACGCGCTTGCCGTTCGCGGTACCCGTGGAGTAGATGTAGGACGCAATCGGTGTGGACCCGACAAAGCTCACGGCTTCGATATCAGGATGATCAAGGATGCGGTCGACAGCCACCTTGTCACCGTGCACGACATTGAAGACGCCATCGGGGAGGCCGGCCTTCTTCAGTAGCTCGGCGATGAACAGGGCCGACGACGGATCCTTCTCGCTGGGCTTGAGGACGAACGTGTTGCCAACGGCGATGGCGTTGGCGAACATCCACATAGGCACCATGGCTGGAAAGTTGAACGGCGTGATGCCCGCGACAACGCCCAGAGGCTGCTTGATGGAATAGACGTCAACACCGCCGGAGACGCCCTCGGAGTAGCCGCCCTTGAGCATCGCGGGGATGCCACACGCGAACTCGATGTTCTCGATGCCGCGGGCCAGCTCGCCGGCAGCGTCGCTGGGGACCTTGCCGTGTTCACTGCTGACGATCTGGGCGAATTCATCGCGATTGGCGACCACGAGCTGCCGGAAGGTGAACATGATGTCTGCGCGCTTGGAGAGAGAGGCTGCACGCCAGGCAGGGAAGGCAGCCTTTGCCGCCGCGATGGCGTCGTCCACCTCACTGATGGAGGCCAGACCCACCGATGCCTGCTGCTCGCCCGTTGCGGGGTTGAAGACAGGTCCGGTGCGTCCGGACGTCGAGGGAACGGTTCGTCCGTTGATCCAGTGGTCGATGCTGCGCATATTGCCTCTCCATAACTCGTCGGGGCAGACGTCCGATCGGGACATCTGCGTGAACCGAAGCTGCTTGTAGCGGCTCCGGGTGGTGCGTTAGATCAGGTACTGCGATAGGCCGCGACGCAGGAATTGGCCGTGACCCTTGCGGCCGTGGAACTCGCCGTTCTCGACGAGAACTTCGCCCCGCGAGATGGTGACGTCGACGTGACCATCGATCACGAATCCCTCCCATGCGGAGTGATCCATATTCATGTGGTGAGTCTTGTGGAACCCGATCTCTGTGCGCCCGGCCGGGTCGTACACCACGACATCGGCGTCGAACCCGGGAGCGATAGCCCCCTTGCGGCCGTAGAGCCCGAACATGCGCGCGGGAGTGGTGGAGCACAGCTCGACCCATCGCTGCAGCGAGATCTCGCCGTCAACGACGCCCTGGAAAATAAGGTCCATGCGGTGCTCGACACTGCCGATGCCGTTGGGAATCTTCGCGAAGTTACCCACGCCCATTTCCTTCTGCTCCTTGAAGCAGAACGGGCAGTGATCGGTGCTGATCACCGAGAGGTCATTGGTGCGCAGGTAGCGCCACAACTCTTTCTGGTGCTCCTCGGCCTTGGAGCGAAGAGGAGTGGAGCACACCCACTTGGCGCCTTCGAATCCTGGCTGGGATAGCTGGTCTTCGAGGGACAGGTACAGGTACTGGGGGCATGTCTCCCCGAAGAAGTTGCCGCCGGTATCGCGTGCTGCCTGAAGAACGTTGACCGCTTGCTTGGCCGACATGTGCACGATGTAGAGCGGCGCGCCGGTCAAACTCGCGAGCATGATCGCCCGATTGGTGGCCTCGGCCTCGGTCTCCCAGGGTCGAGTCAGCGAGTGGTACTTGGGATCGGTCTTGCCTTCGGCCAAAGCCTGCGCGATGAGCACATCGATCGCACTGCCATTCTCGGCGTGCATCATGATCATGGACCCGTTGCCTGCGGCCTGCTGCATGGCCTGCAGAATCTGACCGTCAGAGCTCAGGAAAACGCCCGGGTACGCCATGAACAACTTGAACGTCGTGACGCCCTCGCCAATGAGCTCGTCCATGGCTTTGAGTGATTCGTTGTCCACGCCGCCGACGACCTGATGAAATCCGTAATCGATGAAGGTGTTACCGCCCGCCTTCTCGTGCCACGCCGCAAGGCAGTCTTGAACTCTTTCGCCCTGCTTTTGGACCGCGAAGTCAATGATGGTGGTGGTTCCACCCCACGCTGCGGCGCGCGTGCCCGTCTCGAAGGAGTCGGAGGCGACGGTCCCTCCAAAGGGCATTTCCATGTGTGTGTGGCCGTCGATGCCGCCGGGTACCACGTACTTGCCAGTGGCATCGATGACCTTGTCAACGGATGTCGCAAGGCTTGCACTCAACGACGTGTCGCCCGGTGCAAGCACCGCGGCAATACGTTCGCCATCGATCAGGACGTCCGCCTGCGTCGAGCCCTCGGCGCTGACCACAGTGCCGTTCTTGATAAGGATCGTCATGATCGCTCCCTGAACAATCGAAGGTGGTTATGGTCGGACGAGGTCACCGTAGGCGTCCGGGCGGCGATCCCGGTAGAACTGCCAGCGATTGCGGACCTCGGTGACGAGTTCCAAGTCCAGATCGCGAACGATGAGTTCGGCCTTGTAGGGGTCGCCCTTGTCGCCGACGTAGCTCCCCTCGGGATCTACGAAGTAGGACTGGCCATAGAAGTCGTCATCGCCGAGTGGCTCGATTCCCACGCGATTAATGGCTGCGACGTAGTACTCATTGGCAACCGCGGCCGCGGGCTGTTCGATGCTCCACAAGTACTGAGACAGTCCACGTGACGTGGCCGACGGGTTGAACACGATCTGAGCTCCGTTGAGTCCAAGGGCGCGCCACCCTTCGGGGAAGTGGCGGTCGTAGCAGATGTACACCCCGATCTTCCCCACGGCAGTTTGGAAGACGGGGTAGCCGCCGTTGCCGGGACGGAAGTAGAACTTCTCCCAGAACCCACCCACGTGGGGGATGTGCTGCTTGCGGTACTTACCCAGATAGGTGCCGTCCGCGTCGACGACAGCCGCAGTGTTGTACAAGATCCCGGGCTGCTCTTCCTCGTACATGGGCAACACCATGACCATGTTGAGTTCTTTGGCCAGTTTCTGGAAACGCTCCGTGGTCGGGCCCGGAATGGACTCGGCGTACTCGTAGTAGGCCTTGTCTTGCACCTGGCAGAAGTAGGGGCCGTAGAAAAGTTCTTGGAAGCAGATGATCTGAGTCCCCTGCGCCGCTGCTGCGCGGGCGTATTCCTCGTGCTTGACGATCATCGACTCTTTGTCGCCAGTCCATTCGGTTTGGACGATCGCGGCGCGGACGGTGGTCATCGCTCCTCCTTCATACCCGCGAAGGCGGGTGTCGGCTCCAGGGACTCTGAGCATTGTGTTATTCCACAATCTAAACAACCATGGATGTGTTACATCCGTTTTTCGAAAAGTAGACCGAGTCGTGACACTTGTGGCGCATTCTTGACCCTGTACGGCCTGTGTGTCCGAACCAAGCGTGAGGAGTGGACCGTGTTTCTGGACGTGGTTCCCACTCACATGGCCGAGGTCGTCGCCGCTGCGGTCCAGGATCGCTCCCCGCGGGGTATCGCATCCGCGGTGCATCGCCTCATTCGGGCGGGGCGTCTTGAGGCAGGTGACCGCCTCCCGACGGTACGTGACCTGGCTCGCGAGCTCGGGGTGAGCCCGGCGACCGTGAGTGAGGCCTGGCAGGCCTTGGCGGCGGTCGGCGCCATTCAGGCCCGTGGTCGAGCCGGCACGTTCGTCCTGAGCACCCAGGAACCCTCCCGGCCAGCTCGCTACCTAGGAATTGGCGGCGACCCGCTAGCCGAGGGGCTCAATTTGTCCACGGGGACCCCCGACCCGGCGCTGCTCCCGGCCTTGCGTGATGCCTTGGAGCGGGTTATTGCCCGGGGGGGCGCCCTCACGACCAGCTACCTCGACGAACCTGTACTGCCAGAACTGCATGACCTCGTGATGGCTACCTGGCCCTTCCCTCCGGCCCGCCTCACGGTCGTGGATGGGGCTCTGGATGCGTTGTCCCGGATCGTGGACCAGGTGGTCCGGCTGGGAGATCACGTGCTGATGGAAAATCCCGGGTTCCCGCCGCTGATCGACCTCCTCGAACGGACGGGGGCGGAGATCATCCCGGTCGAGATGGACGACGAGGGCATGACGGCGCAGTCGCTGGCACAGGGTCTCCTGACCAATCCGGTGGCCGTCTTCGTCCAGCCGCGGGCGCAGAACCCGACCGGAGTGAGCATGAGTGCTGCGCGATGCGCTGACCTGGCTCAACTTCTCGAAGGCACCCGGTGCGTGATCGTGGAGGATGACCACTGCGGAGACATTGCGACCGGACCGGATGTCAGCCTTGGCCACTACCTGCCCGAACGCGTGGTGCACATCCGCAGCTACTCGAAGTCACACGGCCCTGACCTTCGCATCGCCGCGGTAGGCGGGTCGGCCGAGGTTCTCGACCCCGTCATGGCCCGGCGCATGCTCGGCCCGGGCTGGACGAGCCGACTCCTCCAGGCTGCTCTCGTCGAGCTGCTCACGGACCCGGCGGCCATCGCGGCTGTCACGCGCGCTCGATCGGCCTACGCCACTCGTAGCCTTGCGGTTCGAGCCGGGCTGGCGTCCTACGGCGTGACATCAAGTCCAGGGGATGGAATCAATGCCTGGGTGACGGTGGTCGATGAGCGGGCCGCGCTGCTGTCGTTGGCGGCCCGGGGCATCCGCGTGTCTCCGGGTGCACCTTTCATGCTTCCCGGTTCGCAAGGAAGCCATATTCGGGTCACCACGGGAGTCATGGACGAACATGACCTCGAACAACTGGCACACGTCATTTCTGCGCTGGCAGCCGCAGCACAGGCAGGCCCCACTCTTCGTGGCGTGTGACCTGCCGCGAGTTCTTTTTTCGTGGCGCAGGACTACCTCCTGAACTCCCGTGATTGACTTCGGTTGCCCTCTCGTGATTCGGAGCCGCTCATGACTATCAATCGCCCAAGCGATCACGTGTCCTCGTCGGCAGATCTTGCCAACAGCCTCGTCGGTTCGGTTTCACGCCGCCGCCTCTTGCAGGTTGCGGGTGTAGGTGGTGCTGCACTCGCGGCTGCAGCGTGTGGCGCAGGTGGTGGCGACGCAGCCTCGGCCAGTGGCACACCCTCGGCAGCATCGGCTACCGACCAGTCCGCAACGGACAAGGTGGCGAACTGGTCCACGTGGCCGAGCTACCTCGACATCGACGAAGCGACCGGTCAGCGACCCACCCTTGAGGCCTTTACGAAGCAGACCGGGATAACGGTCAACTACACCGAGGATGTCAACGACAACAACGAGTTCTTCGCGAAGGTCCGCACGCAGTTGGAACAGGGTCAAGACATCGGACGTGACATCGTCGTGCTGACCGACTGGATGGCCGGCCTCTGGGTCCAGAACGGTTACGCCCAGAAACTCGACAAGGCCTCGATGCCCAACTCGGGCAATGTCATCCCCAAACTGCAGGATCCCGGGTTTGATCCCGGGCGCCAGTACACGCTGCCGTGGCAGTCCGGTTTCGGATTGTTGGGATGGAATAAGGCCCAGCTCAAGTCGACGCTGGGAATCGACTCTCTCAACTCTCTGGACCAGTTGTTCGACCCCAAACTGAAAGGCCGAGTGTCGGTTCTGTCAGAAATGCGCGACACCATGGGGATCCTGTTGGCTTACCAGGGTGCCGACCCCACCAACTTCACGCCGGATCAGTGGGGAAACGCGATTGCGCTACTGACCAAGCAAATCGACAGCGGGCAGATCCGGCAGGTGACTGGCAACGACTACCTCGCAGCGTTGAAGTCCGGCGACGTTATTGCGGTCATCGGGTGGTCGGGCGACATCATCCAACTTGGTGATGCATATGGAATCGCGCTGCCGGAAAGCGGCGGCAATCTCTGGACCGACAACATGCTTGTTCCAGCGCTGGCGGCCCACAAGAAAAATGCCGAAGCGGTGATGAACTACTACTACGACCCTGTCGTGGCAGCCAAGGTTGCGGCTTATGTTCAGTACGTGTGCCCTGTCGAGGGAGCTCAGGACGCGATGAAGTCAATCGACCCTACGCTGGTTGATAATCCGTGGATCTTCCCCAATGCAGACACGCTTGCCAAGGCCTTCATCTTCATGCAACTCACGCCTGAACAGCAGTTGCAGTACGAGAAGGACTTCCAAACCGCTATCGGCAACTAGGCGGAGTAAAAAATGGCGCGTCGCGACGTAGAAGACCTGCATCTGCGTGGGCTGACTAAGCAATTTGGTGATGTGGTCGCGGTCGATCATCTCGATCTCACGATTCCAGCGGGCTCCTTCTTCGCCCTCCTGGGTGCCTCGGGGTGTGGCAAGACAACCACCTTGCGCATGATCGCCGGGTTGGAGGACCCCTCCGGCGGCACTATTCACATTGGTCCACGCGATGTGACCTCGCTGCGAGCATTTGAGCGTCCGGTCAACACCGTCTTCCAGTCGTACGCCCTCTTTCCGCATCTCGACATCTTCGAAAACATCGCTTTCGGGCTGCGGCGTCGCAAGGTCAAAGATGTCACGGCGCCCGTTGAGGCCATGCTCGAGCTCGTTGAGCTTGCCCCGTTGGCGCGACGCAAGCCCAGTCAACTGTCCGGCGGTCAGCAGCAGCGCGTGGCCTTGGCTCGCGCGTTGATCAACGAGCCCGATGTGCTCCTCCTCGATGAGCCACTGGGCGCTCTTGATCTCAAGCTGCGACGACAGATGCAGATCGAGCTCAAAAGAATCCAGCACGATGTCGGAACCACGTTCGTACATGTCACGCATGATCAGGAAGAGGCCATGACGATGGCCGACACTGTCGCGGTCATGAACGATGGACGGATCGAGCAGCTCGGGCACCCCGCCGATATATACGAGACACCCAAAACGGTCTTCGTCGCGAACTTCCTCGGCCAAGCAAATCTCATCCTGGGCGCCAAGGCAGGGGAGTCCGCGAACTTCATATCGGTATCGGCTCAAGGACACACCTTCGACATCCCTCGCATGAGAAGTGCAACCTCAGGCGACAGCATCATCGTGGGTGTTCGCCCCGAGAAGATCACGGTTGTCGATGACGTTGCGGGTGCGCATGTGCCGGACCATGTCGTGCGCGTGCGCGGCAAGGTCACCGACGTCTCCTACGCGGGGGTGTCCACGCAGTATGTGGTGCGCGCCTCGTGGGGACAGGAACTCATCTGCTTCGAGCAGAACATCAAGGTTGGTGATCGCTGTTCCGTGGGCGATGACGTCATTCTCCACTGGGCTCCAGAGCACACGTTCGGGCTTGACGGAAGTCAGGGGCTTCACGCGGGCACCAGCCATGGTGCGGCGCATGTCAACGAGGTTAATCTCGATCTTTCGCGCGAGGGCTGACGTGGTTGCGGTTGTCCCCACGACGGGGAATGCGGCGCCAGCGGCAACAGCGCAGCGGCGTGCCCGAACGGCGTATTTCCTCATGGGACCTGGTCTGCTCTGGCTGGCCGTCTTCTTCGCCATCCCCTTCGTCACGTTGTTTCTCACCAGCCTTCAGGTGCCGGTTCCGGGCAAGCCGGGCCAGTACATGCCTGGTTTTGCCCTGGGCAACTATCCCTCGGCGTTGGCCGAGTACTGGCCTCAGCTCTTGCGGTCTTTTGTGTTCTCAGGGATTGCAACTTTGCTAGCACTCGTCTTGGCCTATCCGCTCGCGTACTTCATCGCGTTTCGAGGAGGGCGATGGAAGCCTTTGCTTCTCGTGCTGGTTATCGCGCCATCGTTCGCATCATTTCTACTCCGCACGTATGCCTGGAAAACCATTCTTGCCGACGAGGGCCCGGTCACGAGCACGCTTAACGCTCTGCACCTCCTGCCAGAGGGTCGCATCCTCAACACGTCGATTGCGGTCATCGCTGGCCTGACGTACAACTTCTTGCCCTTCATGCTGCTGCCGCTTTTCGCAGCGATCGACAAGATTGATCCGCGGCTGGTGGAGGCGGCGGGAGATCTGTATGCCTCACCTGTCACCGCCTTTCGCAAGGTCACCTGGCCCCTGTCATTGCCAGGAGTTGTCGCCGGAACGTTGCTCACGTTCATTCCTGCATCCGGTGACTACATCAATGCGCAGCTTCTTGGATCACCCAACGATCGCATGATCGGCAACGTCATTCAGGCGAACTTCATCCAGTTTCGCAATTACCCGACAGCGAGTGCATTGTCCTTTGCTTTGATGGCGATAATCCTGCTACTGGTCTTCGGCTACATCAGGCGTGCGGGAACTGAGGACCTTGTATGAGGCGTCGGTGGGGTCGCGCGGTCATTCCGGTCATAGGCATTGCTGTGTTGGTCTATCTATTTATTCCGATCGCGGTCGTAGTGGCATTCAGCTTCAATAATCCGGGCAGTCGCTACAACCTGACGTGGAATCAGTTCTCGTTACAAGCATGGGAAAACATTTGCGGCGTTCCCGGAGTATGTGCGTCGTTCGTCACGAGCATCGAGATCGGAATCATCTCCACACTGATAGCAACCATTCTCGGAACCCTGATCGCGTTCGCTCTGGTGCGTTACCGGTTCCGTGGCCGAGGGTCCACGAACCTACTGATCTTCCTGCCCATGACCACACCCGAGGTGGTCATGGGTGCCAGTCTGCTTGCGCTGTTCCTGAACCTGCGCTTCCCGCTGGGCGCGGGTACGGTCGCCATCGCGCACATCATGTTCATCATCTCGTTCGTGGTGGTATCCGTGAAAGCGCGCCTGCAGGGCATGGATCCTCGACTGGAAGAGGCAGCGCGCGACCTCTATGCCGATCCGCGTGCGACTTTTCGGTACGTCACCTTCCCGCTGGTCCTGCCCGGGATTGTCGGCGCAGCCTTGCTGGGCTTCTCGTTGTCATTCGATGACTTCATCATCAGTTACTTCAATGCTGGGACCTTGGTGACCTTTCCCATCTATATCTGGGGTGCAGCGCAGCGAGGGATTCCGGTCCAGGTCAATGCACTCGCATCCGTGGTGTTCTTCATCGCGCTGGCGGTCGTACTCATCAGCCAGGGGGTCAACTACCGCAAGCGCAAAGCCCTACAGCGCTGACGGCGCCGCTCGGGGTAGATACGTGATGGTGAGCTCGGCTGTCTCGGCGCCCGCGACGATCCGGTAATCGAGTGGTCCAGTGCACCACCTGTCGGCCTCACATCGCGGGTAGGGTCGAAGCTGAGCGACACCCGAGGCGTTGGTGCGAGCCGATGACTCGAGTTCCCATCCATCGGCTGTGCGAAACTCCAGTCGAACTTCTTCGCCCGGCACCGCGGGTACGGACCTGACGACAAGTGCCGGCAGAGCACGGTCACGTGTGAATCGTGACTCCGCGAGCACGCGCGTGGGCGCCCGTACACCGTCGTCCCACGTCCAGTAGTGGTGAATCAGCATGGTCGGAAAAGTAGAAGGGGACGGGCGGCGAGCGCCAGTCCCCTTCTCGCGCCTGTGGATTAGTGCTCGAGGCCCTGCTCGATGATCGAGAGTGCTTCGTTGAGCAGGTGCGCGGGCATCGTCAACGGGGGCAGGAAACGCAGCACGTTGCCGTAGGTCCCTGCGGTCAGGACCAGAACCCCATTGGTGTGACAGTGCTTGGCCAATGCGTTCGTGCGGTCTGAGTCGGGCTGCAACGTGCCAGGCTTCACGAGTTCGATGGCAATCATTGCGCCGCGGCCACGAAGATCGCCGATCGCGGGGAAGCGTTCCTTCATGGCGCCGAGGCGCTCGTACATGATCGTCTCAATTGCCTTGGCCTTGCCGTTGGCGTCGTTGTCGGTCATCCACCGCATTGCGGCCAGAGCGGCTGCGCACGACACTGGGCTGCCGCTGTACGTGCCGCCGAGGCCGCCAGCGTGAGCGGCATCCATGATGTCGGCTCGACCGGTGACCCCGGAGAGCGGCATTCCGCCGGCGATGCCCTTGGCTGTGGTGACGAGATCGGGAATGACGCCCTCGTGCTCCATGGCAAACCACTGACCGGTGCGGCAGAAACCCGACTGAATTTCGTCAGCGACAAAAACGATGCCGTTCTTCTGGGCGAATGCAGCCATCGCGGCCACGTAACCGGGGGCCGGAACGATGAAGCCTCCCTCGCCTTGAATCGGTTCGATGATCAACGCAGCCACGTTGTCAGCGCCGATCTCCTTCTCAATTCGTGTCGTCGCGATCTCCGCAATCTCCGCGCCGGTGGCACCACCGTCGCGGTAGGGGTAAGACATGGGAACGCGATAGATCTCCGGGGCGAACGGACCAAAGGAGTTCTTGTACGGCATGTTTTTGGCAGTCATGCCCATGGTGAGGTTTGTTCGTCCGTGGTAGGCATGCTCGAGGACCACAACGGCGTTGCGACGCGTGAATGAGCGAGCGACCTTGATGGCGTTCTCAACGGCCTCGGCACCGGAGTTGAACAGTGCGCTGCGCTTCTCATGGGTGCCTGGGGTCAGTCGGTTCAGCTCTTCGCAGACCTCGACATAGCCGAGGTAGGGGGTCACGGTAAAGCAGGTGTGAGTGAAGGCCGCAGCCTGCTTCTGCACGGCGGCAGCGACCTCAGGGTTGGCGTTCCCGACGGTGGTAACGGCAATGCCCGAGCCGAGATCGATGAGCGAGTTGCCGTCGACGTCGAGGACGATGCCGCCACCGGCACGCTCGATGAAGACCGGCAGCGTGGTACCGATTCCGTTGGCTACCGCGGCGAGCTTGCGCATCTGAAGACTCTGCGACACCGGGCCGGGAACAGCCGTGTTGAGGTGCCGCACCTGAGGGATTCCATTGACTTCTGCGGCAGTGTCAAGGCGGTCGGTCGTGGCGGTCATGGAGCCTCCCCTTAGTGCGACGAGCGCGAGTACCTCTCGCGCCGTTAGGCTAATCGTAGGCGCTGGGGAGCCATGTCCGTGAATCCCACGGATGTCAGGTTTCCAGCCTGGGTGATGGAGTCGATGACGGATGAGTGACATGGATCTGAACAACCACCACCGCGACACCCTCACCGCACTCTTCGCCCATCCCATGAGCCACAACATTCGGTGGGTCGATGTATTGAGCCTGGTGTCCGCTGTGGGCTCGGTCGAGGAGAAGCACGACGGTCGGACGCGCATCGACATCGGCGGGCAGGCTGAGGTATTCGACGTGCACCACCACAAGGATTTGGGCACGCAAGAGGTCATGGACATCCGTCACCTGTTGACCCAGGGGGGCTTTGGCCCCGCTGAGGGCAAGCCGGCCGGTACCGAGGACTAGTTATCGCTCCTCGACGCATCTCGATCCTGGGAAGCACCGGATCGATTGGAACCCAGGCGCTTGATCTCGTGCGGCGAAACCCGCACCGGTTCTCAGTCGCGGCACTCTCGGCAAGTGGCAAGAACATCGAGCTTCTCGTCGAACAGGCCCGGTCGTTCGGGGTTCGCGTGGTGGGCGTCGCCGATCCTGAGGCCGCAGAGTCCGTGCGTTCGTCGCTGCCAGGTGTTCAGGTCGTTGAGGGGTTAGACGCAAGCGCTGAGATTGCGCGAGCCGACACCGATGTTGTGATCAATGCACTGTCCGGAGCCGCGGGCCTGGAGCCAACGCTCTCTGCGCTGGCAGCAGGTCATCAACTGGCCTTGGCCAACAAAGAGTCGCTCATCATCGGTGGGCCTCTCGTGCAGGCGGCTGCAGCGCCCGGGCAAATCATTCCCGTGGACTCTGAGCATTCCGCCCTCGCTCAGTGTCTGCTCTCAGGTCGCATTGACGATGTCCGAAGATTGGTCCTGACAGCAAGCGGTGGCCCGTTCCGGGGGCGCTCGCGGGTCGATCTCGGCATGGTTCGCCCCGACGAAGCGCTCGCTCATCCCACGTGGTCGATGGGTCCGTTGGTCACCATCAATTCCGCGACGATGGTCAACAAGGGCTTGGAAGTCATCGAGGCGCACCTGCTCTTCGGCATCGAGATGGACAGAATCGAGGTGGTTGTCCATCCTCAGTCGATCGTGCACTCCATGGTCGAATTCCATGATGGCTCGACACTTGCGCAGGCCAGCCCGCCGGACATGCGCATCCCCATCGCGTGGGCGATGTCGCATCCGGATCGCATCGCAGACGCAGCGCCCGCATGCGACTGGACTCAAGCGTCCACGTGGGAGTTCTTTCCTTTAGACGAGGAGGCCTTCCCGGCGGTACGTACGGCGCGACGGGCTGGCGCGGCCGCAGGTACTGCTCCGGCGGTCTACAACGGCGCTGATGAGGTGTGTGTGGCGGCGTTTCTTGAAGGAAGGCTTCCGTTTCTGGGCATTGTCGACATCATCGTGCGGATTCTCAACGAGCACCTTGCCGGGGATTCGCCAGAGTCCGGAGCATCATGGGGGAACGCACGAACGGTGGCCGACGTCCTAGCGGCGGATGCCTGGGCTCGCCGGAGGGCCGCGGACATCATTGAGGGAGGCGCGAATGCTTGAGGTTGTCGGCATTGTGCTGTTCGCCATCCTCATCGGCGCATCGATAGCACTCCATGAAGTGGGCCACCTGCTGCCGGCCAAGAGGTTCGGGGTCAAGGTCACCGAGTACATGATCGGATTCGGCCCCACCATCTGGTCGCAGCAGCGCGGCGAGACTCGATACGGGCTCAAGGCTTTCCCGCTGGGGGGCTACATCCGGATGATCGGCATGGTGCCACCGGCCCCCGATGGCAGTTCACGAAGCATGAGCACGGGTCGCTTCGCCACGATGATCAACGATGCTCGCCGTCAGGCCAGCGACGAGATTGGTCCCGGAGACGAGAACCGAGTGTTCTACCGACTGCCGGTGCACAAGCGCGTGGTGATCATGCTTGGTGGCCCGACCATGAATCTCCTGCTGGCAATCGTGTTGTTCACCGCGGTGCTCGTAGGTATCGGCATTCCACAGGCCGGTACATCGATTGAGGCCATCGGCACGTGTGTTCCCACCAGTGCTTCTCCCACGGGAGCGGCGTTGCCCAGCGGACAGTGCCCTACGGGTAGCTCTGTGGCCCCCGCCGTCTTAGCGGGCATCAAAGTCGACGACACGGTCGTGTCCATCGGCGGTGTCGACGTGAGCGACTGGACGGCAGCCACCGAATGGATCCGCGCGCATCCGGGTGCGACCACGACCATCACAGTGCAGCGTGACGGGCAGGTGGTGGGCCTCCCCATCACCATCGCTACGGCCACGCGACCTGCGTATGACGATCAAGGCACGCCCACGGGACAGGTCGTAACCGCGGGCTATGTCGGGTTGGTCCCCGCCGTGGAATGGGTGCGTCAACCCTTCTCTGCCGTTCCCGCGTACATGTGGGATCTGACGAGCAAGTCGGTGGTCGCACTCGTGTCGTTGCCCGTTCGCTTGTACGAACTCGTGACACAGACACTCATCGGCGGGGGCCAACGATCCGCGGACAGTCCCGTCAGCGTGGTGGGCGTGACGCGTCTCGGGGGAGACATCGCCGCGACTGACCAGCCGTTGGTCGCGAAGGTGGCGACCTTCCTGGGGCTAGCCGCGTCCTTGAACCTGTTCCTGTTCTTGTTCAACCTCCTGCCGATCCTGCCGCTGGATGTTGGGCACATTGCCGGGGCGCTCTATGAGGGTGTCAGGCGCCGGGTGTCGCGCTGGCGCGGGCGCCCAGACCCCGGCCCCGTCGACATGGCTCGGCTGCTCCCGGTTGCCTACGTGGTTGCGGGAGTGTTGCTCATGATGGGCGTCGTGGTCATCTGGGCTGACCTCGTCAAGCCGATCTCTTTGGGCTAGGAGACAATGACGCTGTGACCATGCTTGGAATGCCCTCCGCACCACCGCCCACCGTCGCGCCTCGTCGGGTCAGTCGCGAGTTGCTTCTGCGGCACCCCGTCCATCCGGTGCGCATCGGAGGTGACGCACCGGTCAGTGTGCAATCGATGTGCACCACGCTGACATCTGATGTCAACGCGACCCTTCAGCAGATCGCGGAGCTGACAGCTGCGGGATGCCAAGTCGTCCGCGTGGCCGTGCCCAGTCAAGACGATGCGGACGCACTGCCGATCATCGCCCGCAAAAGTGGCATCCCCGTCATTGCCGACATCCACTTCCAACCCAAGTACGTTTTCGCGGCAATTGAGGCCGGATGTGCCGGTGTGCGCGTCAACCCGGGCAACATCAAGCAGTTCGATGACAAGGTGGGCGAGATCGCCCGTGCGGCAAAGGATGCAGGCACGCCGATTCGCATTGGCGTCAATGCAGGATCACTCGACAAGCGCTTACTCGAGAAGTACGGCAAGGCGACTCCGGAAGCGCTGGTCGAGTCTGCGCTCTGGGAAGCATCATTGTTTGAAGAGCATGACTTCCGCGATATCAAGATTTCCGTCAAGCACCATGACCCAGTCATCATGATGAAGGCGTACATGCTGCTGGCCGAGCAATGTGATTACCCGCTGCACTTGGGTGTCACCGAAGCGGGCCCGACCTTCCAAGGCACGATCAAGTCGGCGGTGGCCTTCGGCGGACTTCTCTCGCGTGGTATCGGCGACACCATTCGAGTGTCCTTGTCGGCTCCCCCGGTCGAGGAGGTCAAAGTGGGATTGGCGATTCTGGAGTCCCTTAACCTGCGGCAGCGAGGCCTCGAAATCGTGTCGTGTCCATCGTGCGGGCGCGCGCAGGTGGACGTGTACACGCTCGCAGAGCAGGTGACCGCCGGACTCGAAGGGCTGACAGTTCCGCTGCGCGTGGCCGTCATGGGCTGTGTGGTCAATGGCCCGGGCGAGGCCAGAGAGGCTGACCTCGGTGTTGCCTCTGGCAATGGCAAAGGCCAGATTTTCGTCAAGGGCGAAGTCATCAAGACGGTGCCGGAGTCTCAGATTGTCGAAACACTGATCGAAGAAGCCATGAAGCTGGCCGAGGAGATGGCCGATCTCGAAGGTGAGCCGACGGTCACTGCGGGGTGATCCCAGCCATGTGTCTGGGGTGATCCCAGCGTTATGTCTGGGGTTATCCCA
>JBAWXR010000014.1:0-21015 GCA_037143955.1 Actinomycetes bacterium
GGCCCAGGATCGCGGCGGTGATGATGCCCGTCTTGGCGGCCGGAAGCACGACCTGTAGCACGACACGGGCACGAGTGGACCCCAGAGCCAGGGCGCCCGTGCGCAGGTCCTCGGGAACCAGCTTGAGGACTTCTTCGGCGGTTCGGGCGACCGTGGGGAGCATGAGGATCGCGTAGGCGAGTGCGCCCGCAAACGCACTGGTCTGGAGAACGCCAGTGAGGATGAAGACGGTAAGGATGAACAGACCGGCGACCACCGAAGGAACACCCGACATGGCCTGCACGAAGAAGCGCACGTACGGCACCGCCTTGCCGCGCACCTCGGTGATGTACACAGCCGTCGCGACACCCAGGGGCACGGCGATGACTGCCGAGATGAGCACGATGAGCACGGTGCCGATAACCGCGTGACCGATACCGCCATAGCCGAGAGGGGTCGCCGGGCTGATGTACGTCATGTTCTGACTCACGAAGGCACCACTGAGCACCGGGATGCCCTTAGCGATGATCGCCCAGACCACCGACACGAGCACCACAAGGCTCAGGATCGTGGCACCGATGGCGACGACGATGATCATGGCGTCCAAAGCGTTCTTGCGGCCACGAGTCGCCGTGGCCGCAAGCGCACCAGCAATCAACTGGATGGGCAGATAGATGACCACCATGATCAGTGCCTTCGGCAGATCCGTGGCGAACATCAACGCCAGCGTGATAGCCAGCGGGATGATGACGGCGAGGACAACCGCTGCCTTCCACTTCCCTGTTTTCGCGGCCCACGGCTTTTGGGCGGTCTGCTGCTGAAGGGTCGTGACGCGTGTCTCGTCAAAGATAATCGTGGTCACGACTTCACCCTTCCGGTGCGCGCGACGATGAGGTTGGCGATCACGTTGACGATCAGAGTCATGGCGAACAGGAAGAAGCCGGCAGCCAGAAGCACCTGCTGCTCGAGGGAGCCGGATGCGTCACCGAACTTCGCCACGATAAGCGTCGCGACCGAACCGCCACCGGAGTAGAGAATGTGGAACCAGTTGACGTCGTAGACGAGCTTGAGAACGAAGAACACCGCAATCGTCTCACCGAGGGCACGACCAAGACCCAGCATGATTCCGCCCACGATGCCGCCGCGGCCGTATGGCAATGCGACGTATCGCAGCATCGTCCACATCGAGCACCCGAGGGCCTCCGAAGCGTTGATGAGATCGGGGGGCGTGCGGCCCAGCACCTCGCGCGTCACCGAGGTGACAATGGGAATCATCATGATGGCAAGCACGATGCCGGCCGTGAACGGGCTGCCGATGAAGTTGCCATTGGAGTCAAACAGCGGGATCCAGCCGAGGTACTTGTTGAGAAGCGTTGCCCACTCGACCGAGGTCGGCTGGAGGATGTAAAGCGCCCAGAGGCCAATGATCACGGATGGGATCGCCGCCATGAGGTCGATGAGGTTCGTGAAGATCTTTGAGACCGGTTTGGGCGCAAGGAAGACCAGGAAGATTGACAGCAGGAGCGAGACAGGCACCGCGATCACCAGGGCGATCACGGAGAGCAGAAGCGAGCCCCAGAGCATGCCTGCGATGCCGTAGACCGGTGGGGTGCCGAAACTGTCCCACGCGGTGGTGGTCACGAACGAGATCCCCTGATCCTGAAGGACCGGAAAGGCCTGGAACCCGAGGAAGACTGTGATTCCGGCCAGCACGATCAGCGCGGTGAACGCGCATCCGGTGATGATCCGGTTGAAGACGCGATCGCCACGATGGCTCAGGGCAGCGGCCGTGAGGTCGCGCTTCTCTTCCGTGGCCACTGACATAGCCAGATCCTTTCGATCATTCGTAGCCGGTGAGGTGGCGTCAGTTGGCCGTTGGGGTAACTGTTGGTTAACAGCACATGAACTCACGCAGAGCTGGGGTCACCTGACAGGACGAAACGAGGGGGTGGGCCCGGTGGGCCCACCCCCTCGTTGCCGTGCGTGACGTACTAGGACGCGTAGATCGTCGCCCACGCCGACGCAGGGATCGTCAGCTTGTACAGCTGGCCGCCCTCAATCGCCGAAGACATTGCCGCCCGCTCGGCTGCCGAGACATCCGGTCGAGCCTGCGCCGCCGGCACGTGCACCTGCGCGTCGAACAGGAAGTACTCATTGGTGTCCGAGGCTCCCTGGCTCAGGACCTGCGTCACATCTGTTACGCCGCTGGTCTCTTCATCGATGGTGATGAAGTTCGAGGCACCCTTCGCGAAGTACATGTCCTTGAACTTCGCGACCGCACCGATCTTGCCGTCGGAGATGCGGTAGGCGAGCACGCGTGACACGTGATCGTTGGCACCCGGATCCTCCTGGATGATGATGTTGCCGAGCTTGTCGATCTCGAGGTTGTCCGGCTTGCTGAGGTACGGGGCCTCGGTGCCGTCCAGCATCATCGTGAGGATCGCTCCGCCAGCGAGCGGGTTCTTGACGTCTGCGAAGCGCAGACGCCACAGGGCGCCGCCGTCACGCGAGGTATTCGGCTCTGCCGGGTTGGGCGCAGTGGCAGCCTTGTCCTTGTTGGACTCGGTGGTGATGAAGTAGTAGTCGTTCGGGTGCATCGGATCCCATGCGCCGTCCTCGATGCGCGAGAACGTGGTGCCCAGCGACTGTGCCTGGGTGTTCTGCGCGGTGCCATTGACCGAGGTGTCGAGCGCGTTGAAGGTCACGATTGCGCCGGACTTCTTGCCGTACTTGGAGCGGTAGGTGTTGTCCGACGGTGCATCCACGACAGATGCGACGTAGACCTGGCCGTTGGTCAAGCCTGCCTTCTCGAACCACTCTCCGGTGCTGGTCTTCTCGCCGACGTACATGCGCAATTGGCTGTTGGTGGCTGCGTTGTCCTCGTCCGCCATGATCACGGTCTTGGTGCCCGTGCCCTGAGCATTGAGGAAGTTCTCAAAGCCAGCAAGGCCGAACTTCGGCAGCTGGACCATCTGGCCCTCGTTGTTCATCGCGAAGGCGCGCGACTCGTCGCCACCCTCTTCACCGGTGAAGTACACGGGGCCGGTGTAGCCGACCTGCGTAACCTTTCCGTCCTTGCCGGTCACCGTTGCGGCCAGCTCGCCAGGCTGCGCCATATGCGAGGAGCAGAAGCGGTTGAGGTTCACCGAGTGCATTGGGGTGCCGTACTGGTCAACGAGCGTCGCACCAGTCGGGACGCTTGGCTTGCTGCCGTAGGAGTTCGTGGCGTAGTCCCAGAACTTCACGTTGCTCAGCAGGTCACGGAAGGCCGTGACACCCGTGGCGGTGGAGTTGAGGTTGACCGCGCTCACGGTCGAGCCAGCGGCGGTGCCACCTGCACGCGAGAGCCCGCGCACAGCGGCGTCAGATGCCGAGAACTCGTGGTTGACAAACACGGTCACCTTGCCATCGGTGCCCTTGAGCACGCCGATGCCGTCGGGGGTTCCCGGCCAGATGACGCCACCGATGGTGTCGCCCGAGGTGGCCAGCACGGTGAGCTGGGTGCCGTTCAGCGCCTCTACATATGAGAAGTCACTGGCTGCATGGGCCGGGAGCGCCGACACCGCGAGCAGGGCGCCTGCGGCACCCGCTCCGGCAACGATGCGCGTTGCGTTACGCATAAGATCTCCTGTCGAGTAACTCGTCTGTGTGACGGTGCCCCTATCTCAGGCAGGTCGACGCGCCTTCGCCACCTGCACCTAGGCGACGACTTGGACAATTCAGGAACTGTTTACGCAGCGGTGTCAGATCGTTCTCGCGTTCGACAGAAAGTCGTTCGCCGCGATGTTCAGCGCAGGTCGATGACCGTGACATCGGCGCCCGCGTCAATGTGGGCGGTGTCCTCGGGAATCACGATGAGCGCTTCTGCATCTGCTAGCCCACCGAGTACGTGAGAGCCCTGACCAGTCCCCGTCGCTTCGACGCCGCCGTCGACGAATCGCGCGCGTGCGAACTGGCGCTTGCCGCGCGGAGAGTCCATCGCCGTCAGACAGACCGCGGTTGAAGTCGCGCGTTGCAGCGTCGACAGCCCCCGCATCTTGCGAATCGCGGGTCGGACGAAGAGCTCGAACGACACGTAACTGCTCACCGGATTGCCCGGCAGGGTGATGATCGGGGTGCCTTCGATGCGTCCATACCCCTGCGGCATACCGGGCTGCATCGCGACCTTCATGAAGTGGACGGTGCCGAGTTTGCTCAAGACGGCCTTGACCGTGTCGTAGGCACCCATGCTCACGCCGCCGCTGGTGAGGATGAGGTCGCAGCGGTGGAGTTGGTCCTCGATGGCGTCAAAGAACGCGGCGTCGTCGTCGGGGATCGGCCCCACCCGATAGGCCTGTGCACCGGCCTCGCGCGCTGCCGAGATGAGCATGAAGCTGTTGGCATCGTGGATCATTCCGGGCCCCAATGGTTCACCCGGCTCAACCAACTCAGAGCCCGTGGCAATCACGGCGATGCGAGGCTGGGGAAACACGCGGACCGTGCCGTGGCCGCACGCCGCCAGCAGCGCAATCTGCCGCGACTCAATCAGCGTGCCGGCGGGAAGAACCACGGCACCTGCCCGCACATCCTCGCCTGTGCGACGAATGTATGCGCCCGGGTTCACGGAACCGATGATCTGCACGAAAGTTGTCCCCGCATCGGTGAGCTCCACGGGTATCACCGCGTCTGCACCGTCAGGCATCGCCGCCCCGGTCATGATGCGTATGGCGGTGCCGCGAGTGACCGTGGTGCGTGAGACGCCACCGGCCGGCACGTCATCAATAACGCGAAGGTCAACCGGTGACGCCGTGCTCGCTGACGCGAGGTCGGATGCCAGCACCGCGTATCCGTCCATGGATGAGTTGTCGAAGGACGGAAGGCTCACCGCCGCGGCGACGTTCTCCGCCAGAACACACCCTTCGACGGCAGTGAGCGGGAGTTCGATGGCTGCCAGGCGGGATATGCCCGCAAGAACTCGGTCGCGATAGTCCTCGACGCTCAGCATGCGCGGAACTCTAGGCGAGCCAAGACTAGGGACGCTTGACCGTGTTGTTGAGACCTTCGGCCCCCATGAAGACGCACAACACGCGCACCACACTCGAGCCCTTGTTGATGCCATTGTGGAACACCTTGGTGGCCTCCATGAACGCCGTACCAGCGGGGTATTCCTTGGTCACTCCGGCGTCGTACTCGACCGTCAGAGTTCCCTCGAGGATATAGCCGTACAGGGGCACGTTGTGCTTGTGCCACCCTGTGGCCTGACCCGGCTGGAGCTCGACGATGGTGCTGCTGACCTGGGCCGCGGCGCCCTTGGGATAGGCCAGCGGCTGCTCCAGCACCGTGGTGGTCTGCTGATCCAGGAGCATGGGGGCGGCGGAGGCAGATCCCGACGGCGTAGCGCTCGCACTCGGTACGGCAGATGAGTTCCCACCGGAACAGGCAGACAGCGCAAGAACGCACAACGCCGCGGCTACGGGAGTGATGAATGTCCGCCGCCACATGACCTCATTCCACCACGATGGTCACAATGTCCTCGCGATTGACCTTCCTTCATCCGTCCCGGTCCATTCCGGTCACGCGGTGGCGCGCGGCGTCTCGATGGCGCACTCGCCCAGGAACTTTCGCGATTCTTGTCTCCGGCCTGTGGCTGTTCGGCACGGGTGAGGCACTGTTCATTGCCAGCGGCCTTGGTGTGAGCCCCTGGACCGTCCTTGCCCAGGGCATGACGAACCACCTGCCCATCTCGATCGGTCTCGCGACGTTCATCACGAGCGGCATCGTTCTGCTGCTGTGGATTCCGCTTCGCGAACGACCCGGCCTCGGCACCATCAGCAATGCAATCGTCATTTCCCTCGCACTGCAGATCATGGTGCTTGTCGTCCACCAACCCGAACAGTTGTGGCTACGCATCGCCTTCATCGTCGCGGGGCTCGCCTGCATTGGTTGCGGCAGTGGCATGTACCTCACGACAAATCTGGGACCGGGTCCACGAGATGGCTGGATGACCGGAATTCATCAGCGAACCGGCTGGCCGGTCGCCCGAGTGCGGCTGTGCATCGAAGCAGTCGTGCTTGTCATCGGCTGGCTGCTCGGTGGCACCGTGGGATTCGGGACGCTCGCCTTTGCTGTGTTCATCGGCGCATCCGTCGGGTATGGACTTCGTCTCGCCGGATGGATCGGGCACTCTGAGGGATCTGTGGATGCCGGAGTGCCGGACGTCGACCAGCCTCACCCCGAACTCGAAGCCTGAACTGCAATATGACGACGACAGGAGATACAGATGGCTCACGGCCGTATCTGGCTTGTGCGGCACGGTGAAACCTCGTGGAGCCTGTCGGGCCAGCACACAGGACGCACCGACGTCGCTCTGACAGCGCGGGGTGAAGATCAAGCACGCGCTTTGGCGCACGCCCTCGACGGCAATGATGTGGCACTCACCCTGTGCAGTCCGCTCTCGCGCGCTCGGGAAACGGCACGACTGGCTGGTCTCACCCCTGACGATGTCGACGCCGATCTCCTGGAATGGGACTACGGCAACTACGAGGGCATCACGACGGCAGACATTCGGACGAACCTGGGTGACCCGTCCTGGCTGATCTGGGATCACCCCATACCCGCGGGCACAACGCCCGGTGAGCAGGTCGATGAGGTCGGCGCCCGTGTTGATCGTGTAATCGATCGTTGCCTGCCGGTAGTGACGTCCGGGCACGATTGCGTACTCATCGCACACGGTCACTGCCTACGGATCCTCGCGGCACGCTGGTTGGGACTTCCCGCGATCGATGGCCGACTTTTTGCCTTGGACCCGGCACGGCTTTCCGCACTGGGCTTTGAGCATGAGACACGAGTGCTATCCACGTGGAACTCACCCGTCGACCGGAAAGACTTCACGCATGCCTGACCCATCGGTCCGACGTCAACTCAGGTTCGCCATATTCCTGCAGTCGATGGCATTGCTGATGATGGGCGGGGCGTGCATCCTGCGGCAGGTGGTGATCGGCTTCGACGGCGTCACCGCGATTCTCGGCATCTTTGCCCTGCTGATCATCGCGGCTCTCGTATTCACCTCGCGCCGCCTGCGGCAGACAGGAATACTCCCCTCATGACCCGCGGCTTTGCGAGCGACAACTACGCCGGCATCCATCCGGAGATCCTTCAGGCGATTGCCGACGTCAACGAGGGCCATGCGACCGCCTACGGCGACGACCAGGTCACCGAGCGCTTGCGCAAGACGTTTCGCAAGCAGTTCGGTGCGCCCACCGAGGTCTATCCGGTGTTCAACGGCACCGGCGCCAATGTCGTCGCACTCCAAGCGATGTGCAAGCGCTGGGAGGCCGTCATCTGCGCGCAGTCCGCGCATATCCACGCCGACGAGGGTGGCGCACCGGAGGTCATGGGCGGTCTCAAGTTGTGGACCATTCCCGCACCCGACGGCAAACTCACCCCGGAGTTGATCGATCAGCAGGCGCATGGATTCGGGTTCGTGCATCGCGCACAGCCCAAGGTTGTCAGCATCACACAGAGCACCGAGCAGGGGACCGTTTACGCACTTCATGAAATTCGAGCAATTGCCGATCACGTCCACTCGCTTGGCATGTGGCTGCACATGGACGGGGCGCGCATCGCCAACGCCGCAGTGCGATTGGGCACCGAGTTGCGTGCACTCACCTCGGATGTCGGCGTCGACGTCCTGTCGTTCGGCGGGACCAAGAACGGCCTGATGCTCGGCGAGGCAGTCGTCGTGTTGAACCCCGAGGCCGCACCCGGCGTAGATTTCCTTCGCAAGACCTCGATGCAGTTGGCGAGCAAGATGCGGTTCATCAGTGCGCAGCTGCTCGCACTGTTCAACGACGAGCTATGGCGACGCAACGCCATGCACGCCAACACGATGGCCGCATTGCTCGAGCAGCGCGCCCGGGCCATCAATGGCGTCACGATCCCCCGTCGCGCTCAGGCCAATGCCGTGTTCGCGATCCTGCCCAAGGAGGTCATCCCGATACTGCAGGAGGAGTTCCACTTCTACGTCTGGGATGAGTTCACCGGTGAGGTGCGGTGGATGTGCGCCTGGGACACCACAGCCGAAGACGTCGTCGAGTTCACCACTGCGATTGCGCGGGTGCTCGGGCAGTAGCATCATCAGAAGACCTCGGGGAGCTCGTGAGTTCGACGGGCTGAGAGGGCGGACGCTTCCGCCGACCCGCAACCTGAACTGGGTAATGCCAGCGGAGGGAAGTTTCGATGAAGCGCTTACTCATGCTCGCCCCTGTGGCTGCTGTCGTCCTGGTGACGGCGTGTGGCGGATCCACCTCAAACGGAGCCCTCGCGCCTGTGCCAGCAGGGACAGTGCCGGCCGGGACAGCGCAGGCCGGTGCTGCTCAGCCGGGCGTCGTGCGCCTACTGACCCACGATTCCTTCGCGGTGAGCGACAGCCTCAAGGCCGCGTTCGAGAAGTCGACCGGGCTGAAGCTCGAGATCGTCACCTCAGGCGATGCGGGGACCATGGTCGCCGGTGCCGTGCTGGCTGCCGGGTCACCGACCGCAGACGTCATGTTCGGCACGGACAACACCCTGGTCTCGCGAGCGACGAAGGCCGGAGTGTTCTGGCCCTACAACTCACCGGACGTTGCCGCACTCATCCCTTCATTGAAGGCCAATACGGACGGCGGACTCGTGACACCCATCGACTACGGCGATGTCTGCGTCAATATCGACAGTTCCTGGTTCACCAAACACGGCGTGACACCGCCGACGACGTTGGCTGACCTCACCAAACCGCAGTACAAGGACCTGCTCGTGGTCGAGGATCCGGCAGCGTCCTCCACGGGCTTGGCGTTCCTGCTTGCCAGCATCTCCCGCTACGGCGACGGATGGAAGGACTACTGGTCTTCGCTGCAGGCAAACGGCGTCAAGGTTGCCGCCACATGGACCGATGCCTATGAAGGATCTTTCACCGCCGGGGGTGGCAACGGTGATCGTCCGCTCGTGGTGTCCTACGCCACCAGCCCACCGGCCGAGATCGTGTACGCGGCCGACCCTAAGCCGACCAAGCCATCGACATCGGTCATGACTGACGGGTGCTACCGACAGGTGGAATACGCGGGTGTCCTTGCCGGCGCCGCGAACCCCTCCGGCGCGCAGAAGGTCATTGACTGGCTCATCTCGGCACCGGTGCAGGCGGATGTTCCGCTGTCGATGTTTGTGTTCCCGGCTCGCGCGGGAGTTGCTCTGCCTGATGTCTTCACAAAGTTCGCAGCCAAAGTGGACACACCGCTGATGCTTGATCCTGCGACGGTGGCCGCTGGGCTTGATGGCTGGCTCTCCGAGTGGGATGCGGTGATGGGGCGCTGATCACTCCAGCGTGGATGCGATGGACGTGGGTGGTGCCCACGGCCTTCTTGGTCGCGTTCCTCGTTTTTCCGATCGGGACACTCATGGTCCGCGTCGGCCTAGGCCTGCATGTCGCACCCGCCACCGCAACGCTATTCGCGTTGTCACTCGCGCAGGCCACAGCGTCAACACTGCTGGCCCTCGCCATCGGTGTGCCTCTGGCGGCAGTGGTGTCGCGGTATTCGTTCCGGGGTCGCGCACTGGCACAGGCGCTACTCACGGTGCCATTCGTGATGCCGACCGTCGTGGTTGCCCTCGCCTTTCGCGCCATGCTGGGTTCATCGCTGCCGCAAGGCATGGTGCTGGTCGTGCTCGCACATGCCTACGTGAATCTCGCGGTGGTGGTGCGCGTGGTCGGCGCCACGTGGGCACAGCTGCCCGACTCCTATGAAATGGTCGCTCGGTCGCTGGGTGCCAGCACCTGGCGTGCGTTCATCACCGTCACATTACCCAGTCTTCGCGGGGCACTGATCGCCAGCGCAGCGATCGTCTTCACCTTCTCTTTCACCTCACTGGGTATCGCTCTCTTGCTTGGCGACTCGTCGACGCGGACATTGGAATCCCAGGTCTTCAGACAGGCCGGCACTCTGCTCGACTTTCCCGGGGCCGCAACAACGGCATTGCTGCAGCTCCTTGTCGTCGTTGCCGTGCTCGGTGCTGGAGGACTGCTCAGTGCTCGGGCTCCGCGCCGGCCGTTGCGACCGCCGGCATTGCGCGCGCTACTGCCACGCGAGTGGTGGATTCCTGCACTTGCGGCGTTGGGTGGGGCACTGGTCCTTGCCCCTGTCGTCGGTCTCATATATGCGTCCCTGCATACGTCACACGGGTGGACTGCGCAGTGGTGGCTGTCCCTGGGCTTGATTGACGCCGGCACAGATCGGATTGGATCACCCGTATCAGCGTTGGTTACGTCACTCGGGTACGCAGGGCTCACGGCCGTCGTTGCCGGACTTGTCGGAGGGTGCGCCGCAGTAGCCGCTCTGACGCAGGCACGCACGCGAGTGGTCGCCCTCATCGCGCTGGCTCCCCTTGGTGTGTCTGCCGCAACTCTTGGCCTCGGCGTTCTGCTCGCGTTCGGTCGCCCACCATTCGACCTTCGCAGCACCGGACTCCTCGTTCCCATGACACATGCACTTGTGGCCGTGCCTCTTGTTGTCGCGGTCGCCGCTCCAGCGCTCCGAGCCGCGGACTCACGACGCGCCCTTGTCGCCGCAAGCCTGGGTGCCGCGCCTACCCGCGCGTTCCTCGCGGCATATGGCCCGGTACTTCGCGTCGTCTCACTGAGCGCAGCGGGTCTGGCAGCCGCGGTGTCCTTAGGTGAGTTCGGTGCAGCGTCTTTCCTCGCGCGAGCGGGTTCGCCCACGGTGCCATTGCAGATCGCACGTCTACTCAGCCGCCCGGGTGAGCAGGCCTATGGGGTCGCGGCTGCACTTGCAGTGGTGCTGGTGGCATTCACTCTGAGCTTGACGCTCATCGTCGATCGAGCAGGGAGGACCACGTGACCGCACGCCTCGAGGTCCGAGACCTTGTCATTGGTCACCATGGCGAGCGATACGCCGGACCGCTGTCCTTCGCACTTGAGCCCGGCGAGATCCTCGCCGTCGTAGGTCCGAGCGGCGTCGGTAAGACCACTCTGCTGTCGACAATTCTCGGGTCCGTTGCGCCTCTGTCCGGGCACGTCTTCATTGATGGCACCGATGTCACCAGCGAGCCGATTCATCATCGAGGCATCGGGATTGTCTTTCAGGAACCGCTGCTGTTCCCGCACCTCGACGTCGGACGCAACATCGCGTACGGGCTTCGCCTGCGGGGCGACCGCGACCCCGTTCGCGTCAGCGAACTGCTGGACTGGCTCGAACTCCAGGGGCTCGAGAGCCGCAAGGTCGACAGTCTCAGCGGGGGGCAGGCGCAGCGGGTGGCGCTGGCACGTGCTCTTGCCCCGAGGCCAGGAGCTCTCCTGCTCGACGAACCGTTTAGCGCTCTCGATACCGACCTGCGGCATCGCCTCGCAGTTGACATCGCGACCATGCTGCGTCGCGAACACGTGGCTGCCATCCACGTGACCCATGATCGGGACGAGGCTGCCGTCATGGCAGACCGCGTTCTTTCCCTCACCCCTGACTCGTGATTGCTACGGTTCGCCGGTGACCGCGCAGCTACATGAACCTGAGGCCTATGCCCGCGGCATTCTGACCGGGCGCTGGCGACTCATGGCAGCGAGTTCGCTCATGCTTTTCGTCCAGTTGGCCCTCATTCGCTGGTCCGGTGCCAACCTGGTCCACCTGTCCTACTTCTCCAACCTGATCCTGCTGGCGTCTTTTCTGGGGATCGGCTTGGGCTTCCTTCGATCTCGCCGGCCGCACGACTTTGGGCGTTACGCGCCTGTCGCGCTGATCGTCCTTATCGCATTCATCACCATCTTTCCCGCGCAGATCATGGGCTCGTCCGCCGACCTGATCTTCTTCACCGAGGTCGCACCTACCGGCCTGCCGACGTGGGTGTCTTTGCCTCTGGTCTTCGTCGTCGTCGCCATCACGATGACGGGGTTTGGCGAGATCACCGGACGTGCGTTTCGCGAGTTCAAGGCTTTGGATGCCTACCGCTGGGACATCATCGGATCGATCCTGGGAACGCTGGCCTTCACCCTTGTGTCATTCATGCGAGCGCCATCGTGGGTCTGGCCCATAGTGACCTTGGTGATCCTCGTCTTGATCTACGGCGTCAAACTGCCGGCGATCTCATGGGTGGCGATGGTCGTCATCATTGCCGCACTGGTGATGGAGTCGCTGGGTGCAGGCATCTCATGGTCGCCGTATTACAAGGTTCACACCGAGTCGTTCAAACTCGGTGACGGAAGCACCTACACGGCTCTGCAGGTCAACGGCATCCCCCACCAGGCGGTGATGGACGTACAGCAGCGCCTGGCTAACGAACCCATGTATGGCCGCCCGTATGAGCGCGCGGTAGACAACCCCCTCAACAACGTGTTGATCGTGGGCGCAGGAACCGGCACAGACGTGGCACTTGCACTCGCGCGGGGCGCCAAGCACGTCGAGGCGGTCGAGATCGACCCGCGCATTGCCCAAATTGGTGAGCAGGTCAATCCCAACAAGCCCTACGACGATCCACGGGTCAACCTTCATATCAACGACGGGCGTGCATTCCTGTCCAGCACCGATCAAAAATTCGACCTCATTTTGTTTGCGCTACCGGATTCGCTCACGCTGGTGTCTGGTGCCAGCCAGTTGCGTCTTGAATCGTACCTCTTCACCAAGCAGTCATTTGAAGCCGCGCGTGATCACCTGACGTCTGCTGGCGTCTTCGCCATGTACAACTTCTACCGTGAGCCGTGGCTGGTCAACCGTCTTGCCGGCACGCTTGACGAAGTGTTTGGCCATGCCCCCTGCGTTGACAGCATCACCGTGGTGCAGTCCATCGCAGTACTCACCGTAGGCAAGCAACCCGAAAACGCCACCTGCGCGGCTGGCACAATCTTTGATCGCACCGCGATTGTGCAGTCAGGTGACATGGTGCCCTCGCCATCCACGGACGACCATCCGTTCCTTTACCTGCGGGATCGCAGTATTCCCCCGCTCTACCTGATCGTGATTGCCCTGATCCTGCTGGCGTCGGCCATCGGCATTCGAGTGTTCGGCGGGCCCTACCGGTCGATGTCTGGCTACGTCGACCTGTTCTTCATGGGCTCAGCCTTTTTGCTGCTCGAAACCAGATCCATTACGACGTTCGCGCTGCTCTTCGGAACCACCTGGTTGGTCAACGCCATGGTGTTCACCGGTGTTCTCGTTGCGGTACTGCTGGCGATCGAGGTGACATCACGTCGCAAGCGACCGGTGCCTCGACGATTCATCATTTCCGCTTTGTTCGTGTCCTTGGGTGTTGCCTTCCTCATTCCCAACGGCTCACTTCTCGGACTGCCCGTTCCCCTTCGCCTATTCGCAGCGGTAGTCCTTGCGTTCGCGCCGGTGTTCTTCGCCAACCTGCTGTTTACATCGCGCTTCAAGGACTCCGCCAATCCCACGGCGGCCTTCGCAGCGAACCTGTTCGGTGCCATGGTCGGTGGGTGTCTGGAGTACCTGTCGTTGCTCATCGGCTACCAGTTCCTGCTGCTCGTTGCCGTGGCGCTCTACGTCATTGCGGTCCTCGCCGAGCGAGGTCGAGCCAGTCGCGGCACGGTGCCAACGATTACTGCGTGATGACGATCGAGTCGGCGGCTCGACAGGTTTCACCAGCACACGTTTTGAGTGCCGTGAGCTGCGCCTTGAGTTGCTGAAGAAGTGCGGGTGCGGCCGAGCCGGCAATGTTGATCAGTTGATAGGGATCACGCAGACGGTTGTAGAGCTCCACATCGTTCGTCCCACTTTCGATATATGACCACTCACGGGTGATGAGCGCTTCGAAACCATGTGGTGCGAGGAGTTGGTAGTCGGGATCACCCGGCTGGGAGATTCCGATGTTTTCTGTGAGCACTCCGGTACGCCACGGGGTCGTGTCATCGAACAGAAGTGGCACGAGACTTCGACCGTCCACCCATTGCGGAGCGGACACGCGTAGGAGTGATGCGATCGTGGGACCGAGATCGGTCTCGGACACCATTTGGTCAACGGACTTGCCCGCGCTGGTACCGGGCCCGATCATGACCATGGGAACGACGGTGTCGGTGTCGAAGGCGGTCCGTTTGCCACGCGAGAGGCCGTAGCTGCCGACATGGAAACCGTTGTCCGACGTCACGATGATTAGCGTGTCGGCAAGGTGCCCGTTGGCCTTCAGGGATTGCTTGACCTGATCGACCGCATCGGCAACAGACTCCGCTGACTCCAGTCGCTGCCGCCACAACTCATCGACGGCGGTCACCTGCTCTTCCGTGAGCTTGGCGACCGGCGCTAGCCAGCTAGGCGGGTTGGTCACCAAGGCATTGAACGAATCGTCGCGCGGGGCCTGGTCGGTCGCGTGCGAGCCGACGTGTCGCGGCGCGACAGGCGCAGGAAGGTGAGGCGCAAACGTTGCAAGTTCCAAGAAGAAAGGCGATGTGGGTGCCTCGAGAAACTGTGCGGCATAACCATTGAGGACGTCGCCGATGTAGTCGGACGCCGTCGTACCGTGCGATTTCAACGTGCCATTGACATCGAGCGTGTAGTCATAGCCGGAGTACGGCGTTGCTCGCGAAGATGGGACAACGAAGGTGTTCCATCCTGGTGCGACATACGTTTCCTCTGCCGGAGTGTCAGGGAATTGGTTGAGATACTTGCCGATCAGTCCGGTCTGAACACCCGCCTTTTGAAGCCACACGGGTAGGCAGTCCGCGGGATATCCCAGATTACGAAAGGTGGGCCAGCCTCCGCCTGTCTCGATCGCGTTGGACACCACATGGTGGTTGTGCACGTACTGTCCTCGAAAGATCGTGGTTCGCGATGGACAGCACAGCGACTCTGAGACCACGTAGTTGGTAAACGTCGTGCCCTCTGACTGCAATGCGGCTAGGCGTGGGACCGCGCGCCACGCCTTCCAGTCCAGATCGTCTGCGAGCACCAGGACGACGTTTGTGATGTCGGGCGACAGGTGCGACGAATCACTGGGCACCGTGAGGGCACTGGGGGATACCAGGGGAAGAACGTCGATGAATGGACGTTTCCCCGTCTCAACCCACGACGAAGCCCCCACGACGAAGGCGACCGTCACCACGACCGTCACCACGGTCACGACAACCGTGACCACGGTTCGGCGGCGTACGGGCATCCGTCAAGGGTACGTGGCGGCCGCTGTGTGTCGCCAAGTGCCACAATTCGGTGTGACCCTGGTGCCAGCCGATCCACAAAGCTCGTGGACCCGACTCAATCGCGGTCTTTACGCAGCGCTCGGTGGTGGCATCACTCTTCTCGTTGTGGGCCTTGTTGCCCATGTTGCACATCAACCTTTCCTGTTCCCGTCTCTTGGGCCTACGGCCTTCGTCATCTACTTCGCATCAACCAGCAGGCAAGCCGCGCCACGCAATGTCGTGTGCGGGCAGATGATCGGGTTGGGATCGGGTGTCGTGAGTGTGGTGCTCCTGGGTTTGTGGGGTGTCCCCGTCGACCTCACTAGCATCGGCTTTCATCGCCTTGCTGCCGCACTGCTCGCACTGTCACTGACATTCATTCTCATGTCGTGGCTCGGGGTCGAACATGCGCCAGCCGGCGCGACAACACTGATCGTCGCTTTGGGAGTCGTCAACACGCCCTGGGGAATTCTCGCGATGGCGGTGGCCGTCCTCTGCACCGTGGGGATCGCGATCGTGCTCAACCGAATGTTCCGAATGCCGTACCCAAGGTGGGCTCCGCGCGAGACGACGGTTTCATCGCTGTGACCGTCACGAGAGTGCATCCACCCGTACTCATATATGACGGTGACTGTGGATTTTGCACCAAGGCCGCTGGCAGAGCTCGGCGCATTGCACAGCCAAACGTCACCGTTGCCGCGAGTAGCGACATCAATCTGTCTGACCTAGGGCTTACGGCTGAAGAGTGCAATGAAGCTCTGAAGTTTGTCGATGCACGCAACACCATCTACTCAGGCGCTGCGGCTGTTTCTTCGCTGCTGACATCAAGTGTTGGCGCATGGCCGTTAGCCGGGCGCACGATGGGGCTTCCGGGTATGCGTCAACTGGCCGACATCTGCTACCGGTTGGTGGCGCGCAACCGTCATCGACTCCCGGGTGCGACCTCGTCCTGTGCTGCCTGACGAGCCGCCTTCTTGCGTCGTCGTCGTTCGCGAACGTCGCCTGACAGTGAATAGCCATGCCGAACCAGAAGCAGCATGGACCCCAGGGCAACGACGATCATTACGAGGAAGCCGAGGATGAACCATGACGCCCACGAGTTCAGCTGGTTGTCGAGCCACGTGAAGTTCATGCCGAAGTAGCCGGTGAGGAACGAAATCGGCAGAAAGATCATCGTGACCATGGTGAGGGCGTTGATGCGGTTGCCCTGCCACGTGCTGACCTGACCCTGAATATCCTGCGCCGCATTGCGGATGCCGTCGGCTACATTGCCGATGATGGATGCGGTGTTCTGCGCATCAGTGGCGAACTGTTGAATCTCGGCGATACCTGCGGCATCCAGGCCCGGCACGCTCCCCGGATCGATGAGAGCCGTGTTGACATTGACGAGATATAGCGGAAATCGAAGTGCGAGCGGTCCAAAGGTCTTTCGATATTGCGTGAGCTGAGCGGACTGTGCCGCCTGCGGAGTGCTGGTGTCGATGATCTCCATGTCAAGCGTGCCTACCTTGACGGAGAGTTCGGTGAGACCGCGCTGGACGGTGGCCATCATGAGCTGAAGCACCGAACCCACGATCTTTGACGGGGTGGCCACGAGTGCATCGGCGCGTTCCTGAATGCGCGCCTGCACTTGTGTCATGGCCTTATCGCCAGCGAGTCGGATGGTCACGAGTCGATGCTGGTTCCAAGCGAAGGCACACTGCACAGCGGGCGTGCCGTCATTGTCATCTAGCCAGCCAATGCCATGGACGCCCGAAGGTGTGATGCGAAAGCCAAGATCGAGATCTACGGTGAGTGCCTGCATGAGCGCCGGCATCGGCACACCCGCCGCGCTCGCCATGGCCATAGCGTCCGGGTCCTGCAAGGAATCCAGCCGAATATCGATCCAGGTCAGGCCCGCATTGCTACTGGCTTGGCGCGCCTCATCGGCTGAGCATTGACGGAACCCGTGGCCGTCAAAAATCGTCGCAAGCATAGGAACAAAGTTTAGGGAGAAGTTGTGCGAACACCTGTGGTTCTGGGAGTTGGGGCGCTCGTGCTCACCGCGTGCGCTGGATCGGGATCATCAGCCGCGCCCTATACCGCGGCCCAGACTGCGGTCTTTCACGAGTTTCTCCCGTATGCCGTCGCCGCCATGGTCAACACCAAGGTTCCCTACGGCGCCATGATCGAACCCGATCAGCTCGCCGGTGCCACCCAATGGGGCCAACTCGAGAGTCAGGGCCAGCAGCTGTGCGATGACGCTCGCGCTCACGGGTGGCCCCAAGCCAAGGCAACGATGACCGCCTCGCTCGCCGATGCCACGCGTGCGGGCATCGACCCGAGTATTTACGTCACAGCAATGGTTGCGTCGGTTGTGACGCAGGCGTCCTACTGCCCCGATCTCGCGGCGGGCGCTCTGCCGCCCATCTCAGCACCGGTGACACTTTCGTAGGCAGAACTACCTTTGTGCTGCTTGCGCCAGCGGTCGTACCAGCGAAGACCGAACCACGCACCTGCCGCGAACGCTGCACCGATCACGCCATCGATCACGTAGTGCTCTCCGCCGTACACCAGCATGGCGAGCATCGCCACGGGGTAGGCGACAAGAACGGGGACTGTCCACCATCGCCACCGCCGCGGCAATATCGAGAAGATGAACAAAGAAACGAGCACCGCGAATCCGGTATGCAGACTTGGAATGGCGGCTACCGGGTTGGCAAACGCGCGGCCGCTGCTCACGAGTTCGCCGGCCGGATGCAAACCAACCGAATCCAGCCCTCGCACCGCGATGCGGTGGACCGTGGGTAAGACGTGCGATACCGAGTCGGCATACCACGGTGGCGCGGTGGGAATGAGAACAAAGATCACGAGCGCACCCACCGAGGTGACGGTGATGACGCGCACCCAGTCGAACCACGCGTCTCGACTGCGCAGGTAAAGGATGGCGGCAATCACATACGCGGCCAGGAAGTGGCTGATGTAGATCAGTGACCCGACGGAGTCCCACCAGTGAATCGCCAGCGGGTCATAGAAGTGCTGCTGCAGCCAGACGGTGGGGACCACGCCGCCGAACATGATCTGATCCGCAGAGATGCCGAACTGCACCTGCACCGGAAAGTTGAATGCCCGAGCACCCGCTCGGGAGAAGTCGTACAGGTAGAAGATGCCGACAAAGACGCCCCAGTCCAGCAGGACGCGGCGCATGCGACTCCACGGTCGACCGATGGCGATCACGGCGAATCCGGTCAGAATCCACAGGGTCTGCGCAAGGCGGTCAAAGGGAATGCCGTGGGTGAGGAATGAGTAGAGCATCACGACGAGCCAGATACCGACGGCGATCCGGCCGATGAGGCGGCGGCGTGGGCTGATAGCCGGCACTGCCGAGCCCTTTACCTCGGGGGCTGCCGGGACGGGAGTGACCTCAGGGGCAAGGGTCATCGCGGGCAACCTGAACGGCACATGAACAGGAATAGTACGCGAAGAGAACGGGCCTCCCTTACGTGCCGGGTTAGACGCCTTCCTCGGCCACGATCTTTCCCGACGAGACTGCCGCCCGGAGCACGGAGTAGTCGCGTTCGTTCTGATCTGCGTAGGCGCTCGCGAAGGCCGCGATGGCCTGGTCGAACGTGTCCTTCTTGCCCAGATACGCGGCCAGGGCGATGCGATCGCCTGAGCGGGCGTGGGCACGCGCAAGAGTCCATGCGCACACACGTGCATAGAGGCTCATGCCGTTGGGGTTGAAGGCTTCGACGTCGGCTGACGCTTTCCAGTCCCTGAGCTGGCGCACGTAGTAGTCGCGATCAATGCCATCGATGCCGTTGGTCTTCTGCCAGCCCAAGAAGATGTCGCTTGACGCCTGCATGAGGCGCTGCCCTGCGACGACGCGTTCGCCGTGATTGCTGAACTCGCTGACACCGAGGAACTGCTCGAGTACTGAACTCTGAGCCTCCTTGGCCTGGAGGAACAGCGGATCGTTGCCGTCCACACCCTCGAAGAGCAAGATCCACGCACGCGTGCCGACGCTGCCCACCCCGACCACCTTGCGGGCCATCTCCAGGAAGCGGAATTGATCAAGGAGATGCTGTCGGTCGGAGACCAGACTGTCGCGATAGGAGGACATGAGTTCGCCCATGCGCGACATGAGTTCGGCATTGACGTCGGGGGTGAAGAGTTCGCTCGTGGGGACGATGAGTGGCGGGTTGGACACGATGTGCGGGACACCGTCGATCAGCTGCGTCATTTTGCGAAACGCCTGCATGCTGTCCTTGGTCCTGGCCTCGGCAAGCGTCGCTTCAACCTTGCGTAGCCGACTCGCGGGCACCGTGGCGCGCAGCTGTTCCAGCAAATTCTCCGCATCCAACGTCGCGTACCAGACAGCCTGATTGGTCATCGTCGCGAAGTCGCGCATGCTTTCGCGGTAGGTGCGCACCGCGGACAAAACGATGCCTTGAACGTCTTTGGGACTGAAGGACTGGCATCGTCCGGCGATCTCAAAGCTGGTCACCATGCGCTTGAGATCCCACTCGAACGGGCCCGGCAAGGTCTCGTCGAAGTCATTGAGGTCGAACACGAGGCGGCGTTCGGCCGATGCGAAGAAACCGAAGTTGCTGAGGTGAGCGTCACCACATAGTTGGGCGCGCAGTGTGGTGGTCGGTGTCGTCGCAAGGTCCGACGCCATGATTAATGCCGCCCCGCGATAGAACGCGAACGCGGACGACACCATGCGTCCGTAGCGAATGGGGATGAGCTCCGGTACTCGACTTGCTGCCTGGCGTGCCAAAAGCTCGAGCGGATCCGGACGGAACTCTGTTGGGGCGAAAAGTGCATGGTCCTCTAGTGGAATGCGTCGGCGCTCTGCCTTGCCACGCGCAACCCGTGCGGTTAACTCCTCACTGGGAGCGATGTCTTCCTTGCGGCGACGCGAAGGTTGCACAGGCCTGACGCTGCTGAATGTTCCCCGTGGCATGTCGCGAGTGTATTGAAGGACCTGCGCACATCCATGCGCTAGCGTCCCAGCATGGCCCTATACACATGCCCCACGTGCAATATGTCCGTCAACATGACCTGCGGTTCCTGCGACGCAGCGCTCGTGAACGCAAGCGTGACGAAGGACGACGGCTCGAGCGTTGGCGTCTCGCAGTGCCCCAACGGCCACGGCAAGATCAAGTCACCGATGTGCTGCGGCTCGGACATGTCCTGCACCGTCTGATCCACCCGCTCACCTCCGGGGGAGGAACAGTCATGCGACTGTCATCAATCATCAGCGTGACTAGCGCGACGCTCGCCCTCGTGGCCGTCACAGCACCACTGGCACACGCCGCGGACGTCTATGTCCCGAGTCAGCGCGTGTGCTCAGCCGGCAGCAAGCCGTCCTATGCGTGCTTGAAGGTGTCCGACGTCAAGGTGTCGGCGGGTGAGAACGTGACGTTCTCCGGCCACCTGTTTCCCAAGGCGCGTAAGAACCTCGCCCAATGGACCAAGGGCGATAACACCGTGTGCCTCACCCGCTATGAGGCAAAGCCACGTCCTGACGGCGGCTGGCCTTCCACCACCTTGGACGGTGCATGCTCCGTGGTGCGCAAAGACGGCGGCTTCTCGATCACTGTCGGACTGAACCGCAAGGGGACCTTTTACTACGGGGTCGAGATGGGCCCGTGTCAGGGTTCTGCGGGTTTGTGCGGAAACGGAGATCCGGGGCTGGTCGGAGTTGGCTCAAACAAAGGCAACAAGGTTCTGGCTGTCACCACGAGCTGAATCCGTTCGCCACCGTGGCGAATCTGCGACTGCTGTAGCGTCCGAGCAGTGAGCGCACCTGAGTCCGAGACGTCGCAGACCTTCGAGACTCTTGGTCTGCGCCCGGAGCTCGTCAATGCTCTCGCCGGACTCGGATACGAGGAACCCACCCCGATCCAGGC
>JBAWXR010000015.1:0-20422 GCA_037143955.1 Actinomycetes bacterium
CGGTAGGCCCGCCACCAACGATGACGACGTCATAGGAGTCGGTCATCGCCGCTCGCGAGAGGCCGATCTTCTCGGCGAGCTCCTCGTTCGACGGCTCCACCAGATGCGAACCATCGGGGAAAATGATGGTCGGGATGATCTGCTTACCGTCGTTGAGATCCTGCACCACCTGTGCGGCGGTGGGGTCCACCTCAAGATCGATGAACTGGAACGGCACTCGCTGCTCGGACAGAAACGCCTTGGAGCGTCGGCAGTCGGGGCACCAGGTGGCGCCGTAGACGATGATCTGGTCGGTGGCCATTGCAGGCTCCTTCGGGATTATTCGATGTGAATTCAGGTCGAACGCTACACGCCGGGCGCAGGCGCGATCCCCGAGGCCAGATGGGCCCAGAGCTGCAGGTCATGGCGTCCGTCCCCTCGCATCTGCGCGCTCACGAGGACCCCTTCGCACACGAATCCAGCCTTGGCCAGGGCCCGTTGCTCGGCGATATTGCTGATGTCGGTGGATGCTTCCACGCGGACGATGCCACGGGAGTGAAGCAACTCGGCGAGCATGCGTTGCGCCTGAGTTCCGATCCCGCGGCCTCGATGCTCGTCCGCAATCGTGATGCCCATGTTCATGGCCTTGGATCCCGCATTGGGCCCGTAGAAGTGCGGGTGGGCACTCATGTCGCCGACGGGAATCCCATCCTCGACGATGAGCCAACGTTCAAGACCCCGCGGTTGCGCGTCAGGATCCCGGTCGCCCCAGTCCTCATACGGACTCGACGAGTGTGGCCGAGGAGCCGTGTCGTCGATGGGACGAAGTTCGATCACTTGTGGACGCTGGTCGCCCACGAGAAGGCCGCGAGCCCGAGGATGACGGCACCCACGCCGATGCCGATGGCCATGATGTCGCCGGGTGTGTTGGAGTCGACGAGGTAGCTCAGGAAGGCGATGCCCATGATGGTGACCACGACGCCGATGAGCTTGCCCTTGAGATCATCGAGAGTCTTGATCTCCAGCCACGCCGGAAATTTCACCGATGGGTCAACAAAGAGTCCGTAGAGCCCGTAGCCCACGACTAGAACGACTGTGCCCAGAAGAAGTGTGTCAACCGACGTGAGCATGGCGACGATACTCACCTTGAGCCCCTCGGCCTGGATGACGAGCTTGATAATCGCGACCCCGACTTCCCACACACCGATGAGCAGCAGCGCGATGCCACCGATGACACTGGCGATAGCGGGAAGCGCCACCAGATAGCGGGACTTTTCCAGAATCGTTCGCATGGCGCGAGGGTACCGGTGTGTCAGCCGATGTCGCTGAGAATCAGGCGAAGAGCGATTGCTGCCATCACGATGCCGATGGTGATGTCGAGTACGCGCCAGGTCAGTGGGCGAGCCATGAGGGGTGCGGCTTTCTGTGCCCCGAGACCCAGGCTGAAGAACCAGACGCAACTCGCGCAAGCAGCCCCGAGAGCGAACCACCATTGGTCGGGTCGGTACTGATTACCGATTGAACCCACGAGAAGAACCGTGTCGAGATACACGTGCGGATTGAGGAACGTGAAGCCGAGCGTCATCAGCACTACGGCGCGCAACGTCGGCACGGCGCGGTCGTCTGGCTTCAGGACGTCGGGGTGTGCCGCGCTACGAAAGGAGCGCACGGCAAACCACAGCAGGTAGGCAACGCCCACCCACTTCATGACCACAAGTGCAACGGGCACACCACGCACGACCGCGCCGAGTCCGCTGATACCCAGTGCGATGAGTGCCGCATCTGAGATCGCACAAATCACTACCGCGGGAAGGATGTGGACTTTGGTGAGCCCCAGCCGCAGCAGGAATGCGTTCTGGGCCCCGATGGCCACGATGAGGCTCAGGCCGGTGAAAAAGCCGGGAAGCGCTGCATGCATCCGCAGACCCTAGAGGTCGGGGAGCCGGCAGCCCTGTGGACACCCGCCCGCGCCTTGGGAGCGTGCCCGCGAAAGCATGTAGCCGTGCCCAATCGCCTGAGTGCCGCCACCAGTCCCTACCTGCAGCAGCATGCCGAGAACCCGGTCGACTGGTGGGAGTGGAGCGACGAGGCGTTCGCGGAAGCCCGGCGGCGAGACGTCCCGATCTTCTTGTCCATCGGCTACAGCGCGTGCCACTGGTGTCACGTGATGGCCCATGAATCGTTCGAGGACGACGGCACTGCGGCGTATCTAAATGAGCATTACGTCAACATCAAGGTCGATCGCGAGGAGCGGCCCGATGTGGATTCGGTCTACATGTCCGCGACCGTGGCTCTCACCGGGCACGGCGGGTGGCCGATGTCAGTCTTCTTGGATCACGACGGGCGTCCCTTCTACGCAGGCACGTACTTCCCTCCCACGCCGCGTCACGGCATGACGTCGTTTGTCCAGTTGTTGCAAGCGATCGACAACACGTGGACAACGCGGCGCGCAGAAGTGCTCGAGGCCGGACAGCGCATCGTCTCCGCGCTCGCGGAGCGAACAATTCCGTCGGGGGATGGCGCCCTTCCCACGCTGGAGGAGTTGTCGGCCGCCACGCACGCTCTGGAGCACAGCTTTGATCCCCACCATGGTGGATTCGGCAATGCACCGAAGTTTCCGCCGTCGATGGTCCTGGAGTTTTTGCTGCGCCACCACGCACTGACCGACGATGCCACGTCCCTTGCAATGGCAGAGAAGACCCTCGACGCGATGGCTCGTGGCGGCATCTACGACCAGTTGGCGGGTGGATTCGCTCGGTACAGCGTCGACGGCGAGTGGGTGGTCCCGCACTTTGAAAAGATGCTCTACGACAATGCTCTTCTCGCGCGCGTGTATCTGCACTGGTGGCGCCTGACCGGCTCCGCCCTCGCGCGCCGCATCACCGAAGGGACCCTCGACTTCATCGTGGGAGAACTTGGTACGCCCGAGGGTGGCTTCGCATCCGCACTTGATGCAGACGATGAGGGAGGCGAAGGCGCCTTCTACTCATGGACTCCGCAGCAACTTGTCGACGTGCTCGGTGTCGATGACGGTCCATGGGCTGCGGAACTGCTGGTGGTCACGCAGTCCGGCACCTTTGAACACGGGGCATCAACCCTGCAGTTACCCCATGACCCGCAAGATCTGCCGAGATGGAGTCGCGTGCGCCAACACCTGCGTGCGGCTCGCAGTGCGCGACCGCGACCTTCGCGCGATGACAAGGTGGTGGCAGCGTGGAATGGTCTGGCTATCGCTGCACTGGCGGAAGCCGGCGCCCTGCTTGATCGACCCGACTGGATAGATGCGGCAGCCGCGGCTGCGGACCTTGTCATTGCTGTGCACCTCGGTGCGGATGACGACGATCGACTGTGCCGCACTTCTCGAGATGGGCAGGCCGGCAACAACGACGGCGTGCTCGACGATTACGCAGGTATGGCCGAAGGCTTGCTCGCCCTGTACCAAGTCACGAGCGAGGAACCGTGGTTGATATTTGCGGGCATGCTTCTTGACGTAGCCATTCAGCACTTCGGAGATGGCGACGGTGGTTTCTATGACACAGCCGATGACGCAACAGCTCTTGTCACGCGTCCGAGGGATCCGTCTGACAATGCGGAGCCCTCAGGATGGTTGGCGATCGCCAATGCAGCGCTGACGTACTCCGCACTCACCGGGCTGACGGAGTACCGCGACGTTGCCGAACGAGCCCTCTGTGTGGTGACCCCACTGGCGGGTCGAGCCCCTCGCGCTGTTGGTTGGGGACTGGCGGCCGCCACGGCACTCGCGGCGGGACCGTTGGAGATTGCGATCGTGGGTCAGGGTTCGGATGCTGATCTGCTCCAGGCAATTGCGTGGATGTCCTCCTCGCCCGGCGCTGTTGTTGCGCGCGATGTGGATGGTTCGGAGTCCACGGCGCTGCTGCGTGATCGTCCTGCCGTAGGCGGGCGAGCTACGGCCTATGTATGTCGACGCATGGTGTGCTCTGCGCCCACCACGGATCCGGCCGGACTGGCTGTTCTTATCGGGGCCCGCGCGGGTGCATCCGCGGGGTAGCGTGCACCTCGTGGGACTTCGTGATCTGATCTATGGCGCCTATGAGCGCCAGGTCATGGCGCAGATCCCGGAGGGCCGTCGGCCTCGCCATGTGGGCGTGATTCTGGACGGCAACAGACGGTGGGCCACGGCTCAGGGTTCATCCTCATCGGTGGGGCATCGTGCGGGTGCGGCCAAGATCGTGGAGTTCCTGGGGTGGTGCGATGAAGCTGGGGTGGAGGTCGTCACCCTGTGGCTTCTCTCGACCGACAACCTCAACCGACCGCAGCCCGAGCTTGAATCGCTGATGGGGATCATTGAGGACACCGTCCAAGGCTTGGTCGAGCAGGGACGGTGGCGCCTACACCCCGTGGGAGCGCTCGACCTGTTGCCCGCAAGTACGTCGCGCATCCTCAAGGAGGCGCAGGAGGCCACCGTCGATGTGGCCGGCTCCCTGGTCAATGTGGCCGTGGGGTATGGCGGACGTCGCGAGGTGGTGGATGCCGTGCGATCGCTACTGCAGGAGCACGCCACGCAAGGGACCTCACTGGACGAGCTCGCCCAACTCCTGGAGGTGGAGCACATCGCCGAGCACCTGTACACGAAGGGCCAGCCCGACCCAGATCTGGTCATTCGCACGTCCGGCGAGCAGCGGCTCTCAGGCTTCCTGCTGTGGCAGAGCGCGCACTCGGAGTTCTACTTCTGCGAGGCCTACTGGCCCGACTTCAGGCGCGTGGATTTCCTTCGAGCGATGCGCGCTTTCGCCGATCGACAGCGGCGTTTCGGCGCCTAGTTCGCGTCTACATTCACAAGCCACCTCTCGTTAACCTGACCGACCCACGCGGTCCGGCGTGGCGTCCCTTCCGCCGCGCTTGGCAGTCGTAGCGTCGTACCGCGCACACCACACAGGTGATCATCCGCACCGGGCCTCCCGGAGGCCCCAACAAGGAGGCCCCACGTGCCCGTAGAGCGAAGCGAGACCAGCACCCGCCGCACCTACGTACTCGACACCTCAGTCCTTCTCTCGGATCCGCGGGCCCTCCTGCGCTTCGACGAGCACGACGTCGTGATTCCGATCGTGGTGGTTACGGAGCTCGAGGCCAAGCGCAGTCATCCTGAGCTCGGGTACTTCGCCCGTCAGGCGCTGCGGTTGCTCGATGATTTGCGGGTTGCCAACGGTCGACTCGACGAGCCGATGTCGGTGGGCGACGCCGGTGGCACCGTGCGGGTGGAGCTGAACCACACCGACGTGCGTGTGCTACCCAGCGGCCTCCAGCTCGGGGACAACGACACCCGCATTCTCGCGGTTGCTCGCAATCTCCAGGCGGAGTCCCGGCACGTCGTACTGGTCAGCAAGGACCTCCCGATGCGTGTCAAGGCGTCGTCTGTAGGGCTGCCGGCCGAGGAGTACCGCGCCGAGTTTGTCGTGGAGACCGGCTTCACCGGCATGACCGAGGTTGACGTGCACGTCGATGACATCGATCGGCTCTACGAGGAGCAGATCATCGAAGTCGAGGCTGCCATGGATCTGCCGTGTCATACCGGCCTTGTCCTGCTCTCTGATCGGGGCAGTGCACTCGGCCGTGTCACCGCGGACAAGCGTGTGCGCCTGGTTCGCGGAGATCGCGAAGCTTTCGGTATTCACGGACGCAGCGCCGAGCAGCGCATCGCACTTGATCTGCTCCTCGATCCCGAGATTGGCATCGTGTCGCTTGGTGGCCGCGCGGGAACGGGCAAGAGCGCGCTTGCGCTGTGTGCCGGACTCGAGGCTGTTCTCGAGCGTCGTCAGCATCGCAAGGTGATCGTGTTCCGGCCGCTGTTCGCGGTGGGCGGTCAGGAACTTGGCTACCTGCCGGGCACCGAGGCGGAGAAGATGTCGCCGTGGGGGCAGGCTGTGTTCGACACTCTCGGCGCTGTCACCACCCAGGAAGTGGTGGAGGAGATCGTCGATCGCGGCATGCTCGAGGTGCTGCCACTGACGCACATCCGTGGTCGCTCGCTTCACGACGCTTTTGTCATTGTCGACGAGGCCCAGTCGCTGGAACGCAACGTCCTGCTCACGGTCCTGTCGCGTATCGGTCGTGACAGCCGCGTGGTTCTCACGCACGACGTCGCTCAGCGCGACAACCTTCGCGTCGGCAGGCACGACGGCGTGGTGGCCGTGGTCGAGAAGCTCAAGGGCCATCCGCTCTTCGCGCACGTGACACTGACGCGTTCGGAGCGCTCGCCCATCGCGGCTTTGGTGACCGAGATGCTCGAGGACATCCAGTCGTAGGTCCCACTCGTGAGGGACAGCAAGGCCTGTGACGTGCATCACGCCTATGGGGGACCCGGTCGTGTTCGGGGGTGACAGACCGGCAATCTCACGGCACCGTAGAGGGCGATGCGTCGAGTCCTGACTTCCGCTGCCGCCCTCCTCCTTCTGGTGACGGGGCCGGCTGCGTCCGCATGGGCGGCCGACGGCAACACGTCAGCGCCCGATGCACCTGCTGCAGCTACCCAAACTGCCCAGTCAGATGAGGCAGCGAGGATCGTGCGTGAGACCGATCTGGCCATGGGACATCCACTGTCCAATGACCGCATGGGTTACGAACTCAGCCTGTACCAGGGCAAGTGGTACATGCCGGCGCGCGAGGACGTGCGCAAATGCATCATGGATCGCGAGAGCCACTTCAATTACCGCGCAGACAACGGCCACTATCGAGGTGCCTACCAGATGAGCGGTGCCCTTGCCCGTGGCGCTTTATGGATGATGAAGCCCGAGATCAAAGCCGAGATGGGCGACCGTGGCATTGCCAAACTCAATGAACTCATGCACACACCCGTGGTCAAGTGGAATCGCTACTGGCAGGACCGTGCGTTTTGGACGATCTGGCGCAAGGGCAAAGGCAAGAGTCACTGGCGCGGCGGCGCAGTTAAGTGCTTCGGCAAGCACTCGGTGACGTCGAAGACCGCTTAGCTAGAGCGAATGCTCCGCGAGGACTGCCTTGACGGCCTCCACCTGCCACGGGGTCAACTCATGCTCGGGCATCGTGTCGAAGTCCGCGTGGAACTCGTGAATCACGTCCACGGGTACGCCTGACATCTCACTGAGCACCTCGACGCCGCACACGGGAACATACGAAGCCGAGTAACCGCCCTCGTGGGTCATCATGAGTCGCCCACCACACAGCTCCTCGGCCGCATCCATAAGCATCCGTGTCATGACGCGGTAGCCCGATGCCGTGACCGACATGCGTGCCAACGGATCGAAGATGCTGGCGTCGAACCCGGATGGGACGACGATGACATCCGGCTGGAATCGACGAAGAGCGGGAATGACCACTTCCGTCATGGCGTATTGATACCCGCCATTTCCTGTGCCTGCGGGCAACGGAATGTTGATGCAGTACCCGTCGCCCGCGCCTTCGCCGCGCTCGGACACCGCACCGGTGCCGCGGGGGTAGAGATCGTTCTGGTGCAACGAGATCGTGAGTACCGAAGGATCGTCGTAGAAGATCGCCTGTGTGCCATTGCCGTGGTGCACGTCCCAGTCCACCGTTGCCACCCGGAGGTCAGGGTTGGCGGCCTGTGCCTTCTTGATCGCGATAGCGGCATTACCGAACATGCAGAAGCCCATGCCGATCTCAGGACGAGCATGGTGTCCCGGTGGGCGCACAAGCGCGTAGGCGTTCTTCACACGACCGTCGAGCACGGCCTCAAGTGCCGCCATACTTCCGCCAGCAGCAAGGGCGGCGATGACGAACCCTTGATGACCAAATGGTGTGGTGCCGTCGCCGGCGTCGCCACCGCGAATGTTCTCGCTTTGCTCCTTGATGCTGGCCAGGTGCTCCGGTGTGTGAACGCGGAGGATGTCCTCGTCCGTAGCGGGCGTGGCTTCAATGCGAACGAGGTGCTTAGACAGGCCGGAGACCTCGACGAGCGAGTTGAACCGTGTCTTGGATTCAGCCGACTCGAAGTGGTGGTGCGGCTGTGTCTTGGCGCTCGCGGGGATGAACCCGCCGTGCGTACCTGTGTCGTGCCAGCCATACAGCTCGTGCCAGACATATCCCGTGCTCATGACTACCTCCGTGGTGTGTGTTACGTCCAGGACTTCTCTTCCTGGTTCCACGCCCCGCCGGGCAGTGCGCCCGGCTTTTGAAACGCGTCCAGGACGTTCTTCATGATCTGCGAAACATTGTTGTTGAAGCCGAAGCAGGGCAGCGCACTGATCCACGCAATGGATCCGGTACTAAACACGGCCCCGTCGTTTGCGGCCGTGAAGTAGGTCATGTCCGCACGCACGGTTTCGCTCTGGGTTCCCAACGTGCCCGGGTGGTTGAACAGAATGTCCTCGACCACGCCGGCATAGTTGTCGGAGTAGCCGGTGGACGACGCGAGCAACTTGGTGTGCGGTGGTGTACCCAATTCGAGGTCGTAGCGCTCGGTCTCAAGGCCGGCGGCTCCGCCAAGTGCCAATCCGAAGTCACCGAACACCTCACCCTCGACGCCGTCGAAGATCCACGACACGCTGCGGTGGTAGCTGTCAGGCATGCGGCGGTAGGGATGACATTCGTCAAAGCCCTGGGTTGTGAATCCCACCCCCGTGAGTTTCTGTGGCGGTCGTGCTCGGTTGCGCCAGATGCCGCCGCGTTCTGCGCTCGTCTGGTGGTAGAGCTCACCAGGCTCGGCCTGCCATGCACGCATGCCGGCTTCACCCTTGCGAACCTCCATGTACTCGGGTTCGCCGTCTCGGTAGGACACCACCCAGTAGAACCCATTGCCACCCAGGTACATCAGGCGCCCGCCGTCGGCGATGTAGTCCTCGAGCAGGTTGAGGCCCTTCTCGCTCCAGTACTCCGGGTGCGAGCCGGTGAGAACCACTTTGTAGTCCTTGAGCAGGTCGGGGTTCGCCGCAAGATCATGGTCAGTGGCGACGTCGTAGGCGTACTTGTGGTGCTCGAGCCAAGCGATGAGCGAAAGATCGCGGGGGAACTGCCACGTCGTGCCGATAGCCGATGACCGCCACTTCGGCCGCATGTTGATGATGGGACGCTTCCACGACGTGTAACACACGCCCGCACCGTCTGTGTAGAGGTCGTAGGTGGATCGGCCGTAGCGCGGATCCTGGTAGTAGTCAGCCTCGAGGTCATTGAGCACAGCAGCGTGGCTCATAATTGCCTGTCCGACGGGAACGTGATGCACGATCATCTCGTTGGCGTATGCCAGATATGAGTTGGTGGGCATCAGGTACAGGATCGGACCAGACGCAGTTGCCGGACGCACGAAGAATGGAATGTGGTCCTGTGCGTCACCAGCGGTGATGCGAGCGGCATAGGCACCACTTCGGGTACCCGCGGGGACCCTCCACACCACTGTGGGTTCCCAGTCGCAGTCCATGACGGCATCCTCATGAAACGAGATTCCGCCGTACTCGCGTGGCGCCACCCGCCAGTCGTCGTGCTTGCCCGACCAGTTGTAGCCGGTCATGGCCCGCACGGGCCGGTTGATGCCGCGACCATGGAGCTTGTTGTCGCTCACGTCTCGCACCACATCGTCGATGCCATCGGGGCCGTACCCCTCGGTGGTGTCCCACGTGGCCACGACCGATCTACCGACGTAGGTGCCCTCGCGCAGTTGCTTGAGCTCGGCTGCGGATAGTGCCGAGGCCAAGACTCCGCAGCGATCGATCTTGCCGTTGTAGACGAAGTCCTTGAAGTCTCCGCGTACTGCTGCAGAGTTATGTGCGGCGGCCCACATGAAGGGTGACCCTGGAATTGACACCTTCAGGCGAAGTTTCTGCTCGATCGTTGAAGTGTGATCGAACGGAGCGACCCGTCCAAGCCGACCGTTGTAGGGGTTGACGACAGCTTCATGGTGCAGGATCGCGCGACCGGACGAGGGGTCGTAGGAGACAGCTACGAAATACCACGTGTGGTGAATGAGGGGAACATCGCCGACGATCTCGTCGGTGTCCTGACCGTCACCCACCCAGAATGCCAGCCGTCCGTCATGCGTCAAACCGAGTGCGTAGCCGGCGGTATCCGACAGCGAGAATCGGCCGAGAATCACTTGGCGACCCTTGGTGGGTGTCGTCGGAAAGACGTATCCCCAGACGGTCAAGGGCCCGGTGATAGCGAGTTTGCCCTGCGGGTCATCGACCACAATGGCATTACCGGTGTCGACGAACTGCTTGCGAACGTCGTGCGTGCCATTGACATCGGCTGCGATGAGTTCCTCGATGAAGCCGGGGCCGTCGGGGTGCTCATCACCGTGGATCAGGCGCACTATCTGCACCTCAGCCGTGGCTGAGTTCTCGACCGTCGCGAGGATGGCGATCTCCTCACCTGGTGCCACACTCACTTTGTCGGTGTAGCCACTGATCGCGATGGTTGCCATGGTCAGCCCTTCCTCATGAGGATCGAAGATCGTTGACGCGACGAAGGAAGACCGCGTGGTACGCGGCATCCAAGGACGGATAGGTCCGGTCATCCACGACGCGCGGAGGCACGCCGGGGATACCGCTCAGAGCCACCACTCGGTAGGACTCGAAAGGCTTGGTGCAGTACACCGCGTACTTGTCAGGAATCGGTGCCTTGCGGAAGTAGTTGAGCATGCGCTCGAGATGATCGGAGTGCTGGCCGAGTGGCTTTGCTTCATGCTCGGCAATGACGTCAGGTGTGATCCAGTCGCGAAGGCGATCTCGAAGGCCACGCTCGAATACGCGGCCGGCAATGAGTCCCTTGTCCATGATTTCGGGTGCCTGCTGTGGCAGGAACTCCGCATAGCGGCTGGTGATGGAGGCTCGGTAGAGCGCCTGTCGGCGTTCGCGAATCTCGCGTACCTGGTCGCGCAGTCCAAAGATGCCGTTGCGTGTGTAGAGAACCGAGAGAAGTGCGAGAACACCGACGACGATGATGCGCCAGGGGCCCCAGTCGACGAACCACTGCGTGATGAACACCACGATCACTGTTCCGACGACCGCACCCTCGGCCTTGCCAAGCCCGCCGATCACAATCATGGCCAACAGGAGCAGGAGTAGATCGATGCTGAAGATCTGCAGAGAAGTGCCACCAATGTGCGACGCATAGAACGCGCCGATGAATCCGAGAGCGGCCGAGGCCACGATGAAGACCCACGTCCGCGCACGAGTGAAGTCGATACCGATCGCCGAGGCGAAGGCCTCATCTTCCTTGCTGGTGGCCGCGGTCTTGAGCATCAGGCCGATGCGACCGCCGTTGATCCACCTGAAGACGGCCAGGGCGCCGAGCAACAGGATGAACGTTGTGACAAACGCAAGGCTTTCCCCGAGTCGGCTCTGCATCATGCTCGACTTGATGATGGTCGGTACACCAAAGAGAGCGCCATTGAACTTTCCACCCAGGGCGTCTGACTGTGTGACGAAGTTACGCATGAACTCTGAAAGTCCGAGGGTCAACAATGCGTAGTAGAGACCATCCAGTCGACGCGCGGGCAGCGAAATCAGGAAGCCCATGAGGCCGCCGAAGATTCCTCCGACAATAAGCATGAGCGGCCACGGCACGTGATACGTGATGGCGAGATATGCCCCGCCGTAAGCACCAACACCGACTGTTGCGAGTGTCGCAAAGGATTGAAGACCGGCCGTGCCGATGATCAGGGTCCACATCACATTGATGGCGGCGTAGATGCACACAATGCCGAACAGTGCGAGGAATCTCTGATTGCCAACTCCCAGAGGCAGGAGCAACAGCGCAGCGAGTCCGATCACCCAGAACAAGGGCTTCTTGTCCTTCAGCACCATCTCGCGCTTGAGCGTTTTGGGGTTGTACTGACCCTGCAGACGCAGCACTGCGCGCTTGCTCCATGGCCAGCGGCGTCGGCGCATCACGCGCGCGGTGTTCACCGGCCAGGCTGGCCGTACAGCGCGGCGGCCGACGAGCTTCTTTGACGTGGTCTCGTTACTCACGGACGTCCTCCAACAAGCCGCCAAGGCCGCGCGGACGGAAGATGAGAATTAGGACGACAATGGCAAATTGCACGAACGGAACCAGTGACTGCTGCAGGTATCTGGCTGTGACCGCTTCGGCTAATCCGATGAGTCCCGCGGCGGCGACCGTGCCGGGAATCGACCCGAGTCCGCCGGCAAGACTGATGATCAAGCCGACGGTCAATGGCTGAACGCCCGAGGTCGGGCTCACAAAGAAGATCTGAGCAAGCAGCACAGAGGCAAGGCCTGACAGGGCACCGGAGATCGCCAGCACTCGCATGCCTGTCGTGCGCACCGATACGCCCACGACGGCCGCTCCCAGAGGATTCATCATCATGGCGCGCATCTGCAGTCCGGAACGACTGGACCTCATCCACATGATGACGAGGGCGAGCATGAGGCTCGCGACGATGATCGTGCCAAGTTGGCCCACGCCGATCCCTGTGTCCCCGAAGTTGATGCGTCCGTCGCCGAAGATGGGTGGCAGGGGCTTGCTCTGCGGTCCGAAGAGCAGCAGCCACAGCTGGGCGCCGATGAGGCTGATGGCCAGGGTGGCAATCAGGCTGCGCGTCCGAAAATTTTGACGATCCTGGAGCGGCAAGAAAGCAATCGCGCCGACGACCAAGCCGGCGACTGCCGAACCGCCCATTCCCGACACGATGACGCCGATGGATAGCAGCGGACCCGTCAGGTTTGCACTGGATGCGATCTGCGCGAACAGGAAGGCCGTGTAACCGCCCGCGGTAAAGATGAAGCCTTGCGCCAGGTTGAGCATGCCGATGCTCGCCCAGGTGAAGGAGATGCCGATGGCCACCAATCCGTACATCGAGGCCAGTACGAATGCACTGATCAGTACTTCGATCATCAGTAGTGCCCTCCCGACGACGGAGGTATGTCGCCGAGTGCTTCACCCACGTCGAGCTTGAGCTCGCCCGCGTGCATGCCCAGAACACGATCGACTTTGCCATCTAGGAGTGGCAGGTTCTGCTCGGCGATGATCATCGCCCCATCTCCCAGGTCGATGTTGCACAGTGCCGTGACCAGGCTTAACGAGATTTTGGGTGCGAGTCCCAGTGATGGTTCATCGACCAAGTACACCTTGGAATCACTCATCAAGGCTCGTCCCACCGAGACCATTCGCCGCTCACCGCCGGACAGGGTTCCTGCACTCTGGCCGAGAAGCTTTGCCAGTGGTGGGAACACATCAAGCACGTGATCGCGCCGGCGTTTGCGAGATCGCCACGACGGGCCGGTGTAGGCGCCGGAATCGAGGTTGTCCTTGACGGACAACCCGGGAAAGATCGCGTCACCTTGCGGGGCAAGCGCGATGCCCTGGCGAACGATGCCCGGCGTGCGTCGGCCGACACCGTGAGTTCGGCGGCCGCCGATTTCGCGACCTTCGAACAGGATCGATCCGTCCTGCCAACCGGTGAGTCCGACGATGGTGCTGAGCAACGTGGATTTTCCGTGACCGTTCAGGCCCACCAGCCCGACTCGTTCTCCCGCGTTGATCTGCAGGTTGATGTCATGAAGCACCCGCACGGGCCCGTAGCCAGCGCTGACCCCGGCAAGCTCAAGAATGGCCATCAGGCGTCCTCGAGGTCGGCAAGTGTTGCCGTCACAGGCACGTCGAAGTACGCCTGCCGCACCTGAGGAGTGAGAAAGACCGACTCGGGCGGACCCTCGGCGATGATCTGTCCCACGTCCAGCACGAGGACGCGCGACGCGACCATCGACAAAAGTTCCAGCCGATGCTCAATAAGAAGAACTGAGACGCCATATTCCTGCGCGAGTTTGCGGACGACGAGATCAATTTCGTCGATCTCAGAGCCGGTGAGTCCGGAGGCTGGCTCGTCGAGCAAAACGACGCGCGGATCGCGAAGGAGAAGGCAGGCCAGCATCAATTTGCGGCGCTCGAGTGTCTCCAGTGAACCCGTGGGTGCATTGAGGTGCGCACGCATCCGCACAAACTCAAAGGCCCATTCGACTTTGAGGCGCGACGGCTTGGGGTTATATGCCTTGCGCGCGGCCTTGAGTGTCTCCACCACCGTGAGTGCCGCCGGGACGATGGGACGCTGGTACGACCGCACGAGCCCGAGCTCAACGCGCTTGCGCATAGGGAGCTGGCGAATCGATGTGCCGGCCAGAGTGACGTCGCCACCGTGACGCAACTGACGCCCCGAGAGAACTTCAAAAAGGCTGGTCTTGCCGGCCCCATTGGGGCCGGCAAGACCTACAACCTCTGCCTGTCCTACCTGCAGCGATACACCTTCGAGGATGCGTCGCCCGCCCAGATCGAGCGTGATGTCAGTGCAGGACAGCAGTGTCATTCGTTGCGATGCCTACTTCATCCAGGGCTGAGGCATGAAGTCTGCCTCGTTGCTGCCCTGAGGCGCGATGGCTGTGTGCCTGCCACCCTGCACCTGGTAGAAGTAATGGACGACGCCCTGTGAGGCCTCGGCCACAACATCCGGGTAGATCGGCACGGCGCCCTTAGCGAAGTCCAGGTAGCCGGTGACACCCGTGGTCGGGTTAGACGCGATGAACTTGTTCACCGCGGCGAAGTCCGTCGGATCGGTGCTCTTCCAGGCATTCGCGAGGACGTTGACCATGTCGTAGCACCACGCCGGGTAGACGAAGCCCATGGTCTTGTCGTCGACATTGAACTGCTTCTGGTAGGCCGAACGGAAGGCCTTCTCGGCATCCGTCGTGTTGCCGGTACCGATGACGGTGCCCCACACGAAGCCCTCGGCCGCCGGGCCTGCAATCTGCAGGTACTCGGGCTGTGAGGGGCCGTACTGGAGGTACACCAGTGCGTTCGGGACGGGGTTGGCGGCGAACTGCTGCGAGAAGGAAGCCAACTCGGCGCCGATCCAGTGATCGACCATGATCACGCCGGGGTTGTCAGCCTTGAGCTTCTGCAGTACCGGAGCCCAGTCCTTCGTGCCGGCGGTGATGTCGATGACCTTGCCGAGCTTCCACTTTCCACCGGAAGCGTTGATGGCATCAACTGTCGCCTGCGCGATGTTCTTGTTGTAAGCCGTATCGCCACGAACGATGTCGATGACGTTGTTGGTCGGCTTCCACTTGCCCGAGTCCGAAAGCTGGGTCAGGAACGTGATGAATCCTGAGCCGTAGTAGGTCTCGGCAGGATCAGTGAAGTAGTTGGCGTACTTCGCTGGGTCACCCTGAGCGATCTTCTGCGCGTCGATGTTGGTGTCGCCGCTCATGTAGGGAGCACCGTAGGCCGCAGCTGCATCAAGTGCGGGCGGAGGAATGATGACGAACGGGCTCACGATGGCCTGGACTCCGTCACCGGTCAGCTTCTGGAAGCCGGCCGTGATGCCCTCGGGGCTGAGAATGTCGATGTCCGTCACATCAAGCTTGATGGGGCGACCATTGACACCGCCGTTGGCATTGATCTGGTCAGACGCCAGGATCGCGCCGTTCCAGCAGTCCTTGTGATCGGCGATACCGGCCGGGCCGGACTGAGCGATCGGCATGCCGATGGTGATGGGATCACCGGTGGCCTCTGCCGGAGCGGACGCCGCCGGCGCGTCGGACGCAGGAGCTGCGGCCGAGGATGAGGTGGATGACGAGCTGCTGCTGCAAGCCGTCACAAGCGTGGCCATGGCGGCGATAAGACCCACCGACACGGTTAGACGAGAACGATTCATTGAACCTCCGCAGGGAGTGAGGGGTGAGTCCCGACACGTGGAGCCAACCCAACTGCCAGGAGCCACTGGTTGGCAATCAGTAAATCTGCCGATCTCATCATGCGAATGGGAGCAAATTGGCACAAATCATTCGTTTGGTCACAAATGAATTAAGAGTCGCGGACTCTCGTCCACCCACCCACCGCCGACTGGAAGCATTCCGGCGTGAGCACGAAGGGTTGGAGCGAGGCCATGGCGACGGTGGCGCGCGTGGGCGCCATAGCCTCAGCCACTGGCTCGCCAGGCGAGCGCGCCGCTACAGCTCTGGAAGAACTCAGGGCGCTCGTGCCGTTTGATGCCGCGGAAGTCGGCACCCGCCACCCCGTGACAGGCCAGCTGACCTTGATGGCGGGCGACGGCTACAGCCAAGACATCCTGGACGGGTTGCACAGTCCGGCGTTCGTCGACCTTATGTACGCCCTTGACCTTCCCGACACAGGTCGCCCCACGCGTATGAAGGACCTGCCGGGTGATCCCCTCGACAACTGGGCGGTCAGCGAGATGCTGCTGCCGGCTGGTTTTCGCGAGGGTATGACGATGGCGCTTCGGACGTCGGACGGTCGCTTTGTCGGTGCGATCAATCTGTCGACCACGTCGTCAGACCATCCCAGTGACCTCGCCAAAGATGCCATTGCGCAACTGTGTGTGGCGCTGGGAAACATGGTCGACCCCGGCCAGTCCAGCAAGTGGATCTCGATGCTTCTCGGGACGGGCAGCATGGCCATCGGGCTTGATCCCTCCGGCGACACCGTCGCACTACCGGGCCTAGAAGGTCACCACCTTTTGTCTCGCGACAGCGAACTCATCCAAGTGGCCCAGCGCTCCTCGGTGCGTGGGTCGTGGGGGTCCTTCATGTGGCCCGATGAGAACGATTGGTACCGGGTGCGTGTCGTGCCATGCCGTGGCGACGAGCTTCTCGCGAGTGTGGTGAGTTTGGAGTCGACAGACATCGGACCGCTGACGCGGCGTGAATTGGAAGTTCTCACGTTGGCTGCCGAAGGATTGTCCAATCACGAGATTGCGGACGCTCTGGTGATCAGCGATCGCACGGTGGCAACTCACGTGGAGCATGTTCTCGACAAGCTCGAGGCGCCTAACCGAGCGGCTGCAGCGTCCTATGCACTGCGTGAAGGTCTCATTCTGGGCAAGGTCGACCAACGAACGGGAATTACTTCGGCTGCCCCACGGGGATAGTCAGGACTGTCGGCTTCATCGTCTCGGCAAAGAAGTCGTTGCCCTTGTCGTCCACGACAACGAAAGCCGGGAAATTCTCTACCTCGATCTTCCAGACGGCTTCCATGCCCAGTTCGGCGAAGTCGAGCACATCGACCTTGCGGATGTTGTCCTGAGCGAGCACTGCGGCAGGTCCGCCGATGGAGCCTAGGTAGAAACCACCGTTGGCCTTACACGCTTCGGTCACCGCCTTGCTGCGGTTGCCTTTGGCGAGCATGACGAAACTTCCGCCGGCCTTCTGGAACTGATCGACATATGAGTCCATGCGCCCGGCGGTGGTGGGACCGAATGACCCCGATGCATAACCCTCGGGGGTCTTGGCCGGTCCGGCGTAGTAGACCGCGTGGTCGCGGAAGTACTGCGGCAGTGGCTCGCCGCGATCGAGCATCTCCTTGACGCGCTTGTGAGCGAGATCGCGGGCAACGATGAGCGGGCCGGTGAGACTCACGCGCGTACGCACAGGGAGCTGTGCCAGCGTTGCGCGAACTTCGTCCATGGGTCGGTTCAGGTCAATATGCACGACATCGTCATCAAGATGTTCGTCGGTGATGTCGGGCAGGAACCGCGCAGGATCATGGTCGAGGTTTTCGAGGAACACACCATCGGCGGTGATGAGTCCGCGGGCTTGACGGTCGGCCGAGCATGACACCGCGATGGCCACCGGGCATGAGGCTCCGTGGCGCGGCAGACGGATCACGCGGACGTCGTGGCAGAAGTACTTGCCGCCGAATTGAGCACCGATGCCGAACTTCTGTGTTTGGGCCCACACCTCGGCTTCCATTTCGAGGTCGCGGAACGCGTGACCGCCCGCGGACCCGTGGACGGGGAGGTCGTCGAGGTATTTGGCACTCGCGTACTTCGCCACCTTGAGCGCGTACTCGGCGCTGGTGCCGCCGACGACGATTGCGAGGTGGTACGGGGGGCACGCGGCGGTGCCGAGTTCTCGCAGCTTCTCGTCCAGGAAGTTCGTGAAGCTCGTGGGATTGAGCACTGCGGCGGTCTGCTGGTAAAGGTAGCTCTTGTTCGCGCTGCCACCACCTTTGGCCATGATGAGGAACTCATACATCGCCTCGTGGCCGGCGTGTGTATTGGCGTAGAGCTCGATCTGCGCCGGAAGGTTGGTGCCGGTGTTGCGCTCTTCCCACATCGACATCGGAGCCATCTGCGAATAGCGAAGGTTCAGTTTGGAGAACGCGTCGTACACGCCGTGAGAGAGGTGTTCCTCGTCCTCTCCGGTCGTCCAGACGTGCTGCCCCTTCTTGCCCATGATGATGGCGGTGCCGGTGTCCTGGCACATCGGCAGCACGCCTCCGGCAGCGACGTTGGCGTTCTTGAGCAGGTCAAGGGCGACGAACCGATCATTCGGACTTGCCTCAGGGTCATCAAGGATGCGCGCGAGCTGCTCAAGGTGTGCGGTGCGCAGTAGGTGGGAGATGTCTTTGATGCCCTCGTACGCGAGCAGTCGAAGTGCCTCAGGTTCGACGTTCAGGATCGAGCGACCGGCGGCCTCCACGGTCGACACACCTTCGCTGCTCAGTTTGCGGTAGGACGTACGGTCCTGACCGACAGGCAGCATCTCTGTGTACTCGAACTCGGGCACGGGACTCCTTAGAAGTGAACGCCGCGGAAATCAACCGAGGCATAACCGGAAAGCTTCTCGATGCGGTGCTCGCTGCGTACATCGCGAATCGTTCCGCTCTTGCTGCGCATCACGATGGAGTGCGTGGTGGGACCTTCGGGGGTGTACCGCACACCCTCCATGAGTTCACCGTCGGTGATGCCTGTTGCACAGAAGAAGATGTTGTCGCCAGTGACGAGGTCTGCGGTGGTGAGTACTCGACCGAGATCGTGGCCAGCGTCCATGGCACGGCGGCGCTCGGCATCATCACGTGGCCACAGTCGGCCTTGAATGCTGCCGCCAAGACACCGCATCGCGCATGCCGCGATGATGCCCTCGGGTGTGCCGCCGATGCCGGCCAGCAGATCGACTCCGGTGCCCTCACGTGCGGCCATGATGGCGCCGGCGACGTCGCCGTCCGAGATGAACTTGATGCGTGCGCCTGCCGTGCGAACCTGCTCCACCAAAACATCGTGTCGTGGGCGATCGAGAATGCACACGGTGAGGTCAGCGACTTTGGTGCCCTTGGCCTTGGCTACCTGAGCGAGGTTCCACTCGATGGGTGCTGTGATGTCAATGGCATCTGCAGCGGCTGCACCGACAACGAGCTTCTCCATGTAAAACACGGCACTCGGGTCATACATCGCGCCGCGTTCGGCGACGGCGATGACGGAGATGGCGTTGGGCATCCCCTTAGCCGCAAGCGTCGTACCGTCGATGGGATCCACGGCGACATCGGCTTCAGCGCCGGTGCCATCGCCAACCCGCTCACCGTTGAACAGCATGGGCGCGTCGTCCTTCTCGCCCTCGCCAATCACCACGACGCCGTTCATGGACACCGTTCCGATGAGCATCCGCATAGCGTTGACCGCGGCCCCGTCGGCGCCGTTCTTATCGCCGCGCCCGACCCACCGGGCTGAGGCCATGGCGGCCGCTTCTGTGACGCGGACAAGCTCCATGGCCAAGTTGCGATCGGGCACTTCAACGGCCGGATTCATGAGGGAAGCCTAGCCATGCTGGACTGAGATCCATGGCCCATGATGGGACAGTGACGTCCCCGCAGCCGACCGGTCGACCCAATGCGCGGCTTCGTCAATCCGTGGGTGACATGGTTCGGTCTCTGGCCCTCGTGATCCTGGTCGTGGGCGTCATCTTGTTCATCACCTGGCGGCCCAAGCCTGATGCAGTGAAGCCCGTCGATCCCGCGGTCGCCGTGACCCTGGTCACCATGCAGAAGGACTTCCCGCCGTTGGTCCCCGCGGGTCTTCCCGATGGTTGGGTCATCACCAGTGCGCGGTTCGAACCCACCGCCAAATCTGCGGGTCGCCCGGTCTTTCATCTGGGCTTCGTCACACCGAGTGGGAACTACGCACAGGTGGAGGAGTCGGTGGCAACGTCTGCCGGATTCTTGGCCGAGTCCACCGACCATGGCGCAGTGACGACAAGTCGTCCGGTGGGGACCATCACGTGGCAGCAATGGGAGGCAGACCAACGACGCAGTTTGGTCTTTGCGGATTCCACACACTCGGTCATCGTCAGCGGCACAGGTGCTCAGGATGAGATCGATGCATTGGCGGCGTCACTGCAACCGCCGGCTTTGAACTGAAGTCTGTTAGTCAGACTGCGCTGACGTTTCCTCGAGACGGGCTTTGGCTGCCGCAAGAAACGTTTCGCATTGTGCGGCCAGAATTTCGCCGCGTTCCCACAACGCTAGGGATTGTTCAAGCGTGAGACCGCCGGCCTCGAGCTGCTTGACGACATCGGCGAGTTCGTCGCGAGACTGCTCGTAGGTGGGTTCGGCCATGGCGACGAGCCTAGTGCGCATCCGTCGACGTGACCTGGGCCTGAAGGCGTCCGGCTGCCACCCGGATGTCGAGCAGGTCACCCGCTGACGCGTCGCTGCCTGACCGCACGATGGA
>JBAWXR010000016.1:0-20367 GCA_037143955.1 Actinomycetes bacterium
TAGAGCAAGCGGCTCATAATCGCTGTGTCGCCGGTTCAAGTCCGGCCTCCGCTACTTCGCAAGACCCGCACGTCCCGCACGACCGGCACGACCCACCTACGAACCGAGGACACCATGGCCAAGGCAACAGACATCCGTCCCAAGATCACCATGGCGTGCGAGGACTGCAAGCATCGCAACTACATCACCAAGAAGAACCGTCGCAACGACCCCGATCGCCTCGAGGCCAAGAAGTTCTGCCCGAACTGCAACAAGCACACGGTGCACAAGGAAACTCGCTAGTCGTGGCCGCGCCTCGGGTCCGTCATGGATTCGTGGCCCGCGCGGTTGCCGCTTGCGCGGCCGTGGGCAGCATTGCTGGAGTAAGTGCGATCCCGTCTGCTGCGGCTCCCGCGGCAGACACGACGAGGGTCTACCAGTACCCCGCCGCCGCCCGTTCCGATCAGGTCGACACATATTTCGGTGTGAACGTGGCGGACCCGTACCGATATCTGGAAGATCCCGCGGATCCGGCCACGAAGGCGTGGGTAAGTGCAGAGTCCTCGCTCGCCCGCGATTACCTGAATACCCTTCCTTCCCATCGCGAGCGCAGCGCTCAGATAGATGCACTGTGGCAGGTCACCACCTACGGACCACCGCTCCTGCGGGGATCGCGGCAGTTCTGGCTGGAGTCAGATGGACTCCGGGCGCAGCCGGTCATCTACTGGGCCAACTCCTCTGGCGGCCCGAGGCATGTCGCCATCGACCCGAACCTGCTGTCATCTGACGGCGGCATCTCCCTGGGTGAACGAGAGCCGAATCCCGCCGGCACCTTGCTCGCCTACTCCACATCCAAGGGCGGCTCCGACTGGCGCACCCTGCACATCCGAGACCTCGCAACCGGTCGTGACCTCCCCGACGTCATCGAGTGGGCGAAGTTCACCGACCTTTGCTGGGCGCGCGACGGGTCGGGCTTCTATTACAGCGCGTACCCCAAGCCGGCCAATCCCCTCGAGCAGGCCAACGTCGACCACAAGCTCTTCTTCCACCGAGTCGGTTCATCGCAGTCAGCCGACCGCGTGGTCGCCGCGGATGCAGTCAATCCCTCGGTCACGTTCTCTTGCGAGCAGGTGCGGACATCACGGCGAGCGTGGGTGGATTTCTCGAGCGATACGAGCACCAATGGCCTGTCATGGGGCCTCCAGGGTTCGTCCGCGCCCCTGACGCCGCTCGTTGCTGATGGGCGGTTCAGCTACACCGTGCTCCACGACGACGCCACATCCGTGTGGGTCCTGACAAACGACGGCGCACCCAACTACCGCGTCGTGCGCATCGACCTGGCGCACCCGGATCCGGCCTCATGGGTGACCGTGGTACCCGAGAACTCCGACGCCCTCGATGACGCCATCGTCGTCGGAGACCGAATTGTTGCCAACTACCTCCATGATGCGAAGTCGCAGCTGGTAAGCGTGCCGCTTTCCGGCGGCAGTCCTCGTCGCGTCACCTTGCCCGGTATCGGAGCTGTCTCGGGTCTTCGGGCAGGCGAGGGCTCAACGATGTACTACATGCTCAGCTCGTTCACTGCCCCACGAACGATCTATGGCCTCGACACGAAGACGGGGAAGTCAGCTGTCTGGCGGTCAAGCCGAGTGTCATATGACCCGGCCCAGTTCGTCACGGAGCAGGTATTCGTCACGAGCAAGGACGGCACCCGCGTCCCCGCGTTCCTCGTGCACCGCCGCGATGTCAAGCCCAATGGCAAGGTGCCCACATGGCTGTATGGATACGGGGGCTTCGCCATTCCGGTGGCGCCCTTCTACAGCCCACGAGTCATCGCTTGGCTGCAGAGCGGCGGAATGTACGTCATGGCCAACCTGCGTGGCGGAGGCGAATACGGCAGCGCCTGGCACGAGGCGGGCACAAAGCTCAGCAAGCAGAATGTCTTTGACGACTTCATCGCGACGGCTCAGTGGCTCATCGACCATCGCTGGACATCCACCGCGCACCTGGGGATCGAAGGGCGTAGCAATGGCGGACTGCTCGTCGGTGCCGCGCTCACTCAGCGTCCAGATCTCTTCGGCGCGGCCATCCCGGCGGTGGGTGTTCTCGACATGCTGCGATACCAGAACTTCACCATCGGAGCGGCGTGGGCCAGCGATTACGGCCGCAGCGACGACAGTCTTGAGATGTTCCGGTATCTGCTCGGCTATTCACCTCTTCACAACGTGCGGCCGGGGGTTGCCTACCCGGCCACGATGATCATGACCGCTGCCCGTGACGACCGTGTCGTCCCGGCGCACAGCTACAAGTTCGGTGCCACGATGCAGGCCGACACGGCCGGTCCCCAGCCGGTCATCGTCCGCATCCAGCAGAACGCGGGGCACGGGGCGGGGGCATCGACGGAGCAGGCGAAGCTTGAGGCCGTGGACATGCTGTCCTTCTTCGACGCGCATATCGGGAACGCACCGGTCGTGCCAACTCCGACTTTTATTCGTGCACCGAAATAGTGACCTTGAACGCGACGTTTGAGCCAGAAGTGTCACCCTGCTCGTCGTAAGTAAAGATGACGTCGGTGGTTCCGGGCGCCTTAGCGATGACGGCCGGCGCTGCGCTCACCTTGCTGGAGTCCCCTTCGGCACGTTCGAAGGTTGCGACGTTTTCGTCCGTCACATCGACGTTGAGGTCTTCGCCATCATTCATGGGCAAGCCCTCGAGCAGCGCCACCTGGTCGGGAACCATGACGATCGTCTTGCCGTTGTCTGATGCCGTGATGGTGAGGGGGGTCCAGGTGCCGGGATTCCCGCCAACGGCAGACGAGGATGAACTGGCGGCCGAGTCGAGCGTCGGCGCGGCCGGCGACGTGGTTGCTGCGAGGGACGTCGGATGGGCGGTGACAACCGTGCTGCACGCGGCAAGGAGCGCGGTTGCGACGACGACGCTCGCACCTGTGACGGCAGTGCGAATTACGTAGGACCGGTGGGTCACGGTCATGCTGGGGCTCCCCTCAACGCGCGCACGGCCACGTTAGCGTGCGAGCTGGTTTTTTCTCAACACCCCGGCATGACCGCTAGCCTTCCCGCATGCCGCTGAATCCTGACTTCGTCGGACGCACCTACCCCGCCGGGGAGCCGTATCTGGTCAGCCGCGAGCGCATTCGAGCTTTCGCCGATGCGATTGGCGACACCAATCCCGCGTACCGCGATGTGTCGGCTGCACATGCTCTCGGCTACGCCGACATCGTTGCGCCGCCCACGTTCGCCATCGTGCTGGCCTTGCGCGCCAGCACTCAGGTCGCACACGACCCCGAGCTCGGTTTGGACTACACCCGCGTGGTGCATGGAGAGCAGCGATTCGCCCATGAGCGGCCGATTGTCGCCGGTGACGAACTCGTGGTCATCACCACGGTCGAAAGCATTCGCGAGGCTGCGGGCAACGACATGATCACCACGCGCGGCGACATCAGCACGACAGCGGGCGAAGCAGTGTGCACCGCGCATTCCTTGCTTGTGTCACGAGGAGCGGACGCATGATGATCACCTGGGACAGCGTCGACGTCGGCACGGAGTTGCCTCCACAGTCGTTTACCCTGCAGCGCGTTGACCTCATCAAATACGCGGGTGCATCCGGTGACTTCAACATCATTCATTGGAACGAGCGGTTCGCCACCGAGGTTGGACTCCCCGGCGTCATCGCGCACGGCATGCTCACCATGGCCGAAGCTGTTCGCGTGGTCACAGATTGGACGGGCGATCCCGGCAGCGTCGTTGAGTACGGAGTTCGATTCACTCGGCCCGTGCCGGTCCCCGACACCGATGCAGGTGCCACTCTTGAGGTCTCCGGCAAAGTCACGGCCAAGAACGACGACAAGACTGTCACCGTCACTCTCACCACTGCTTTCGAGGGACAAACAGTCCTGGCCAAGGCCGTCGCTCGCGTACGACTGCCGTGAACGACATACCTGTCGACGTTGTAGCGCTGGCCGATGCCCGCGTCGCGGCGCGAGCCGCCAAGGACTGGGGGCAGTCCGACTCACTTCGCGATGAGATCGCGGCTCTGGGTTACATCGTCGCTGATGGCCCGGACGGATACCGGCTCGCACCCAAGCCACCCTTCTACGTCGCCCCGACGATTCGTGACTTTCCGACTGGCATCGGTGCCAGTGCTGAGTGCGTACTCACTGTTCTCATCGACGGATGGCCGCAGGATGTGCTCACGTGCATCAACGCACTTGTGATGCACCTGCCCTCGGGCGTTCGCATACTCGGTGTGGATCTGGGCGATGTCGATGGTGCCGGGCGCGCACTGCACGAGTTGGCCACCGCCCATCCGGATCACGTCGTGGAGGTGCACGTCGCCCAGACTCTTCAGCAGGCAGGTTGGGGACCGACGGTGACGGCGGTGTTCGAGTCGTGTGTCTCGCCACTCGTAGGCGTGATGGACATGTCGACAGTGCTCGACGGCGATGCACTGACCCCGATACTCGCGGAGTTTGAGGATGCCACCGTCGTAACGTCCGGCTGGCGCGGAGTGGACGTGGACCTTGCCGACAACTGGCGCGGCTTTGTCGACGCGACTCCCGGCGAAGTCGACGCGATGCTGGGCTATCTCATGGTCGTGCGGCGCGAGGCGGGGCTTGCCAGTCCGCCGAACCCCAAAGCAAAGTTCTATCGCAACGCCGACATGGAGTGGTCGCTGGCGATGAGAGCCGCCGGCGGCCGCATCACCATGCCCAGCTCGGCTCTCCCGCTCCATCAGGACCGACACCACGGCTACCACGACTCCGATCCCGAGCACCGCGACCGGGAATCCCGCAAGACCTATGACCGGCTGCTTCAGCGGTTCCGCGGCACGCCGACCATCCTTCGTCCGCGCGCGTAGCTTTTGGGCAGGATGAGCCCGTGCCCCGTCACCCCATTTTCGAGATCGTGATCGACTGCGACGACCCACAACGCCTGGCGCAGTTCTACTCCGCGCTTACCGACACGCCCATTCGCACCTCGCATGACGGATGGGTGTCCCTTGAGCCCAATCCCACAATTCTGGCTTTCCAGCAGGTGCCGGAAGGCAAGGACGTCAAGAACCGGGTGCACGTGGATTTCGATACCGATGACCTTGTGGCGTCCGCGTCACTCGCAGTCTCGCTAGGAGGTCGACAACTCACCGATGTGATCAACGAGGGCGGCGGAGCCTTCATCGTCATGGCCGATCCCGAGGACAACGAGTTCTGCTTTGTCAGCGGTTATCCGATCGACATCGAACCGCCCGGTCCGCGCGCAGCATGACGACATTCGCCGAGCACACAACGTTGCGTGTGGGTGGGCCGATTGACGAATGGGTCGACGCCACGAGTACTTCTGACCTGATCGATGCAGTTGAGGACGCGGACCGCAGTGCCACGCCGCTTCTTCTTTTAGGTGGTGGCAGCAATGTGGTGGCACCGGATACTGGATTGCGCGGACGCGTCGTACACATTGCGACCAAAGGCATCGATGCCGTTGAGCCCGGTGTGCTGCGCATAGCAGCGGGTGAAGTGTGGGACGACGTCGTCAATGAATGTGTAGAGCGCGGGTGGGCAGGTATCGAGGCGCTTGCGGGAATTCCGGGCCTGTCGGGTGCGACACCTATCCAGAATGTCGGCGCCTATGGTCAGGACGTCTCGCAGGTGCTCACATCTCTCCGTGTGCTCGAACGTGCATCAGGTCAGATCATTGTCATGACGGCCGACCAGTGCAGTTTTGGCTATCGCTCGAGTGCGCTCAAGACCGATCTGCACGCGCGAGTGGTCCTTGAGGTGACCTTGCGCCTGCGGCTAAGCACGACCAACGTGGTGACGTATGCCGAACTCGCTCGGGTTCTTGGCATTCAGGTGGGGGAAAGCGCACCCTTGGTCGCTATACGCGATGCGGTTCTGGATCTGCGTCGCAGCAAGGGCATGGTCCTCGACAAGCACGACCACGACACGTGGAGCGCAGGATCGTTCTTCACCAACCCCATCGTGGATGCCGCCACGGCCGCGCGCTTTCCTTCCGAATGTCCGCGCTATCCGGCGATCGACGGCGTCAAGCTCAGCGCTGCATGGTTGATCGAGGCAGCAGGAATCAGTCGGGGTTTCCGCATCTCACGGGACGCTCGGGCAGCCGTATCGAACAAACACAGCCTCGCGCTAGTGAACCTGGGCGGTGCAACATCAGACGAGGTGATGGACCTTGCCCGGACTGTCCAGAACAACGTACGCACGATGCATGGTGTTGGTCTCGACATCGAACCAGTAGTGCTGACGGCGTGATCGCCACCTCGTGCGAGTGTGACTACTGGGCTTCGGCCAGCAGTTGTGCCATGCGCCCCACGCCTTCGGTGATGTCGGCATCCGAGGTGGCATAGGACAAGCGCAAGTAACCCGGTGTGCCAAACGCCTCGCCGGGAACCACGGCTACCTCGGCCTCGTCCAGAATCATGCCGGCCAATTGTGCTGACGACTCGATCTGCACTCCGCGAAGTGTGCGCCCGATGAGTCCCTTGACCGACGGGTAGACGTAGAACGCACCCTCGGGAAGCGGACAGGTCACACCATCAATTGCGTCGAGCATGGAGGTGATGAGCTTGCGTCGCCTGTCGAACGCGACCTTCATCTCTGCCACCGCGTCGAGCGGTCCGCTGACGGCCGCGAGTGCGGCAACCTGCGAGACGTTCGCCACGTTGGAGGTTGAGTGCGACTGCAGGTTGGTGGCGGCCTTGATGACGTCGAGTGGACCTGCCATCCAGCCCACCCGCCAGCCGGTCATGGCGTAGGTCTTGGCCACACCGTTGACTACGACGCAGCGATCGACGAGGTCGGGGACCAGAACCGGCATGGACGAGAACTGCGCGTCGCCGTAAACGAGGTGCTCGTAGATCTCATCGGTCACGACCCACAGGCCCTTGGCGGCAGCCCATTCTCCGATGGCCTTGACCTCGGCGGGGGAGTAGACAGCGCCGGTGGGATTGGACGGCGAGACGAAGACAAGGACCTTGGTCTTGGATGTGCACGCGGCCTCAAGTTGCGCAACGTTGGCGCGATAGCCGGACGTCTCATCTGTCATGACAACCACGGGTGTGCCGCCTGCCAACAGGATGGCTTCGGGGTAGGTGGTCCAGTACGGCGCTTGGATTATGACCTCATCGCCCGGATCCAGCAGCGTGGCGAAGGTGTTGTAAAGGGCCTGCTTGCCCCCGTTGGTGACCAGCACCTGGGCGGCCGTCAGCGCGAGTCCCGAGTCGCGAAGAGTCTTGGCAGCGATGGCCTCGCGAAGTTCGGGCAAGCCGGCCGCCGGGGTGTAGCGGTGCCATTTGGGGTCCTTGCAGGCTGCGATGGCCGCATCGACCACGTACGAGGGGGTCGGAAAGTCGGGCTCACCGGCACCAAACCCGATCACCGGGCGCCCGGCGGCCTTGAGGGCCTTGGCCTTGGCGTCAACGGCCAAGGTGGCTGACTCGGAAATAGCGGCGATCCGGCGGGAGATGCGTGAGGTCATGCCCTCATCCTTGCAGTCTGGCCTAGGGGCCGCCTCACATGGATTGGACCTAGCCGAACGGGCCGCCGTACACTCGCCCCTCGATCGAGGTCGGCGTAAGCCTGCCCTGAGGCGGCCATCCGGTGCCTCGGGCTGGCCCTCCAACCCCATCGAAGGGTCGTAGCTCAACTGGTAGAGCACCGGTCTCCAAAGCCGGCGGTTGGGGGTTCAAGTCCCTCCGGCCCTGCGGAAGGACACAGACCCCGGTCGTCGAAGGCGGCCGGGCATGGATGCAAGGAAGGAGGAAGGCATGACCGACACCAACGCACTTGTCGACGACGGTTCCGACAAGGATGACAAGAACGGCAAGGGCGCCAAGAAGCGATCACCGAATCGCTCGCGCGGCAATGTCTTCAGCCGCCTCGCCCTCTTCGTTCGCCAGGTCGTCGCCGAATTGCGCAAGGTCATCTGGCCTACGCGCAAGGAGCTGGTGGCCTACACCACCGTCGTGGTCGTGTTCGTCGTCATCATGGCGTCGATCGTGGCGGGCCTCGACTTCATCTTCACCCGCGCCGTCCTGTTCGTCTTCGGCTAGAGCCATAACCAAGGAGTCCCGTGTCCGAGTTCAACGACCCGTTCTCAACCGGTCCGTCAGCAGATGAAGCTGCTGTGGTCGCCGAGGCCGAGGCGATCGTCGATGAGGCCAGCGCGATCGACGAGGCTGCCGAGGCCGTGGCCGTGATCGAGGCCGAAGCCATCGTCGAAGCCGAAGCGATTGTTGAGGCTGAGCAAGACGCTGCGGTCATCGTGATCGTCGACGAGGAAGATGTCGATCCGGTCGCTGCATTCCGCGAGCAGATGCGCGTCTCGCCCGGCGAGTGGTACGTCGTTCATGCGTATGCGGGCTACGAGAACAAGGTCAAGGGCAACATCGAGACTCGTACCGTCACCATGAACATGGAGGACTACATCTACCAGGTCGAAGTGCCGATGGAAGAGGTCACCGAGATCAAGGGCGGCGTTCGCAAGAACGTTCGCCGCAACAAGTTCCCCGGCTATGTGCTGGTGCGCATGGATCTCACCGACGAGTCATGGGGCGCCATTCGCCACACACCCGGAGTTACGGGATTCGTCGGCCACGGACACAGCCCGTCGCCACTGTCCCTCGATGAAGTAGTGACGATCCTCGCTCCGACCCCGGAGAAGAAGGCGTCTGCACCTGGCTCTCCCGCATCGTCCGGCGGTTCATCGTCCGCCCCCGCCGTCGAAATCGACTTCACCGTCGGCGACTCCGTCACCGTGGTCGATGGACCGTTCGCCACGTTGCACGCCACAATCTCGGAGATCAACATCGAGGCCCAGAAGGTCACGGGCCTCGTCGAAATCTTCGGGCGAGAGACCCCGGTCGAACTTGCCTTCGGGCAGATCGTCCGCAACTAAGCACGACCCGGTCGGCGTCAGCCGACCGGCCCACCAACGAAGGACCCGACATGGCACCGAAGAAGAAGAAGGTTGCCGGCCTGATCAAGTTGCAGATTCAGGCTGGTGCCGCGAACCCCGCGCCGCCCGTAGGCCCCGCCCTCGGTCAGCACGGTGTGAACATCATGGAGTTCTGCAAGGCCTACAACGCGGCCACGGAGAACCAGAAGGGCAACGTGATCCCGGTAGAGATCACGGTCTACGAGGACCGCACATTCGACTTCACCCTCAAGACACCGCCCGCGTCTCGCCTCATCCTCAAGGCTGCTGGCCTGGAGAAGGGCTCGGGCGAGCCGCACAAGGTCAAGGCCGGCAGCATCTCCAAGTCACAGGTTCGCGAGATCGCTGAGACCAAGATGCCCGACCTCAACGCCAATGATGTCGACGCCGCGATGAAGATCATCGAGGGCACCGCACGTCAGATGGGCATCACCGTCACCGCCTAGGTGACACCGCAACACAGCACTATCAACCTCAGCACCACTCACAACAGTGGGAGGGCCCGCGCGGCCCACACACCACGACCTGCGAAGGAGCAGACAGATGAAGCGCAGCAAGGCGTACAACGCCGCAGCAGAGAAGATCAACCCCGACGAGCTGTACTCGCCCCTCGCGGCAGTCAAGATCGTCAAGGACACCACCAAGCTCAAGTTCGATCCGACTGTCGAGGTCTCGATGCGACTTGGTGTCGATCCCCGAAAGGCCGATCAGATGGTGCGTGGCACCGTCAACCTTCCGCACGGCACCGGCAAGACCGCCCGGGTCCTGGTCTTCGCCAACGGCGAGAAGGCTGACGAAGCACGCGCCGCCGGAGCCGACTTTGTCGGTGGCGACGACATGATCGAGAAGGTCAAGGGCGGATGGACGGACTTCGACTCCGCCGTTGCCACCCCAGACCTCATGGGCAAGGTCGGCACGCTCGGCAAGGTGCTTGGTCCGCGCGGCCTCATGCCCAACCCCAAGACCGGCACCGTCACGATGGACGTCGCCAAGGCGGTCAATGACATCAAGGGCGGCAAGATCGAGTTCCGTGTCGACAAGCACTCCAACCTGCACTTCCCGATCGGCAAGGCCTCCTTCACCACCGAGGCGTTGGTCGAGAACTACGCTGCCGTGCTAGACGAAGTCCTGCGAGTAAAGCCGTCGTCTGCCAAGGGACGCTACGTGCGCAAGGCGACGCTCTCGTCGACCATGGGGCCTGGCATCCAGCTGGACACCAACCGCACCAAGAACCTGCTTGTCGACGACGAGTCGTAGTCTCACGAGTTTCGCAAGTGCCAGCACAGAGGGCGCGGGAAACCGCGCCCTCTGTGCATGCCGGGACATTTGCCTGATTCGGTTGCATGACCAACACCCGCCCCCCAGACTGTTGGGACTCTTGGTCAGGAACTGGTGGTCAGGAACTCTTGATGAGGGCCTCGCGAGAAGGGCAGGCTGATGGACCGCGGCATTCTCACCGTGACTGATCTGCGGGTCCGGTTCGGTGGTCTCACGGTTCTCGACGGAGTCAGCATCACTGTTCCGCAGGGCCTGGTCGTGGGCCTCATCGGCCCCAATGGTGCCGGAAAGACAACGGTCTTCAATTCCATCTGCGGACTTGTCCCCGTCACGTCAGGGCAGATCGACTTCGAGGGGCGCAGTCTGCGCGGTGTACGTCCTCACCGTCTGTCTGCCATGGGAATTGCGCGGACCCTGCAGGGTGTGGGGCTGTTCGCGTCGATGACGGTCCGCGAGAACGTCATGGCTGCCTGGGTCGAGCATCCGGTCGGCGGCATTGTGGCCGACGCGGTAGCCATGCCATGGATGGATGCGTCCGACCAACGTGCGCGCGAGCGAGCTGATGCGCTGCTCGCGGATTTCTCCATCTCGGATATCGCGGACAAGCGTCCCGGTGAGTTGCCGTATCCGGTGCAAAAGCGCGTGGCGCTCGCGCGCGCTGTGATGTCCGATCCCTCGTTGATCTTGCTCGACGAACCCGCCGGTGGCATCGGCGCCGATGACATGGCAGACCTTTCGCGCATCATCCGCAGCTGGGTCCCGCAGCGCACAGTGCTGCTGGTCGAGCATCACATGGAACTCGTGATGTCGGTGTGCGATCTGATCTGGGTCCTGGATGCCGGAGTCGTCATTGCCTCCGGTACGCCCGACGAGATTCGCACGAACCCTGCGGTGCTGGCGGCATACCTCGGCGACGAGGGAGCTGCATGATGCTCGAAGTCAAGGGTCTCTCGGTGTCGTACGGCGCTGTTCAGGCACTCAACGACGTCAGTCTCACCGCACCCGCGGGGCAGGTCACCGCAGTCATCGGCGCCAACGGTGCCGGCAAGTCAACACTCATGCGCACGGTTGCCGGACTTGTGCGCCCCGCCTCCGGAGAGGTGCGCCTCAACGATGCTCTGTTGACCGGTCGTCGCCCAGAGGACATCGTGCGATCGGGTGTTGTGCTGGTGCCCGAGGGTCGCTCGACAATTCCCGAACTCACCGTTGTGGAGAACCTGGATTTGGGTGGCCTATGGAGAGATGCGGCCGCGCGCAAGGCGAGTAAGTCAGAAGCGTTCGATCTGTTCCCGATTCTGGCCGAGCGCAGTCGCAATCGAGCAGACACGCTCAGTGGCGGTGAACGTCAGCAGTTGGCTATCGCACGTGCCCTCATGTGTGCCCCCACCTGCCTGCTTCTTGACGAGCCATCACTGGGACTGGCGCCGCTCATCGTCACGCAAATCCTCGACCTCGTTCACCGGCTCGCGACGCAGACCAATCTCGCAGTGCTGTTGGTCGAGCAAAACGCCGTCACCGCGCTTCGCGTCGCAACGCACGGCATCGTGCTCAATCTCGGTCGGGTAGTCATGGCGGGGCCAGCTGCCGAGATCGCGTCACACCAAGACCTTCGACATGCCTACCTGGGGTATTGAGCAATGACTGCTTTCTTTGATTACCTCCTCGGTGGCATTGGCTCGGGCGCTGTGATCGCACTGCTCGCCATCGCGTTGGTGCTCACGTGGCGTTCCACACGCATCGTCAACTTCGCGCAGGTGGGGCAAGCGATGACCACGACCTTTGTGGCGCTCGCCGTGCGCGACGCAAGCGGCTCGTGGGTGCTGGGACTGGCCGCAGCGCTTGTGGCCGGCGCAATCTTGGGACTTATCGTGCAGGCGCTCATCCTCAAGCCCGTGCGCCGGATGGATACCTCTGGCGCGATCATCGCGACCTTCGGTGTGCTGATTTCCTTGCAAGCCGCCGCCGCGATGATCTGGGGCGGTAGCCCGCAGCCCTTCGGACCGCCAATCACCAATGCAGGGCTCGAGGTCTTTGGCCACGTGTGGCCGATCTCCTGGTACGACATTCTCATCATCGCCGTCACGGCCCTCCTCGTCATCGGCCTCGGATTGCTGCTCACCCGAACATCTGTGGGTCTGGCGATGCGTGCATCGGCGTTCAATCCCGAAGTCGCGCGGCTCTCGGGCGTGCGCGTGGGACGCATGCTGGGACTCGGGTGGGCAATTGCCGGTGTTGTCGGTGCTGTGGCTGGCGTTCTGATCGCGCCGTCAGCCACGCTCGCGCCCAACAGTTTCGACATCTTCCTCGTGTTCGCGTTCACTGCCGCTGTGCTGGGTGGCCTCGACAGCCTGGTTGGTGCGGTGTTCTTCGGCGTCGGCACGGGCGTGGTGCTGTCGTTGGTCACCGGCTACTCGGATTCCTCAAGTGCACCTGTTGTCGTGCTCGTCCTCCTCGCCGTGAGTTTGATCCTCAAGCCCGAAGGCCTCTTCGGGCGAGGTAAGGCACGGGCGGTATAGCCATGACTGGGATGTGGTTACGCGTGCGCTCATCACGCCTCCTTCTGCATGTACCTGCCTTCTTTGTGCTGTGGCTTCTGCTTTCGCGCATCAACACAGTGATTGACCCGTATTACAGCCATGTCATGGCCATGGTGGCGATGTATGCGATCGCCATGCTCGGCATGGCCATCCTGGTCGGCCTGTCCGGACAGGTGTCCCTTGGCAACGGTGCTCTGATGGCGGTGGGCGGATACACGTTCGCGCTCACGAGCATGCACTGGACCACGGTTCCGCTGCTGGGTCTGCCGTGGAACGCCGTGTGGTCAGTCATTGTTGCGGGCCTCATCGGTGTGGGCGTGGGCTTCATCATCGGCCTCATTGCCGCGCGCTTGCGCGGACCATATTTGGCTGGATTCACCCTGGGGCTTGCCGTGGGAATCCCAGCTATTGCGAACCGATTCGCATTCCTGGGTGGCAGCAACGGCTTCATGCTCACTGTTCCGTACCCCGATGGTGGCTACGCGGATTCTGCTTCCAACGACCTAGCCACGACGGACGACTCGGTGCTCGATCAGTTCCTGAGTCCGTCCGACACTGCGTCAGCCGTATTGCCCACCGATGCGCCCACTGGTGACCTCGCATCCAGCGACATGCTGACGATGGACGATGTCACCGGCTCTGGACCGGCGTTAATGCCAACCCCAGAACCCGCGACATCGGGCTTGGAATCCCCAACCCCGTCTGCATCTGCAATGGACCTCATCCCCACCACACCTTCAGGCACAGTGACCGACCCAGGTTTCATCATTGAGCAGTGGCAGGCCTCTATGGCCATCGCGGTTGCCTGCATCGCTGGCTTCGTCGCACTCAACCTCGTACGCGGACGACAGGGGCGGCGTTGGCGTGCTGTGCGCGACGACCCGATTGCGGCTGCTATGGCGGGCATCTCGCCCGCCATGTCGAAGGTGTCCGCCTTCACGGTGAGCAGCCTGTTTGCCGCACTTGCGGGTGCGGTGTTCGCGCAGCTGCTCACCTACGTCGGGCCGAGCGCATACGGGGTCGGTCTGTCGCTTGCATTGCTAGTCGGTGTGATTCTCGGTGGCCGCGCGTCACTACTCGGCGGTGTTATCGGCGCCGTGATCATCGTGGGGCTGCCCTCTCTTGTGGGCAATGTGGCCGAGGGGCGGGGGTGGCCGGCGCAGGTATCCGACAACGCGCCCAACCTCCTCTATGGCCTGCTTCTTGTTCTGGTTGTTCTCGTGGCACCCGGCGGCATCGTGGGGACCGCCCGGGATCTTTGGACGAGGGTGCGCCACTAAGCCTGTGACCCGGCTCACAACATTTCGGCAAATCAGCGGGCGGAATGGTGAACTCGTCAGTAACCTCCGATGAACGGGTCGCGTCCAGATGGCGCACCCGCGTCACTCGTCACAAGGGAGCATCCGTGAAGACCAAGACCGTCCTCCGCGCCACCGCCGCGGCCGCCAGCCTTGCGCTGATTGCCGTGGGTGTCGCGACACCAGCACAGGCCGCCGACCCTGGCGTCACTGCCACCGAGATCGTGCTCGGCGAGACCACGCCCCTCACTGGCGCGGCATCGGCCGGGTACTCGGTCATTCCGCAGGCTCAGCAGGCCTACTTCGACTACCTCAACAAGAACGGCGGCATCAACGGCCGCAAGGTGCGGCTGTCCGTCAAGGACGATGCCTACAACCCGGCACTCACGCCCGGCCTCACCACCGACCTGCTCCTCAACGACAAGATCTTCGCGATGTTCGGTGCACTGGGCACGGCCACTCACGAGACTGTCGTCGCCGATCTCAACAAGCGCGGCGTCCCCGACATCTTCCCGAACACGGGCTACTCGGCGTTCGGCAACGTCAAGAAGTACCCGACGACGATCCCGTTCCTGCCGTCGTATGCGGTCGAGGCCAAGGCGATGGCGTACTACATCTCCAACACACCAGCACTGTCTGGCCTCAAGCGGTGCTTCATGTACCAGGAGGGTGACTTCGGTATCGATGCATCCAACGGCTTCAACGCTGCGGGAATGTCGTTCGACACCACGACGTCATACTCGGTACTCACTGTTACGACCCCATTCGCTGCGCAGGTCGTGAAGATGAAGACGGCCGGCTGCCAACTCGTGGTGTTCTTCGGCGTCACGGGGGCCACAGCCAACCTTCTGGGCACCTCGGCCAAGGTGGGCTTCTCGCCCACGTGGATGGTGACCTCGGTCGGTTCCGAGCCCCAGATTCTCAAGGGCATCCTTGGCGCATCCGCGACCGCGCTGATGAACAAGATGTACACGCCGAGCTTCCTCGCTCCGCTGACGGACGTGGGCAACCCCTACGTCAAGCAGATGAAGACCCTCGTCGAAGCATCCGGTCTGCCGTGGAACTTCTACACGTACTTCGGCGTGAACACCGCCTACGTCATGGCGCAGGCGCTGAAGGCTGCGGGGCCGAACCTGACCCGTCAGGGCCTGATCAATGCGATCCAGACGAAGTCGAGCACCTTCCGCTCCGCAGCATCGGTTCCGTTCTTGGCCAATGCTGCGACGCATCAGGGACTCACCGGCTACTGGATGGGTCAGTACGACTCAGCCGGAAACCTGGGTCGCCTAACGGACTACGTCATGTTGGCCACGAGCGCGTCGACCGGCGGAGCCAAGCAGGCCGCGTACAAGCCGGCCGGACCGACAGCGAAGCTGCTGCCGTAGCTCGGTAGTTCGACAGGCCACAGAAGTACTGGGGTGGCCCGGAGGAGGGATTTGCCCTCCTTTCGGGTCACCCCGTACTGTGTGTCTCACCGAAGACCGCAGGTCATCGAGTCCGGGCAACCGGAGTCGATCAAAGGTCCCGCTTATGTGGGCGGCCCGCGCAGGTGAACGAGTATGGACCGGCCCAGCCGGACCCCGCCCCGTGCGCCTGCGCCGGGGCGTTCTGCATGAGAGGGACTCCACGAGAGGAGCCCCATGGCCCGGCCCGACAAGGCGAATACCGTCGCCGAGCTGACCGACCACTTCCGCACGTCCAACGCGGCTGTCCTCACCGAGTACCGCGGCCTCACCGTCGCGCAGATCAAGACCCTGCGTCGTTCGCTGGGCTCGACTGTCACCTACTCGGTAGTCAAGAACACGCTGTCCAAGATCGCTGCCAAGCAGGCTGGTGTCACCGGTCTCGACGACCTACTCGCCGGACCGAGCGCCATTGCGTTCGTCAAGGGCGATGCGGTGGTGGCAGCCAAGTCCCTGCGTGACTTCGCCAAGGAGTTCCCGGCGCTGGTCATCAAGGGCGGCATCCTGGATGGCAAGCAGCTCAGTGCCAAGGACGTTGCCGCTATCGCCGACCTTGAGTCGCGCGAGGTACTGCTGTCCAAGCTTGCTGGCGCCATGAAGGCCAAGCAGTCTCAGGCCGCGGCGCTGTTCGCAGCCCCGCTGTCAAAGACCGCGCGTGCTCTTGGTGCTCTTCAGGCCAAGCTCGAGGCCGATCCGTCGGCCGCTGCTGCAGCACCAGCACCTGCGGCGGCTCCGGCCGACGTGGTTGCCGACGAAGCACCCGCTGCTGAGGCTTCGGCTGAAGCAGTTGTCGAAGAAGTACCCGCCGAGGCAGCCGCCGAGGCGTCCGAGACCACGACGGCCGATGCGGCCGTTGAGGAAACCACCGAGGGCTAAGGCCCACCCGGCCCTCGGCCGGATTTACCCGAAAGGACGCCACCATGGCGAAGATGAGCACCGATGACCTTCTTGACGCGTTCAAGGAAATGACCCTGCTTGAGCTCTCCGAGTTCGTGAAGCTCTTCGAAGAGACGTTCGACGTCACCGCAGCCGCCCCGGTCGCGATGGCCATGGCCGCAGCCCCGGCTGGCGGCGCTGGCGGCGACGCAGCTGCTGAGCAGGACGAGTTCGACGTCGTCCTGGAGTCGGCTGGCGAGAACAAGATTCCGGTCATCAAGGAGGTGCGCACGCTCACCAACCTGGGCCTCAAGGAGGCCAAGGATCTGGTCGAAGGCGCGCCCAAGCCGGTTCTGGAGAAGGTCAACAAGGAGACCGCACAGAAGGCCAAGGAGGTCCTTGAGGCCGCTGGCGCCAAGGTGTCCCTCAAGTAGTTCGCGCCTGATTCATAGGGGTCGGCCTTCGGGCCGGCCCCTAGGTCATTTGTGGGGTCGGCCCGGTGGGTCGGCCCCCTTCGTCATGGCTAACGTTCTGCAGACAGGACTCAGGGCGATGGCGTGAGCAGCGGCGCTCCTGCAGCACGCCACGTATGTGTGACGGTGTCCACTAGGTAGGCGATGGCCTCCGGGTTCTTTGCTACGGACAGCGACTCGGGGAGGTTGTATCCCTTGGTGTCGAACGCAGAGTGCAGCGTCGGGAAGGTCTTGCGCACGACGTTGTCGGGAACCATTCCCGGCGGGAGGTACACCGAACCCGGTGGAGCCGGGCACGGGGACGGGCACGGCAGCATGAGCTGGCTATACACGGGCACTGTTCCGTCCGTGCGTGGTGCACGCGCCTGCTGTGCCTTGGTGGACGTGCGGTCAACTCCGCAGGTGCGGCCGCAGTAGTCCCCGGCCAGCAGCGTGACCTGAACTCCATCGAGTACTCCTGGCTGGGTCGCATCCCACGTGGCCGGATTTTTCTTCGCATGGCCCAGGGTCGACAGCACCTGAATCGAGCCCGCGCCCAAGGCCTGCTGGTACGAGATCAGGCCCTTTGCGTGTTCCGCATACTGCGGGCCCCAGGCCTTTACCACCGGCGCGTAGTACTTGGTCGGGTCCAGAGCTATGTCGTACGACGGTCCGCCGAGGTGCGGGGAGTTGATCGTGACGAGCGACGGAATGGTCACCCCTGCGTCGGCGGCTGATAGGGCGTACGAGAAAGCTGGAGCCATGGCTACGGGTTTCGACGCCTGCTTCAGGGCAGCGACGGTCGCACGAGCGACGATCCCGCCCCAGCTGTAGCCCACGAGATCGAAGGTCCGATACCCGTATGTGGCGTTGAGATATCCGAGGAATCCCAGCACCGCCTGACCGGCCTGGGTCGGATATCCCGATGTGTTCCACTGCACTTCAACGGGCGGCTGCGCTGGGCAGCCGGTCTTGTCTGTCGTGCTTGGAAGGAAATTGCCATACCCGGGTGCGGTGAAAACGGGAATCCCAGCATTTGCGAGCCCTTGCACGTAGGTGGCGCGGCCGCCGTCGCACGCATCCCACGGAGTTGTGAAGGCGTGCGGAGATCCGCCCCCTTCGAGCACAACCACGGCTCGGTCACCGGTTGAGGCACCACGTGCGAGGTTCTCCGTCGCGGGTGCAGGGACTTGGCTTCGCCCCTGGAGGACCACGTCAGGTGCGGAATTCGACTGAGCGCTGGCAGCGACGGCCGGGCTCAACAAGGTGAGACTGACGACGGCGCTGAGCACGATTGGGCGGACAATGTGGGCGAATGTCATGCCCCTACTTTGACCCATAGCCTCCGGTCTTGTCATGCAGCCGGGCGAGGTGTCATTGAGGGGGACACGGGTTACGTCTTGATCACGGATTTCCCCAAAAACGCCATGGGTGCTTGACGTTTTGGCGTGGGGGAGTCACCATCCTCCTGCACCTCTTCGCAGGCCTGCCGACGAGGAACCGCCCCGACGACACCGGTCGGCACGGTTCGATGACGACAGGGTGACCGCATGGTTCCCGCGAGGTAGACAGCGGTGTGCCCCGGGGGTATGCTGCCGCTTTGCGCTGCCCACACAATCTTTAACCCCGAGCGGGGTCTGCCGTGCTCACGCACCGGACTTGACAGCTTGGGGCTCACGTTTATGTGGCAGACGCAGGCCGCGCACCGTGGAAGGAACTTCTCTTGGCTCGCTCCGACGTCACCGCCCTCTCGCCGGGTTTGACCCGCGTCTCCTTCGCCAAGATTCGCGAGCCGCTGTCGGTTCCCGATCTTCTGGCTCTTCAGACCGCCAGCTTTGACTGGTTGCTCGGTGGCCCTGAGTGGCGCGCGCGCGTTGCCGCGGAGATCGCAGCCGGCAACTCCGAGATCCCCCAAGCTTCAGGTCTGACGGAGATCTTCGAAGAGATCAGCCCCATCGAGGACTTCGCCGGTTCGATGTCGCTGTCGTTCCGCGACCACCGGTTCGAGCCCCCCAAGTACACGATCGATCAGTGCCGCGAGAAGGACTTCACCTACTCGGCACCGTTGTTCGTCACTGCGGAGTTCATGAACAACGAGACTGGCGAGATCAAGTCCCAGACAGTGTTCATGGGCGAGTTCCCGCTGATGACCAACAAGGGCACATTCATCATCAACGGCACCGAGCGCGTCGTGGTGTCCCAGCTCGTGCGTTCGCCCGGCGTCTATTTTGAGCGCAGCATCGACAAGGCCACCGATAAGGACGTCTACGTCGCAAAGATCATTCCCAGCCGCGGTGCATGGCTGGAGTTCGAGATCGACAAGAAGGATCTTGTTGCCGTGCGCGTCGACCGCAAGCGCAAGCAGCCGGTCACGGTTCTTCTCAAGGCTCTTGGCTGGACCACCGAGCAGATCCGCGAGCGCTTTGGCCAGTACGAAACCTTCATGGCCACGCTCGAGAAGGACAACATCGGATCTCAAGAAGACGCGCTGCTGGACATCTATCGCAAGTTGCGCCCTGGCGAACCGCCGACGGTAGAGAACGCGCGCAACCTGCTCGACAACTTCTACTTCAATCCCAAGCGCTACGACCTTGCCAAGGTCGGTCGCTACAAGGTGAACAAGAAGCTTGGTCTTGACCTGCCGCTGGAGCAGAGCACTCTTACGGTCGACGACATTGCCCAGACGATCGAGTACCTGGTTCGTCTGCATGCAGGTTTGCAGACGGCTGACGGTCCGCGTGGTGAGGTCATTTGCGAGACCGATGACATCGACCACTTTGGCAACCGTCGTCTGCGCACCGTGGGTGAACTCATCCAGAACCAGATCCGTACGGGCCTGTCCCGCATGGAGCGCGTCGTTCGTGAGCGCATGACCACGCAGGACGTCGAGGCCATCACGCCACAGACCCTGATCAACATCCGCCCAGTGGTGGCGTCGATCAAGGAATTCTTTGGCACCTCACAGCTATCGCAGTTCATGGACCAGACCAATCCGCTGTCCGGACTGACGCACAAGCGTCGTCTCTCGGCGCTTGGTCCCGGCGGTCTGTCGCGCGAGCGCGCAGGCTTCGAGGTTCGCGACGTTCACCCGTCGCATTACGGCCGCATGTGTCCCATCGAGACTCCGGAAGGACCGAACATCGGTCTCATCGGCTCGCTGGCTACCTACGGTCGCATCAATGCCTTTGGCTTCGTCGAGACGCCGTACCGCAAGGCCGTCAAAGGCAAGGTCACCGACCAGGTGGACTACCTGACCGCTGACGAGGAAGACCTCCACGTCATCGCGCAGGCCAACACCCCGCTGGCTGCCGACGGTCGCATGACCGAGGAGAAGGTCCTGTGCCGTCGCAAGGGTGGCGAGGTCGATTACGTGCTGCCCGACGACGTCGATTACATGGACGTTTCGCCGCGCCAGTTGTGGTCGGTCGCCACCGCGATGATCCCGTTCCTGGAGCACGACGACGCCAGCCGCGCGCTCATGGGTTCCAACATGCAGCGCCAGGCAGTTCCGTTGC
>JBAWXR010000017.1:0-20188 GCA_037143955.1 Actinomycetes bacterium
CATCTGGTGAACAGAGTCAGGAAGATTGCGTCTGACCGCGATGTCGGCCAGCAGGAGATGGCGCACATGCAGACACATCACCGCGCGGATGGCATCCACCGCAAGGTCGGTCGGGGTGGGCATAGGAAGCAAAGGAACATCAGGGGGAAGCTGTGTACGGGGACCCAGTGCGCTGGCTGCCTTGCTCACGGTGGTGGGTTCTGCGCCGGCTGTCACCAGGAGGCCGGCCGTATGCTCGACCGCGGCAAGTGATGCCGGATCGTCGGGGTTGATGGCCTCGACTTCGATCTCTCGAAAGACGCTGCTGAGTCGCCCGTTGTGGAAGATGGATACGGTGTCGTCGACGAGTTCAGCCAGTGGTGTACCCGATGAGTTGCTGAGAATGCGGGGGGTGCGCTCAGTGTGGAGTGTCAGCACAGCAGTGACGCGACGTCCGCGCAGAAGGGGCGACACCAGCTCGAGAAGCTCCGGCGGTACTGACCCGACGGGACCCGATGACAAGGGCATACGCACCTCATCGCGTGTGCTTCCGTCTGCCCCTGCCACAGGAAGCTTCAGGTGCCAGCCTTCGTCGCCACCACCTTCGCGACGGCGCAGGGTGATGCCCCAGCGGAACAACGTGAGCTCCGCTGTGTCGTGGTAGACGGCATCCATGGTGAAGGTCTCGTGTACCTCCGCATCGGACGCGGCACCGAGTGTGACAAGGTCGGGGAGGTCAAAGAGCGCATGGACGCGCAACTTCAACTCGACCTCGCGATGACTCGTGGGCCCTGTCACGGGCTGAAGTGCCCCATTCGCTTGAGGTCGATCAAGGTCTCTTGATAGTCCAGCAGACGTCGGCCCTCGTTGTCGAACATGTGGCGAGTCCACATACCGTCTGAGGCGAGGTGCCACGAAGCCGTCTGCGGGCCGAAGGCGAAATCGAAAAGCGATTCGATGTCTGCAATGTGCTCGGCATTGACGAGGCGGACAAGGGTCTCCACCCGACGATCGAGATTGCGATGCATGAGGTCGGCTGAGCCAATCCACACCTCACGGTCACCGCCGTTCTCGAAGCAGAACGTGCGCGAGTGTTCGAGGAATCGGCCAAGGATGCTAATGACGCGGATGTTTTCGCTCATTCCCGCGACACCGGGACGAAGCGCACAGATGCCGCGGACCCAGATCTGCACCGGTACGCCGGCCTGGGATGCGCGATAGAGCGCCTCGATGATGCCCTCGTCCACCAGGGCATTGCACTTGAAACGGATACCGCTGGGACGCCCTTGGCTGTGGTTGACGATTTCTCTCTCGATCCGTTCGATGAGGCCGGTGCGAACGGAGTGAGGAGCGACAAGGAGTCGGGTGTAGTGCGTGTTCATGGAGTAGCCCGAGAGCACGTTGAAGAGATTGGCGACGTCGTCGCCTAGCGCGGGATCACACGTGATGAGGCCGAAGTCTTCGTAGAGGCGCGCCGTCTTGGGGTGGTAGTTGCCGGTGCCGAGGTGGCAGTAGCGCCGTAGTTGATCGTCATCCTGTCGGACCACCATGGACAGCTTGCTGTGAGTCTTGAGCCCGACGAGGCCGTAGACCACATGCACGCCGGCTTCCTCGAGCTTGCGTGCCCACTCGATGTTTGCCTGCTCATCGAAGCGCGCCTTGATCTCAACTAGCGCAAGGACTTGCTTGCCTGCCTCGGCAGCCGCAATGAGTGCGTCGACGATTGGCGAGTCACCCGAGGTGCGGTACAGGGTCTGCTTGATGGCAAGAACTTTTGGGTCAGCTGCTGCTTGCTCAAGGAACAACTGCACACTCGTGGAGAACGAGTCGTAAGGGTGATGAACGAGCACATCGTGATCGCTCACGACGTCGAAGATGTCGGGTGGTGTCGAAGACTCGACCTCACTGAGCTGACGTGAGGTACGCGAAATGAACTTGGGCTGCTTGAGATCAGCGCGATCCAGACCAACGATGGTCCAGAGCCCTGTCAGGTCCAGTGGCCCTGGTAGGCGAAAGACCTCAAGTTCACTGACGTCTAGTTCGCTGATCAGCAGCTCGAGAACATGGGGATCAATCGAGGCTTCGACTTCAAGGCGTACCGGTGGACCGAAACGGCGTCGTAGCAGTTCACGCTCGAGCGCGAGCAACAAATTCTCTGCGTCGTCTTCTTCGACTTCGACGTCTTCGTTGCGGGTGACGCGGAAAGCGTGCGTCTGCTGAATCTCCATGCCGGGAAACAGGTCGTGCAGGTGTGCGGAGATGATGTCTTCTAGGGGTACAAAGCGCGATGGGCCCACAGCGACAAACCGAGGAAGTGACGGCGGAATCTTCACGCGCGCGAAGAGCTCAGTACCGGTGACGGGGTTGCGCACAACAACGGCCAAGTTGAGAGAAAGACCGCTGATGTACGGGAAGGGGTGCGAGGGATCAACGGCCAGGGGCGTGAGCACTGGAAACACCTGGCTCTGGAAGAAGCCCTCGATGCCATCTTTCTCAGCCGTGGTGAGTTGATCCCACCGCAGCAGCTGAATTCCGTTCGCGAGAAGTTTCGGCTGGATCTCTGCGTGGAAGAGATCGGCCTGAATGCTTTGAAGCTCGTAGGCGCGACGCCACAGCATGTCCAGCACGTCGCGAGGCATCATTCCGCTCGACGCCGGTACGGCGATGCCGGTGGCCAGTCGACGCTTAAGGCCGGCAACCCGCACCATGAAGAACTCGTCAAGGTTGCTGGCGAAAATGGCGAGGAACTTGGCCCGCTCAAGAAGCGGGAGGTCGCTGTCCTGTGCGAGTTCGAGGACCCGCTGATTGAAGGCGAGCCATGAGAGCTCGCGATCGAGGAACCGGCCAGTGTTTGTGCCGGTGATGTCATTGACTGCCGCTTCCGACGTCACGACGACCTGATCTCCCACGCTCGACTCCTGACTCACCCCGTGATCCTCCCATAGCGCCAGAGGTGGCGAGAAGGATGGGATGAACGGTTGCCGACCGGCAGGTGACCAGTTAGGGGGATGTCCGTCGGAACAAGACGTCGGAGTCCCACCGGGCAAAGCCGAGTGCCTCATAGAGGCCGATCGCGCCGACATTGGTGGCGTCCACATAGAGCATCGCCTGACTCAGCCCGAGGGATCTCAGGTGGTGAAGACCCGCAAGGGTAAGGGTCCTGCCGAGGCCGACTCCACGGAGGCGAGGATCGACGCCAACGATGTAGACCTCGCCAAACGCCGGGTGCGGATGACTTCCGCCGACGTGACCACCGTGGACTTTGGTCCAGTGAAAGCCCACCATGTGGTCGCCCTGCCATGCGGTCAGGAAACCCGCGGCAGAGAACCATGGTTCGCGCAACCGACGCTCGAGGTCATCCGCGACCCATCCGCCCTGATCGGGAAGGTCGGCAAAGGCCCGGGAATTCAGGTCCAGCCACGCATCATCGTCAATCCCGGGGCGAAAGGGTCGAAGCTCGATGTCGCGGGGGAGATCTGGCCGCGGTAGCGGCGCAAGCAGTGACCGTCGCATCTGCCACAGGACACGTGACCTCACGAAACCAAGAGATGTGGCAAGTTCTGATGCACCGGCCTGCTCGCCGTGCGCCCATAGACGTAATCGACCGCTGGGTGATTGGGCGATCAGCTCCTCGACCAGCATGCGACCTAGTCCCGTTCGGCGCCATGCAGGATCCACCGCGAGTTCTGCACACGGACCTTCGACGGTGTCGGTGACATCCAGGTGCGCGTAGCCGCACGGGAGTGCACCGCCCTCGCTGAGTGTGGCGAGGATATGCACCCCATGTTCGTCTCCACCTTCCTTGAGGTGGAGCCACACATGCTCAGACAACGGCTGCAGCCCGTCGTGCTCCGTCACCTTGTCGATGAGTTCCGTTACCGCGTGACTTTCCGCAAGGGTGAGGTGTGGGCGAACGGTCAACGTGAACGCGGAACTACCAGCCGCGCTCATCAACTAGTCCGCAAGCACGGCGACAGTGTCGTCGGCCGCCTGGGAGAGGTCAGGAACGAATCGGTAGCCGACGTTGCGAACGGTGCCGATGAGAGCCTCATGCTCGGTACCGAGCTTGGCGCGAAGTCGTCTGACGTGCACATCGACGGTTCGGGTACCACCGAAGTAGTCATAGCCCCACACCTCCTGCAGGAGCACTGCGCGAGTGAAAACTCGACCCGGGTGCTGGGCCAGGAACTTCAACAATTCGAATTCTTTGAACGTCAGGTCAAGCGCGCGTGAGCGAAGTCGCACGGTGTAGGTCGCTTCATCGATGTGTAATTCGCCGCTGCGAATCTCTTCGGGCTCGCCGGTGACAGGCGCACTGGTGTCGGACACGCGTGCGATCGCCAGACGCAGCCGTGCCTCAACCTCGGCCGGTGATGAGGTGTCGAGCAGGACCTCGTCCATGCCCCAGTCCCACTGGACGCCGGCGAGGCCACCCTCGGTGGTGATGAGAATGAGCGGCACATCGACGCCCGTGTGGCGGAGCAGGCGAGTAAGTCCGCGCACGGCGGGCAGGTCGCGACGGCCGTCGACCATAAGCGCATCACAGGCGGGGGCCTGAAGAAGGACGGTCGGCTCAGCCGGCATGGTGCGCACGTGGTGCGCGAGCAGCGACAGTGCCGGAAGCACCTCGGCTGAGGACTCCATGGCGCGCGTGAGCATGATCAGCCGCATTGCCACCGCCCTTCGCGAACTCTCGCCCCCTGCGTGGGGGCCAAGGCTACCCAACCTGGGCAGTCGGGGTCATCTCGGCACTTTCCGCGAGTGCGCTGCCGGCTGTTAGCCTCGCGAGCGCGAGGAGGAACCGTGGAGCGCACTCTCACGACTCAAGACGGCGAACAGATCGCGGCATTGCATGTGCCGGGAGATTTGTCGGTGGCCTTCGTTGTCGTTCACGGGTTCACCGGTCATTGGCGCGAGGAACGAGTTCTGCGCGTGGTCGGCGCCTTGGCCCAGTACGGCGGTGTGGTGGCGATTGACATGCGCGGCCATGGGCGGTCGTCGGGACGTACGAGCATGGGTGACACTGAGGTTCTTGATGTCGCAGCCGCCGTCGCCTGGGCCCGCGAACTGGGCTACCGCAAGGTCGTGGCCGTGGGGTTCTCCATGGGTGGCGCCGTGTGCCTGCGTTCGTCTGCGCTTGCTGAGATGGGCGACCTATCGCCGCGCGTGGATGCGGTCGTGAGTGTGAGTGCGCCGGCTTTCTGGTACTACCGCGGCACGCGCATGACCAATCTTGTGCACAGGCTGATCCTCAATCCGGCTGGGCGTGTAGTGCTTCGTGCTAGAGGTGTGCGGGTGACGTCGAAGGAGTGGACCGAGCCTCTTCCGATGCCACCGCATGAGGCTGCCGGTCAACTAGGAGAGCTCCCCTTGCTCATCGTGCACGGCGACGTTGATCACTACTTCCCTTTGGAACACCCCCGTGCTATCGAGGCGAGCGCTCGGGCGCATGGAGTCGATGTCACGACGTGGATCGAGCCGGGATTCGCGCACGCCGAATCATCAATCTCCACTGATTGCGTTGCCCGCATCGCGGAGTGGTCGCTCGCGCAGGTGACCACGTCGTGATGGGCGCATGGGTAGTCATCGCAGTCCTCGTGGCATGCGGTATCGGAGGGTTGGTGGTCCGTCACCGCAACGGCCGCGTGCGCGAAGAGGAGGACAAGCAGACCCCTCTTGCGGAGTATCTGCGTGGGCGCCTGGGTAGCAACGCCACGATGGTCCAATTCTCGAGTGCTTTCTGCCAGCCGTGTCGAGCAACCCGGCGCGTGCTGGAAGAAGTAACCGTGATGGTCCCCGGAGTGAGCCACGTGGAAATCGACGCAGAGGAGAACCTCGATCTCGTCCGCGCCCTAGATGTGCGCCGAACTCCCACAGTCTTGTTCCTCGGTCCCGCGGGCGAGGTGCACCATCGGGCAAGCGGCCAGCCGCGCAAGGTGGATGTCATCGCCGCTTTGGGTCGAGTGATGGACTCATCAGGGGACGTGTCGATATAGCCGCGTACTCGTGTCGAGGGGTCTCGCCGAGGTCTCATCATTGATGCAAAGAACACGCAGGTGGCTACCGAGCCTTATTGAGTCAAGGGTCATGCATGAGTGCGGCCCGGTCTGCCTACGGTCTGCCGCATGACATCGCCTATGTGCACCCGAACCCACATAGACCCGCGTGGACCGCGTGTGGGCGCATCCATCACCAGTCTTGTGTTGGTCGCCGCCATCGTTCTTGTGTCCACCCCGGTTGGCGTGGTTCTCGTGGCGTGGCAAACCCTCGTGTTCGCACTGGGCGCCGTGGTGGGCCTGCATGCGCAGCCCTACGGGATCGTGTATCGAACCTTCGTCCAGCCCCGGTTGGCCCGGCCTGCCGAGCTGGAGGATGCGGCGGGTCCGCGATTCGCTCAGGCGGTGGGATTCGCGATGCTGGTCATCGCTCTGGTCACTCTGGTTGCAGGTCTGACCTTGGTGGCCACCACCATCCTGGCGTTCGCCCTGGGTGCCGCTTTCCTGAATGCGGCATTCGGCCTGTGCCTTGGCTGCGAGATGCGGCTCGTCGGTCTGCGAGTTCTCTCGAGGTAGTCAGCTTGCGGGCGGGTACTGTCGTCTCGTGAGTGACGTGGTGCTGACCAGCCTGCTGGTGCTTTCGTTCCTGGCGGTGGGTGCCGTGGCGGTCCGCGTAGCCGTCCGCGTCTTCCATGGCGAGGCGTAGATGCTGGCACTGGACGGGTCGGGCGTAGAGGTACCTCTGGAGCTCAAGCCGCTGTCGTGGCTCATAGGAAGTTGGGTTGGGGTGGGCACGGGGCAGTACCCAACCATCGAGGATTTCCGCTTTGGCCAAGAGGTCACGTTCATCACCGATGGACGCCCATTTCTGTCGTATTACTCGCGCTCATGGCTCCTGGACGAGGACGGCGAGCGGGTCCGCCCCTTGGCCATGGAATCTGGATTCTGGCGCGTCCAGGACACCAACCAGATCACCGTGACCATGGCTCATCCCACCGGATATTCCGAAATCTGGTTCGGGTCGCTGGAGATCACTGCCTTGGAAAATGCCGCGATCACTGGCGCGCGCGCGACTTTGCGCACCGACGTGATCAGCCGCACACCGACGGCCAAGGACTACTCCCAGGGCGAGCGGCTCTACGGGTTGGTCAACGAGCGACTGCTGTGGACGTACGACATGGCGGCCATGGGACAGCCCATGACGAATCACCTGGCCGCCACTCTCCAACGTGCGATTGCGGAATGAGTCAGGACTGGACGACCCGTCTTCGTGATCGAGGTTTTCGCATCACGCCGCAGCGCCAACTCGTCCTTGAAGCGGTCGAATCGCTAGGACATGGAACGCCGGAAGAAATTCTTACCGAAGTCCAGCGCACCGCGAGTGGAGTGAATCTCTCGACGATCTATCGCACTCTGGAAGTACTGGAAGATGTAGGACTCGTGACTCATGCTCACATCGGCCACGGTGCGCCGACCTACCACTCCATTGATGAGCACGTGCACATCCATCTGGTGTGCGATAGCTGCTCGGCGGTACTGAGTGCGCCCGCGCAAGCGGCGTCTGCATTCGTCACACGCTTGGAGAAGGAATACGGATTCCGCACGGACATCACTCACGTCTCAGTCCATGGTCGGTGTCGCTCGTGCGCGGTCGGCGACGCGGGCGCGGCGTCCTCACCAGATCATGAGCACGTCTGATGCCCAGACCCACGGCGGTGCCGCCGCCCCTTCTGAATCCCGATCCGGGGGTTGCCTGGCATTACGGCGATCCGCTTCGCGAGCAGCGCATGTTGGCCTCTGGTGTGGGTGCCGTCGATTTATCGAATCGCGGTGTCTTGACTGTCTCGGGTGTCGACCGCCTCAAGTGGCTTCATGACATCACCACCCAGCACCTCTCCGAACTCACCGCTGGCGAGTCACGTTTGTCGCTGATCCTGAGCCCGCAGGGTCACGTGGAAGATGAGCTGCACATCGTCGACGATGGTCTGACCACCTGGATCATCACCCAGCCAAACGCTGAAGTTGATTTGTTCAAGTACCTCAACGGAATGCGCTTCATGCTGCGCGTCGACCTCGCGAATGTCACGAAGGACTATGCGGTCGTATGGCAGCCGCAGTGGGAGTCAGTTTCCGAGTACCCGACGTGGTTGATGCCACCGGATTTTGCCGGTGAAGGGCGCATGGACGCCGGAAGCGATCGCGGCGGTGATGCCCTGCGGTACGTGGCTAAGCGTCCCTCTGCCTTCCGTGGCCGCGAGGTCATTGTCCCGATGGCTGAGGTTGATGCGTTTCTCGGTGACGATGTCGCGGGCACGTGGGCCCTTGAAGCACTCCGGATCGCAGCCGCAGTGCCGCGGGTCGGTCGTGACACCGACCATCGCACCCTGCCGCACGAAGTGGGCTGGATCGGGCCGGCAGTGCATTTGTCCAAGGGCTGCTATCGCGGACAGGAGGCTGTGGCGCGAGTCCACAATCTCGGACATGCACCTCGACGTCTTGTCCTGTTGCACCTGGACGGCAGCGAAGAGGAGCTCCCGCGACACGAGGATCAGGTGTGGCTCAACGGGCAACCGATTGGCTTCATTGGTTCAGCGGCCCAACATTACGAGTTAGGTCCGATCGCCACTGCGGTCATCAATCGCAAAGTAGAACCGGATGCTCCTGTGCGCGTACCAACGCGGCACAACTACATCAATGCCACGGTACAAAACGTCGTCACGCCCTAGTCGGCAATTTCAAGCTGGATGGTGATTGGTCCATCGTTCACCAGCGACACCTTCATGTCGGCTCCAAAGATTCCCGTGGATACCGCGACACCGCGGTCGCGAAGGTGGGTGACCACAGCGTCGACGAGCGGCTCAGCCACCGGTCGAGGTGCCGCGTTGTCCCAGGTGGGGCGCCTGCCTTTGCGCGTGTCGGCATACAGCGTGAACTGACTGATGACGAGAACAGGCAGATGGAGGTCGGCGGCTGAGAGTTCGGGTCCTTCGCCTCCGTCGAAGATGCGCAGGTCGTACACCTTGTCGGCCAAGCGCTGCGCCCGTGAAACGGAATCATCGTGTGTGACCCCGACGAGGACCACCAACCCGGGGCCCTCAAAGGATCCGACGGTGAGGCCGTCCACCTGCACATGTGCCCCGTGCGCCCGCTGCACCACCGCCCGCATGCCCTCACCTTGTCATGGGTGGGTTCGCGTTCGCGCAACCCCTGACCGATACTTAGGGCACCTGATCGGCTTCGACGAACGTCAGAATCCCGCGACCAGGTTCGTACATAGGGAAGGTGCATGACATGTTCGGTGCGGTGCAGAACTTCGTGATCCTCATCATCTGGGTTGTCACGGTGGCCCTCAAGGGGTTTGCGTTCATCGACTGCCTGCGCCGGCCAGCGGCCGCCTTCCCGGCGGTGAGCCGGCAGTCCAAGGTGCTGTGGTTGATCATCACTGGACTGGCGCTCCTGCTGGGGCTCCTGCCGTCGTTCGTCCTCAACATTTTCGGACTTGCCGGCATCGTCGCCGCGCTTGTCTACGTCTTCGACGTTCGGCAGCGCATCATCAACATCACCCGCCGCTAGCGTCAGGCGTTTCTCTAGCGACCTTGATTGGCTACTGCTGCTGCTGCGCTGGCCGCGGCAGCGGGGTCGAGGTACTCACCACCGGGAACCGTCGGACGCATATCGCTGTTGAGTCGATACACCAGCGGGATGCCGGTAGGGATATTGAGTCCGGCAATCTCAGTGTCGGAAATCCCGTCGAGGTGCATGACCAGAGCACGCAACGAATTGCCGTGTGCTGCGACCAGGACGGTCTTGTCGGCGCGGAGGTCCTCGGCAACGATCACGTCTTCCCAGTACGGAATCATGCGCGCGACCACATCTGCCAGGCACTCGGTGGCCGGCCGGGCGTCCGGCGGCAGTGCCGCGTATCGCGGATCATGGGTCTGGGCCCAGGGATCGTCCGGGTCGATCGGGGGAGGCGGCACGTCGTAGGACCGACGCCACAGCATGAACTGCTCTTCACCGTAGAGGTCGAGCGTCTCTTTCTTGTTCTTTCCCTGAAGTGCCCCGTAGTGCCGCTCATTGAGTCGCCAGTTGCGCTGCACAGGAATCCACATGCGGTCGCAGGCCTCAAGTGCAAGTTGGGAAGTCTTGATCGCACGCTTCAGGAGAGAGGTGTGCACGACATCGGGAAGGATCCCCGACTCGGCGAGAAGTTCGCCGCCTCTGCGTGCCTCCCCTATTCCCTTGTCGTTGAGGTCGACATCGACCCAACCGGTGAATAGGTTCTTGGCATTCCATTCGCTCTCGCCGTGGCGCAGCAGAATCAAGGTCGGCATGCGCTCATCCTGCCGTACGCAACTCTGGCGGTATCAGATTGGTTCGGCGAGGTGGGCGAATGCCGCGAGGTTGTCGGTGGATTCGCCGCGCGACAGGCGCCACGCCCACTCGCGCTTGATCGCGGACGCGAATCCCAGTTCGAGAAGGGTGTTGAACGAACCATCCGAGTATTCCAGTACAGAGCCCATCACGCGATCGAGTTCGTCGACCGTGACCGCATGCAGTGGAAGCTTGCCAGCCAGATAGATGTCTCCTAGTGGGTCGATGGCAAATGAGACGACGTACGTGCGGCGATTGCGTTCGAGTAGCCAGCGGTGCACGGCATCGACGTTCTCGTCTGGATGCCTGGCCACGAACGCATTGATCGTCACTGCATGATCACCGATGGACAGTGACACTGTCGTGTGGAGTTTGTGTTCGCCAGGCAGAGTGACGACGAAGGTACTTGGCGGGGCGTCTTCCCAGTCCAAACCGGACTGGTCAAGCCACGCGCGGATAGCCGATGAGGCCGATTCGTTCATGACACCGACGCAGCGCCATGGCGCTGCTGTGCATGGTTAGCGATGGCGGCCGCGTACGAATTGAGCAGACCTGCGGTTGTGCCTTCCCACCCGAACGAACTGGCGTGCATGCGCGCCCCGGCAGATAACTCCAGCCAGCGACCGCGATCGCGTACAAGTCTGTCAATGGCGTCGGCAAAGGCGCGTGGATCGTGGCTGGGAATCAGCACACCGCTAACGCCATCCGCGACGGCGGTAACGAGGCCGCCGACCGCCGCAGCGACAACAGGGGTACCGCACGCCTGTGCCTCGACAGCGACGAGACCGAAGGACTCCGAATGCGAAGGCACAACGCTCACATCCGCTGCTCGATACCAATCGGCGAGTGATTCGCGGTGCGAGGGTGGTTCGAAACGGACGACATCTGCAATTCCCAGAGCATCGGCTAGATCAGTCAGTGCGGTAGGTCGATCAAGGCCACTTCCCGAAGGTCCACCGCAGATCACCACGACAAGCCGGCTGCGAATTGCAGGATCTCGACGGATGAGTTCTGCGGCGGCCTCGAGTAAGAGGTCCGGCGCTTTGAGTGGCTGGATGCGACCGACGAAGAGCAGCACGATGGCGTCCTCGCGAACGTTGTGACGCTGACGAGCCTGCGATCTGCCGGTGGGGGAGAACAAGTCGAGGTCGACGCCCGGATGAACAATGTCAATGCGAGCCGGATCCGCGTTGTACAACTCGACAAGGTCGCGCTTCTCGTCTGCCGTGTTGGCGATGAGCCGGTCGGAGGCGTCCACGACCTGCTGCTCGCCGATCGCACGCACCTGGGGTTCGGCACTGTCACCGGCCGCGAGGTCGCGGTTCTTGACGCGGGCCATGGTGTGCATCGTGTTCACCAGCGGAACGTTCCAGCGCTCTTTGGCCAGCCAGCCCACCTGACCGGACAGCCAGTAGTGCGAATGGATGAGGTCGTACCAGCCTTCGGACCGAGATGCCTCGGCGCGCATGACTCCTGCGGTGACGGCGCACAGCTGTCCGGGCAGGTCCTGTTTGAGAAGGCCTTCAAAAGGACCGGCCGTGACATGGCGCACGAGAACACCGGGTGTGAGTTCGACCGTGGGCGGCAAGGCAGACGACGTGGCCCGGGTGAAGATCTCCACCTCGACGCCGGCATCGGCCAGTCGCTTGGACGTTTCGACGACATAGACGTTCAAGCCGCCGGCATCACCTGTGCCCGGCTGATCCAGGGGTGAGGTGTGCACGCTGAGAACGGCGAGACGGCGCGGGAGTCGACGCAAGGGACTGATCGTCACCCTGCACCTCCCTAGTACCTGCTGAGCCGACGGACCAGTGTGACGTATGAGGAAGGGAACGGCTAGTCAAGCGATACGGCCACATAGGGCTCGCCGGTCACGATGGTGACGACCCGGCGGGTCACGGAAACAGCGTGGTCGGCGTAGCGCTCGTAATAACGCGAAAGGAGGGTGACATCGATGGCCGCTTCCACCCCGTGAGTCCACGCGGGGGACAGCACAATCGTGAAGAGGTCGCGGTGGAGCTTGTCGACCTCGGTGTCTTCTCGCCCGATCTCAGCGGTCAGGTCCACATCTCGCGTCTGGATGATCGTGCCGGTCTTGGTCACGATCTGCTCGGCGAGTTCGCCCATCCGGGTGAAAATGGGCCGCACCTCCTCGGGGATCGACGACCGCGGGTAGCGCAATCTCGCCTGCTTGGCGACGTGCTCGGCAAGGTCGCCCATGCGCTCCAGTGAAGCCGCCATACGCAGGGCGCCGATGACGGCTCGGAGGTCAGATTCCTCGAGGCGGTCAGCCGAGAGCAGGTCCAGACACTGCCGCTCGATGTCGCTGGTGATTGTGTCGATGTCGGCGTCGGCGTCGATCACCGATTCCGCCGTATGGAGGTCGGAGTCCAGCAGCGCCCCGGTGGCCTTACGCATGGCCGCGCCCACGAGAGTCGCGAGGCGCACGAGTTCCTCGGTTACCTCGTTGAAGCCCGCTAGTGGCGTCGGGTTCATGGGATCCCCTCAGGTGGTGGTGTTCCGGGCCGAGGGTAGTCCCCTCAGGAATCTCTGCAACGCGGCAAAGTGAACGAGGGGAAGCCGACAGGTGAACTATCGGTGGAATAGGTGAACGTTTGTCCAATGATCATGCTGGAAAGGTCCTGCAAGTAAAGGGGTCCCGGTCCCGACGCCTATCGTGACCCCGTGGTTCGACGACGGCGTACCGGGGCTCAGCCCGTCGAAGGCGCGCCGTCCAGCACGCGCGCCTCGTCTGTGGTGATTCCCGACGAGGTCATTCGGGTTCTCAGCGTTCTGCCCTCTGCGTCGCTCGTCGTGGCGCCCGACGGCACCGTCCTGCGGGCGAGTTCGCGCGCCAACGCCCTGGGGTTGGTCAGTCGCGGCGAGGTCACTGTGCCCGATGTGAGTCACCTCATCGACCGCGTAGCCAGAGACGGACATGCGCGCGAGCAAGAAATGCGTGTCCGTCGCCCACCACTGGGCCGCGAACTGCTCGAGCTCCGCGTGCGTGTAGCGCCCTTGGGTACCGGAGCCATCCTGGTCCTGATCGATGACCTCGCCGAAGAGCGACGGGTCGATGTTGTTCGACGCGACTTCGTCGCCAACGTCAGCCACGAACTGAAGACGCCGGTCGGTGCACTGGCCCTGTTGGCCGAGGCCGTGCTCTCCGCGAGCGAAGATGCTGACCAAGTGCGCCATTTCGCCGATCGCATGCAGATCGAGGCTTCGCGTCTGAGCCACCTCATCCAGGACGTCATCGATCTGTCTCGCCTGCAGGGCGATGACCCCTTGACGCACGCGCAGATCGTGGACGTGGACGAGCTGGTCCATCGCGCGCTCGACGAAGTGCGCACCGTCGCAGCCCGTCAGGAAATCGAACTTGTCACCAGTAATCCTTCCGGCGCTGTCGTATACGGCGACAACGGCCAGATCCTGACGGCACTGCGCAACCTGGTGACCAATGCGATTGCGTACTCGCCAAGTCATACGCGGGTTGCCGTTGCCGTGGTTACTACGGACTTGATTGTTGAGATCTCGATCAAGGATCAAGGCATCGGCATTCCGGTCAATGATCTTGATCGCATATTCGAACGCTTCTATCGGGTTGATCCGGCACGCTCTCGCGTGACGGGCGGTACGGGGCTTGGTCTGGCGATCGTCAAGCACGTGTGTCAGAACCATGGCGGTGAATGCACAGTGTGGTCTGAGCCCGGTGTCGGCTCGACGTTTACGCTGCGACTGCCGGCCTACCAGGGCGTCACGCCCTTCGATGATCCTGGGCATGAACTGTCCGTTGACGTTCTCACCATCCCGGGAGGGGAGGCCTGACATGACGCGAGTACTAGTTGTTGAGGATGAGGAGTCGTTCTCCGACGCTCTGGCGTTCATGCTTCGGCGCGAGGGCTACGAGGTCGAAGTCTCGGGCGACGGCAACGACGCGCTTGATCAGTTCGAAAAGAACGGTGCCGACCTCGTGCTGCTCGACCTCATGCTGCCCGGGCTTGCGGGAACGGAAGTGTGTCGCCAAATCCGCACTAAGTCGACCGTGCCGATCATCATGCTGACGGCAAAGGATGGTGAGATCGACAAGGTTGTCGGTCTCGAAATCGGTGCGGACGATTACGTCACCAAGCCATTCTCGTCTCGCGAGCTCCTTGCACGCGTCCGTGCGGTGCTGCGTCGCCACGGCGAAACAGACGAGCTCCTGCCGATGACCATCCAGGCCGGACCCGTGCGACTGGATGTCGAGCGCCACGTGGTGACCGTGCGCGGCGAGAACGTGCAGATGCCGTTGAAGGAGTTCGACCTTCTGGAGTTCCTCGTGCGCAACTCGGGTCGCGTTCTGACGCGTAGTCAGTTGATCGACCGGGTGTGGGGTTCAGATTACGTAGGTGACACCAAGACGCTCGACGTTCACGTCAAGCGACTGCGCGCGAAGATCGAAGAGGACCCCGCCAACCCGGCGCACTTGCTGACCGTGCGTGGGCTCGGGTACAAATTCGAGGGATAGTCAGGACGCGCTGGGCGACGGTGACGTGGGTGCGGCCGCATCACTAGGCGCTGCGGAGTCCGATGGCATGACCACCGCTGTCTCGCCAGGAGTGGCCGACGGCAGGGTTGCCGGATTCGGTGCGATGCCCTTGTAGTACCCCACGGGCGGGACCACCAGAACCGAGATCTTCACCAGCCCGGCATCTTTGAAGCCGAGTTCGACGGGCACGTAGGTCCCGGTGGCGGCCTTGAGGGTGTAGGTGTTGATCCAGTTCTGCGAATCGAAGCCGAACGACAAGGATGCATTGGGTGCGAAGGTTTCGCTGCCGGGCGTCACGTAGGCGGGGCCATTGGCGATGACCACGTAGACGAGGGCATCGGGAGCCTGACCGGTGTTGATGATGCGAGCGGTCAAGGTCGCCGTGGTGGTGCCTTCAGGGCCTGCCACCAGAGTCGCGTTCTCGACCTTGATGGGCCCGACGGTTGCCTGAACTCCGTTGCCGGAGTTCATGCTCGCCTGCATCATGGTGGTAGAGCCGGGTCCGTTCCAGCAGCCCGCAAGGAGCGTGGTCGAGAGGGCGGCGAATGCAACGAGGGCGGCAGCATGAGAGCGCGTCACAAGAGCAACAGTAGCGAAGCCCCGGGAACAGGAACCACGGGTGGGATATGGTCGTGAAATGCGCATGTCACGAATCCTCATCGCTTCTGCGGCAGCCATGCTCCTCGCGGGATCTGCTGTCACTGGTACCGCACTCGCGTCGACGCCGTCTGCCGTGTCGATCACGTCTCTGCCCGCCAAGGTCACCTTGAAGGTGGGCCAGAAGGCGACCCTTACCCTCAAAACGAACGTCACCACTGGGACCCGATGGGTTATCGGGGCGGCACCGTGCTGCACGAAGGACAACAAGGCGATCGCCAAGGTGTCCAAGGGCGTTTACACAGCACCCACCACGACACTCGTAGGCGCACCCGGGACGACCACCTGGACAATCACGGCATTGCGTCCCGGCACCGGCAACGTCATCGTGGTGACCCGCCCCGCGGGTGTCCAGAACACCATGCAGGACATGGAAGTTGGTCGCATCAAGGTCACCGTCAAGCCTTAAGCGCGAGGTCCATGGGCTTCCAGCCCGAGGGAAGATGGGGCCGAAAACCGTGGTAAAGTTGGGCCCCTGCGAAAGGGGCTCCACTCCATGACGTTCAACGTCGGCGACACGGTTGTCTACCCTCATCACGGTGCTGCGGTTATTGAGGCAGTCGAGATGCGGACCATCAAGGGAGAGCCTCGGGAGTACCTCGTACTCCGGGTCGCGCAAGGCGACCTGACCGTTCGGGTGCCCGCCGACAACGTCGACCTCGTCGGGGTCCGTGACGTGGTCAACGCTGAGGGCTTGGAGCGAGTGTTCAATGTCCTCCGGCAGCCTTACACAGAAGAGCCGACTAACTGGTCGCGCCGCTACAAGGCAAACCTCGAGAAGCTTGCGTCCGGCGACGTCATCAAGGTGGCGGAGGTCGTTCGTGACCTGTGGCGCCGCGAGCGCGAGCGCGGCCTGTCGGCCGGCGAGAAGCGCATGCTGGCCAAGGCCCGTCAGATCCTGGTCAGTGAGCTTGCCCTGGCCGAGAAGACCAATGAGGTCAAGGCTGAGGCGATCCTCGACGAGGTTCTCGCCTCCTAGGCTGCACCTATGACGGAACCGCGGACCGCAGTCCTGGTTCCCGCTGCCGGCCGGGGCGAACGCCTCGGACCCGGTGCCCCCAAGGCACTTCGCCTTCTCGGCGGCGTCCCGATGTTGGTCCATGCCGTTCGCGCCCTTGCGGCTAGTCGCGCCGTCGACATCGTCGTTGTCGCAGCGCCGGCGGATGATGTTGACGAGGTCTCGGCGATGTTGGCGGATCCAGGCGAGGCCGCCGAAGTGATCATCGTCTCGGGCGGCGAGACACGTCAGGGATCTGTTGCGCGAGCGCTAATTGCCCTTCCCGATGATGTCGACGTGGTCCTTGTGCACGATGCTGCTCGACCACTGATTCCCGTCGAGCTTGTCTCTGCGGTCGTCACGGCGGTGCGCGGGGGACACGCGGCTGTAGTGCCCGGTTTGACCGTTGTCGACACCATCAAGCGCGTCAATGGCGAGGACGATGTCGAGGGCACGATTGATCGTTCTACGTTACGAGCCATCCAGACTCCGCAAGGATTCTCCCGAGTTGTGCTGCAACAAGCGCATGCGCAAGCAGAAGATGACGCAACCGACGATGCGGGCCTGGTGGAGCGCATGGGAATTCCCGTGCATGTGATTCCCGGACACGAAGAGGCTTTCAAAGTGACTCGGCCATTCGATGTCCTCGTCGCTGAGGCTGTTCTTGCCAGAAGGAGGGCGTCCGGTGCCGTCTGAATCCATGGTGGGCATCGGCACCGATGTGCATGCTTTTGACGAAGCACGCCCCATGTGGCTGGCTGGACTGCACTGGCCTGACGTGCCTGGCCTTGCGGGACATTCGGACGCCGACGTCGCCGCGCATGCTTTATGCGATGCACTCCTATCTGCCGCAGGTCTGGGTGATCTCGGTGCCGTGTTTGGCACCGACGACCCCCAATGGGCCAGTGCTTCAGGGGTAACGCTTCTGGAACACGTGGCAAGGCTCGTTCGTGAGGCCGGGTTCACCATCGGCAATGGCAGTGTGCAGGTCATCGGAAATCAACCGCGGGTGGGCAAGCGACGCGATGAAGCCCAGCAGGTGTTGTCACAGGCGGTGGGAGCGCCGGTACGAGTCTCAGGCACCACATCCGATGGCCTGGGTCTCACCGGTCGGGGCGAAGGAGTTGCCGCGGTGGCCGTGGCCCTCGTGAGCCCTACGATTGCGTGATGAGCGCCACTCTTCCCGCAGAAGCCTTTCCGCTTATCGATGGCCCGGAGTTCGCGACGATTGCCACGATCAATCCCGATGGGCAGCCGCAGCTCTCAGTCGTCTGGGTCGAGCGTGACGGTAATGACATCCTCGTGAGCACGGCCATGGGCCGGCAGAAGCATCGCAATCTGGAACGCGACCCTCGCGTCACGATTCTCATCTGGCCCAAGGCCAATCCCTGGTCCTACCTCGAGGTGCGCGGGACCGTTTCGATGACGCAGGAAGGCGGCCGCGAGCTCATCGACCGGCTTGCCCACAAATACACCGGTGCCGATCGTTACTCCAAGGACGATGGCACCGACAACGTGCGGGTGATCCTTCGTGTGACGCCCCGCAAGGTTGTTTTTCAGTAGCGGCGGAAGGCACGGCACCGTCACTCCGGTAGCCTTCGGCGGTGCCGTTGCGACTTCACGACACTGCGACCAGGTCGGTCCGAGACTTCATCCCTCAGGTTGAGGGACGTGTCGGGGTCTACCTGTGCGGTGCCACCGTCCAAGCCCCCCCACATGTCGGACATGTGCGCAGCGGGGTCGCTTTCGATGTCATCCGTCGATGGTTGATGGCCAAGGGCTACGACGTCACGTTCGTACGCAACGTCACGGACATCGACGACAAGATCATTCACAACGCCGGACATGAAGATGTGTCGTATTGGGTTGTGGCGATGCGCAACGAACGGGCCTTCACTCGCGCGTACGACGTGCTCGGCTGCTTGCCACCTACCTATGAGCCGCGCGCCACGGGACACATCCCGGAGATGGTCGAGCTGATGCAGCGTCTGATCGATGTGGGTCATGGCTACGCCGCGAATGGTGACGTGTATTTCGACGTCCGCTCGTTTGACGACTACGGCAAGCTGAGTGGCCAGCGCATCGACGACATGCTCGCTGCTAGTGATGCCGACTCCATGACCAAGCGGGATCCGCGCGATTTCGCGATGTGGAAGGGCGCCAAGCCCGATGAGCCCTACTGGGACACCCCCTGGGGTCCGGGGCGACCGGGATGGCATGTGGAATGTTCGGCGATGGCGCGCAAGTACCTCGGCGCCTCGTTCGATATTCACGGCGGTGGCCTCGACCTTCTGTTCCCGCACCACGAGAACGAGATTGCACAGTCGCGTGCGGCCGGCGACGGATTCGCCCAGTACTGGCTGCACAACGCCTGGGTCACGACAGCCGGCGAGAAGATGAGCAAGTCTTTGGGAAACTCACTGCTCGTCGATCAGGTAGTCACGCGTGTGCGTCCCATCGAACTTCGCTACTACCTGGCGGGATCCCACTACCGGTCGATGATTGAGTATTCTGACGACGCGTTGCGCGAAGCCGGTCAAGGTTTCCGACGCATCGAAGGCTTCCTGCAGCGCGCGTTCGAAGGTGTGGAGCCGCAGGTCCAGCCGCAGGTGCGTCCCGCGGCTTTCGACGATGCGATGGACGATGACATCGCGGTACCGCAGGCCCTCGCGGTGATCCACGAGGCAGTGCGTGCCGGAAATTCAGCGATCGCGGCTGGGGATGCGCCGACTGCTCGGGCTCAGGCGGACGCCGTCCTGGCCATGCTTGACGTTCTTGGACTCAATCCATACGGATCGCCGTGGGCCGGTGCCGCCGACAGTGACCGGCAGACCGAGGTCATTGACGCACTCGTGAAGGTGGTGCTTGAGCAGCGGCAAGAGGCTCGGGCGCGCAAGGACTTCGCTGCGGCAGATGCGTTGCGCGACGGACTGGATCGCATCGGCATTCGCATTGAGGACACCGCTTCGGGTGTCCGCTGGTCACTGGAGGACTAGATGGCCGGCAATTCGCAACGACGTGGCGCAACTCGCAAGGGCAATTCCCGTAAGGGACCAAGCGTGGGTTCTGGCGGCCAGAAGCGACAGGGACTTGAGCCCAAGGGTCCGACCCCCAAGGCTGTGGAGCGTCAGCATCACCCTGCGGCCCGTCGAGCCCGCGCGGCTCAGAAGCGTGCGGATGCGGCCACGCCACGGCGCTCGTCCTCGCGACGTAGTGCGGGAAGCGTCTTGGCCGGACGTAACCCGGTGGTCGAGGCGCTGCGCGCAGGAATTCCTGCGTCGGCGCTGTACACGCAGACCAAGGTGGAGTCCGATGATCGCTGGCGCGAGGCCATGCGCATTGCCGTGCGCATGGGAATACCCATCCTCGAGGTCACCAAGGTTGAGCTCGATCGCATGACCGAGGGTGCCGTGCATCAGGGCGTGGTGCTCTCGGTGCCCGAACATCAGTACTCCGACATCCATGTGTTGCTCAAAGGCACGCTTGTCATAGCGCTCGATGGCGTCACCGATCCCCGCAATCTTGGAGCTATTGCGCGCTCGGCGGCGGCGTTCGGCGCGGATGGCATCGTGGTGCCGACGCGACGTTCTGTCGGTGTCACGGCCTCAGCGTGGAAGGCATCGGCGGGAGCGTTGGCACGCGTGCCCGTGGCGC
>JBAWXR010000018.1:0-19983 GCA_037143955.1 Actinomycetes bacterium
GAACCCGTGCGGCCAAGCCCCCAGCCAATGGCCGCGACGCCGCTCAGCACCATCAGCGCGAGTGCTCCCGCGACAACCACGCGGGTCCGCGTCACTCCGCCGGCTCCATCGGCAGGGCCGCCGGGCTCGTGGGTGCGTGGCGCCGATCCATGATCAGCCCCACCACGGTGAGAACGAGTGACACAGCCACGACAGTCGTGACGATTTGGGCCACAGAGCCATGGCGCCACAGCGCCACGACCGCCACCAGCGCCGCGAGGCCGACCCATACCGTCGCGACTGCTCTTCGATCCTCCGAGGCCAGCCGGGCGTACAGCAGAACCTGCACGAGTGCGAACGCCGATCCCTCAAGAGCAAATAGCCAGGCTTCGTGGCCGAGGTTGGCGTACTGCGCTCCACCGAGCACGCGGATGACGAAGTCGCCCAAGCCCAGGCTCACCCCGGTGATAACCAGACCCACCAGCGCTGTCAGCCCTGTGGCGATGTACACCGTGCGCTGCGCCTGATTGGCAGCCATCTTGGGGAAGAGCACGAGGACAATCGCATTGGGCAGGAAGAACGCAATCTTGGCCAAGAGAACGCCGACGGAGTACTCGCCGGACTGCTGATCCGTGAGGAACAGGCGAGCGAGCAGAACGTCCACGTTGGTGAGAGTGAACAGCACGATGAGCGCATGCAGCGTGTGCCCGAACTCCGCACTCGTGCCATGAGCGAGTTTGCTGCTCCATGCTCCCGGGCACGAAATGCGATAAGCAAACGCTGCGCCCACCGCTGTACCTACAAGAACGCCGATTCCCACACCCACGACCGAGTCGAGGATGACGACTCCCACGATTCCGCCAAGCGCGCGTGAAACACCGTTGACGATGAAACCCCAGGTAAGGCGGACATGTTCTTCGCGACCCTGGGCTACGCCCATAGCTGCCGATCCGATGACGACGAAGCCAATCGATGCAATGCCACATGCCACGGCAACCGGGTTGATCGAGAAGAGCGCGCCCAAGGGCCAGCAGGTGAGGACTCCACCGATGACGATGGCGGCCGCAGCAAACACAGATAGTCGGATCGCATCGCCTTCGGCACCGGCGCGCTCCGCACCCGGGGCCGCGATAGCGACTCGACGGGCGGTGAGTGCCTGGGTTGCGATTCCCACCGTGGAGATGATGACGAGGATTCCTAGAAGTGCACCAAGAGCGCCGAACTCTGGCGGGGTCAAGACACGAGCCGCGACCATGCTCAGGAGATACGCGGCGCCGTTGCCGATCAGGGTTCCAGCTCCAACGAACACCAGCCCTTTGGCGAGTGAGGTTCGTGGTTGAGTCACCGGCATACCGTAACGACCGATGGTGCTCGGCCCGGTCATGCGTTCCCGTGAGCGCACTTACGGCCGATTGACCAGTCTTATCCGAGCAGTGTGACTCATCCCACATGACCCCGACCACACGTCCGATATCAGGACGTTACCATTCCGAGATAGTCCCTCAGGCCCGTACCGTCCTGAGGTCGTCACTCCCCGGTGGCGGCCGACTGACAAGGATGTCACGTGCAGACCAACACCAAGAAGGTGCGACGAGCGACCGCAGCATTGCTGCTTGTCGCCGCGGTCGTTGCTGTTCCTGCACGTGCAGATGGCGACTCAAGTGGCACTTCAGTAACAACAGCAACAGAAGCTCCGGTGTTACTTGGCGGTGGTGCAGCAACAACGCCGTCGTCCGAGGAGCCGGTCATCACCGCATCTGCGGACACCGGCGCGATCTCAAGTCTGACGCAGATGCGTGCCGCAGCCGATGGTCGCTCCAGCCGTGGCAAAACCCTGCGGGCCCGCATCGTCGCCCTGGCCAAGGCCCAGGTGGGCGACCGCTACGCCGCCGGAGCCACCGGCCCCGACGCCTTCGACTGCTCGGGACTCGTGCGGTACGTCTACGGGACGGTTACCGGACGCCAGCTCCCCCACTACTCCAAGAACCAGCTCAAGGCCATGAAGCGCGTTCGCCTGGTGGACGCCAAGCCGGGCGATCTTGTCTTCTTCTTCAAGGGACGCTCGCATCACGTGGGCATCTACATCGGCAACGATCAAATGGTCGATGCCGCCGGATACGGCAAAGGCGTGCGCGTGAGCCCGATTCGCGGAAGCTGGTGGGGCAGGAACTACACCGGCATCGGGCGCATTCTTCCCGGCTGATCGCCTGCATACCCCCACCGGCTGATCGCCTGCTGAGGAACCCCTGAGCGTCAGCACGGCCTTGACATCCTTACGTGACCCTTACTGCGTCATCATCGATCCATCGCTTCGGACTGCTGAAGTGAACGTCCAAGCCCCCTCTTGACGGGAAACCAGATGACAACCACCGCAAAGCCCCGCCGCGACAAGCGTCACTCGACCAAAGAACGCGCCATCGCTACCGGCCTGGCGACCGCCACGTGCCTGGGACTCGTCGGCCTCATCGGCTTCAAGACTCTGGACAACGCCGCTCAGGCCTCCACCGGTGCATCCGACGCCACCACAGGTGGCGCCACGACCGGCGCCTCCGCCGGTGCCTCCGCCGGTGCCTCCGCCGATCAGTTGAGCCAGTACCAGGCGCAACTAGATCAGCGCGCCATTCAACTGCAACAGTACCAGCAGCAGCTGGATCAGTACCGCCTGCAACTGACTCAGATTGCCAGTGCACTCCAGGGCGAGGAGGGGGGCATCTCAGTCCCCGCGGCGCCCCAGGTGGCCGCCCCTGCGCCAACTCGCAAGCACAAGAAAAAGGCCGGCAGTTCCGCAGGTGCGGCTCCGGCCGCACCTTCGGCACCGCGGGTGCAGGCACAGCCTGCTGCACCTCAGCCTCAGTACCAGCCGCAAACACGATCAGGCGGCTCGAAGGCATGAGCACAGAGGCGCGCTTTCGTGCGATGGGTACCGAGTGTCATGTGCTCGTGTCCTCGCCGGCAGCAGACGCCTTCCTTGACCTCGCACGCACCCGGGTCGAAATTCTCGAGCAGTGCTGGAGCAGGTTTCGGCCTACCAGTGAATTGTCGATGCTCAATGCGCGCGCGGGTACCGGCCCGGTTTCGGTGTCCGCCGACCTCCTCCTGCTCATCACCCGCATGCAGCAGGCATGGCGTGACAGCGAGGGACTCTTCGACCCCACGGTGTTGCAATCGATGAACGCATGGGGGTACGACGCCGACTTCGCCACTGTTGTCGCCCGCACCTCTGTGTCCGCCGTCACGGATGCTGCCGCGGCACCGGGCATGGGCGCCGTGGTGATCGAAGGCTCAAACGTCACTCTTCCGCAGCATGTCGGGCTTGACCCCGGCGCCATCGGCAAAGGACTTGCCGCAGATGTCATCGCGTCAGAACTTCGCACAGCCGGTGCGGATGGCGTGCTGATCAACCTCGGTGGTGATCTGGCATTTGCGGGCGTTACGGATGACGGGGCGCCGTGGCACGTCGCTGTCGATGATGAACGCACACCGGGCCATGCACTCGACACACTTCTGTTCGGCCGTGAGGTTGACGAAGGTGGCGTTGCCACCTCCACGACATTGACGCGGCAGTGGGCACAGGGGCGACGTCATCACGTTATTGATCCACGCACCGGTGGACTAGGCACGCACGATCTCGTGCAGGTCACTGTCGTGGCACCGTATGCATGGCAAGCGGAGGTAGCAGCCACCACCGCACTCCTCAAGCCTTCACACGAGGCTGTCGAGTGGCTCACCTATCGGGGGTTGTCAGGCCTGCTGGTCACTACGGACAATGTGCTTCGCACACCTGACCTCAGGACGTTGGAGGATGCACATGTCTAACCTGCCGTGGACGTGGCTTGCCATCCGAGCTAGCGGACTCACCTCATGGGCGCTTCTGACCGCGGTCGTGGTGTGGGGGATCCTGCTGCGCACCCGCATCCTCAACCATGTGACGACGCCGGTGCGACTCCTGGATCTGCATCGCTGGCTTGGCGCGACCGCACTCAGCTTTCTGGCGATCCATCTGGCTTTCCTGCTCATTGACCCGTCCGTGAAATTCACCGTGACCCAGATCCTCGTCCCAGGTCTTGCGCCGTGGAACACGCTCGCGGTCGCCTTCGGCACGATCGCGTTCTGGCTTCTCATTCCTGTGACAATTCTCGGGCGCCTACGAAGCAAGATGGGCAAGGCTGGGAACACGATCTTCAAGCGTGCGCATCTCATCGCCTATGCGGCCTGGCCGATCGCAACCGCGCACTACGTTCTCGCCGGCACCGACGCGATGGCCCAGTGGTCGCTGGGACTTCTCATCGCCGGATCAACCGTCATCGTCCTCGGGTTGATAGCTCGGGGTTACATCCCGGCTCCCGCTCCCACGCGCGCCCCCGCGCCGTCAGGCAAGGTGACGATCCCTTCCGCGTGAGACATGCCAGCATGGGTGTGTGAGTTCACTCGGCCTGGATGCTCCACTGACGTGGGACAAGGCGCGGCTTGTGGCGGCCAGTGCAGGTATCCCCGAGCGCACTGAGGCTCGTCTCGACGAAGCACTCGGCAGCGTGCTCGCAGAGCCGCTGCACACCCTTGTCGACGACCCCGCCGTCGACAGTGCGGAATACGACGGGTTCGCCTTTCGGGGTGAAGGTCCGTGGCTGATTGACGAGATCAGCGATGTGCTCACCTCGGGACACGCCTTCCCCGTGCGCGCAGGGCAGTCCTTGCCTCATCACTGCGACGCGGTTATCCCCGCTAATCAGACGGAGGTGCGCACTCGGGCTGACGAACGACTGACGCTTTGGGGTCGTGATGGATTGACCGGACTGCCCGACGAGTCTGCGCGGCCTGGTCTCGGCGTGGGGATCGTGCGCCAGGGTGAGTACTCACGAGCAGGCGCACTCTTGCTCGAGGCCGGTATCCCTGTCACACCCGCCGTGCTGGCGACCGCTGCTGCCGCGGGGCATGACGAGCTCATCGTGTTTCGGCCGCCTGTTGTCGGCGTACTCGTGCTCGGTGCAAGTTTGTTGGACCGCGGACTTCCGCGGCAGAACCGAGTGCGTGACTCACTTGGCCACACAGTTACCGCATTTGTGGGCACCCTCGGTGCACGCGGAAATCCCGCGGTGCGCGCACCCGACACCGAGGAACTCCTGCTGCGCGAGATCGACGATGCCGCCGTTGACGTGCTCATCACCACGGGCGCCACCGACCCTGGAGCGTCAAGTCTTTTACGCCGCGTCCTGCGAGATCTGGATGCGCACTGGCTGGTCGATGGAGTTCGGCTCACTCCTGGTGCGGATGCTCTGCTCGCACGACTGCCTGACGGGCGCCTGCTGCTGGGACTGCCCGGGAATCCCGTTGCGGCCATCGCGGCGCTCGTCACGCTGGGCGCACCTCTCATCGGCGCGTTGCGCGGCGATCCTGCACTTGGCGCTGCTCCCGTGGTGCAGATGCAGGGTTCGCTGCCTGATCCCGAAATCCCCGGCGACGCCGTGTTGGCTCCGTGCCGGGTCGAACGTGGGCGAGATGGGCTCACGGCGGTGCCGCTGGGCGCTGGAGTCGCCATGAATGCTTCGGCCCCGCTGGCCCCGTGGGCGGCTGCCACCGGCGTTGTCGTGGCTCATGACGGGGTGATCGCTGCTCTGGATCCCTGGGGACGGCCCTGGCGCTAGAACACTTTCCAATATTGTCTATCGCAGTACTGGTAAATAGGAAGATTCCTTCCTAGCCTGTCGGGCATGACGATCTCCGATATCGATTTGGCACTCAGCCTGGGCGGCCTTGTCGCCGGTGTCATGGTGGGTTTGACCGGCATGGGCGGTGCGGCTCTCGTGACACCCATGCTCGTGCTGATCTTTGGGATCTCGCCCGCAGCTGCTGTCTCAAGTGATGTGGTCGCCTCGGCGATCATGAAGCCCGTGGGTGCCTTGGTGCACATCCGCGCCAAGACAGTTCAGTGGGGCATCGTGGGATGGCTGTCACTCGGATCAGTGCCGGGTGTCATTGCGGGAACGCTGATCTTCGGCAATGTGCTTGCAAAGTCCGACGCCGGGAAAACGATTCAGTCATGGCTCGGCTGGGTTTTGATCCTCGCGCTGGCAGCGATGCTGGCGCGCACCTGGCTGTCGCGCCGAGCCACGCGCTTGCGCGGAGAACTCACACCCACCAGCACAGATCAACCTGTGCGACCACTTCTCACCTTGGTCCTCGGTGCCGCGGTCGGATTAATCGTGGGTATGACGAGTGTGGGATCAGGTTCTTTAATCGTGACCTGCCTGCTGTTGATGTACCCGTTGCTTCGTCCGTCGTTTGTCGTCGGAACTGACTTGACGCAGGCCGTGCCCATGCTGATTGCGGGAGCCATTGCCCACGCGGGATTCGGGTCAGTAAGTATCGCGGTGGTGGTGTCGTTGCTTATCGGACAAATTCCTGGCGTCTGGATTGGCGCGCGACTTTCGTCCCGCTACGACGGACACATTCTGCGATGGCTGCTGATGGTTGTCCTTGCCGCGACAGCCCTCAAGCTCCTGGGTGTCTCAAGTCTGATCGCAGGAATCATCGCGATCACGGGAGTCATCGTGGTGATCATCCTCATCGTGCGTGAGCGCATGTCGACTGCCAAGAATGTGAGTATCGGCGCAACTGCCTGACACCACCACGACGATCAGGGGTACGCTGCAACCTCCACGATTGGCCGCTTGGGGGCACTGCATGCACGCGATTGTCTGCACCGAGCCCGGTGGGCCCGAAGTCATGCAGTGGCAGAAGGTTCCCGATCCCACGCCAGGTCCCGGCGAAGTCATCATCGAGGTTGCAGCTGCTGCGGTGAACCGCGCGGACCTGCTGCAGCGTGCAGGCAACTATCCGCCGCCCAAAGGCGCATCCGACATCCTCGGCCTTGAATGCAGCGGAACGATCACCTCGGTCGGGGCGGCCATCACTCTGGATCACATTGGCGAGAAGGTCACTGCCCTGTTGTCCGGTGGTGGATATGCAACCAAAGTCGCAGTACCGATCGGTCAGGTCATGCCGGTTCCGCAGGGCATCGACACCGTCGACGCCGCGGCGCTGCCCGAGGTGGCGTGCACGGTGTGGAGCAACCTCGACATGGGCGCCAACCTCAGCGAGGGCGAGTGGCTGCTGATCCACGGCGGAGCGTCCGGAATCGGCACCATGGCGATCCAGGTCGCACGCGCACTGGGGGCTCGCGTGGCCGTCACCGCGGGCAGTCGCTCCAAGCTAGATGCCTGCGCCCGTCTCGGTGCTGAAGTTCTGATCAACTACAACGAGCAGGATTTCGTCGAAGAAGTGCGAGCGGTGACCGGTGGTCGCGGCGCGAACGTGATCCTCGACAACATGGGCGCCGCGTACCTCGGTCGCAATGTCTCGGCCCTCGCACGAGATGGCCGTCTGCTCATCATCGGTATGCAGGGTGGCATCAGCGGAGAACTCGACATCAATGCCCTGCTGCGCAAGAACGGCACGATCTATGCCTCGTCATTGCGTGGCCGCCCCGACTCGGAGAAAGCCTCCATCTGCAGCCAGGTCGAGCGCAATATCTGGCCGTGGGTGCACGCAGGGATCGTGAAGCCGGTCATTGATCGTGTGATGCCGATGCAGGAAGCAGCACACGCGCATCGACTTTTGCAGGATGGCGCAGTGACGGGAAAAATCGTCCTTCAGCCATAGAACTTTGCGTGTGCGAAACTGCGCTCATGACCCTTCGTACACGCGTCGTCAGTGTCCTTGTCGCCTTCGCCAGCGTGTCCGTGATGGTGGCCGTTGCTCCCACCGCATCCGCTGCTTCCTGTGGCATCAAGACAGCAGCGGATGGTTCGGTGGGACCCATCACCTGCAAGGGTGGCTCGGCGAACATGGCGGTCCGCAACAAACTTCGCAAGCAATCCCCCAGCGTGATGGCGCTGGGTAAGAAGGCGTCCCTTACTCAGGTCAAGGCCGCCGTGTGCGCCGACATCACTAAGGCGAAGGCCGACAACCCCACGGTCAGCGAGGCCATGCAGTGGCAGACCGCGTACTACGACTGGGCGAAGTCGTACACGTCCTGGTTCACCAAGACGATCGTGGAAGGCGCAGGCTGCGCCAACTAGGTCTCGCCGACGTCGTCACGACAGACGAGCAATCTTGGCCACTAGGTAGGGCGAGAACCATCCTGAGTAACGCTCATGGAGTTCGGGTAGCCGCCAGTCACGCCCGGTGACCACGCTTCGGCACGATGGTGAGCCGCACAAGCAATCGAACTCGTCGTAGTCGCTGCCATCACTCATGGCGTAGTCGAAGCACAGTTCTTCGCCCACTGTGATGTCGCGCATCGCCACAACGACCGTGGCACCCATCAGGCCGCAGTTGGGTTCACAGGAGTGATTGATGAAGTCACCGTGCTCGGCCGTCTCGGCGGGGACGAGGTAAAGGCGCTCGTCAATTTGCATGGTGCGAGTCACGCGTTCCGGGCTGATTGTTGCCAGGGTGGTGTCATCGACGACCCAGCCGCCGAAGGCCGCCACTGTCTCGCCTGCGGCGATGGGTTCGGCTGCGAACGAGCCCATGCCCTTGCCACCTGCGGCGCGTGCCTGCGCCTTTGGTGTGAGCCAATTGAAATCCACCCGTTGCCTCTCCCCTGCCTTGAAGAAATGTGAGTCTTACATAGACATCACACGGCTGCGGGCGATGTACGAGACGTTCATCTACATGCATCTGCGTAGTCTTGCCCTGTGATTGATCCCGTCATCCTTCGTCAGGACCCCGACCGCATCAAGGAGTCTCAGCGACGCCGTGGTGAAGACGTCCAGATCGTGGACGCGCTCGTTGCCGCCGACGTGGAGAAGCGTCGCGTCCAGCAGCAATTCGACGATCTGCGCAATCAGCAGAAGAACCTGGGCAAGCAGATCGGTCCCTTGCAAGGTGCCCTGAAGAAGGCGTCCGACGACACCGCCAAGGCTGTCGCGCAGGCAGAGGTGGACACCTTGATGGCGCAGGCACAAGGACTCGCAGATCAGGTGAAGGACGCAGAGCGGCTCGCTGATGAGGCTGGCGCCCAGGTGGATGCACTGATGATGCAGGTCTCCAATCTTGTCCATCTCGATTCGCCGGTGGGTGGCGAGGCTGACTTCACCGTGCGCGAGGTTGTGGGCACCCCACGTGACTTTGCGGCCGAAGGATTTTCACCGCGCGATCATCTAGAGCTCGGTGAGTCTCTTGGTGCCATCGACGTCGAGCGCGGAGCGAAGGTCTCCGGATCCCGCTTCTTTTATTTGACCGGCCCCGGAGCGCTTCTGGAATTCGCTCTGCTCAACCTTGCGATCGCGCAAGCAACGTCGCATGGCCTGATCCCGATGATCACTCCCACGATCGTTCTGCCCAGTGCGATGGAGGGTACGGGGTTTCTTGGTCAAGCCGCTGAGAACGTGTACCGGCTTGAAGCCGACGACATGTACCTCGTCGGGACGTCCGAGGTTCCGTTGGCGGCCTACCACTCCGACGAGATCATCGATGCGTCGCGACTACCCCTGCGCTACGCCGGTTGGTCGTCCTGCTACCGCCGCGAAGCGGGCTCTTACGGCAAGGACACCCGAGGCATCATCCGCGTGCATCAGTTCGACAAGGTCGAGATGTTCTCTTATTGCCGACCCGAAGATGCCGAAGCCGAGCATGAGCGTCTTCTGACGTGGGAACGCGAGTTCGTCGATGCGCTGGAGCTGCCCTATCGAGTGATCGACGTGGCGACAGGCGACTTGGGCAGCAGCGCGGCGCGCAAGTTTGATATCGAGGCGTGGATTCCTACCCAGCAGGCTTACCGCGAGATCACCTCCACGTCCAACACCACCGAGTTCCAGGCTCGCCGCCTGAAGATCCGAATGCGAGAAGGAGATCAGACTCGGCCACTGGCCACGCTCAACGGCACGCTGTGCGCGATGCCGCGCATCATCGTGGCGATCTTGGAGAACCACCAGCAGGCCGACGGCAGCGTTCGTATCCCAGCCGCCCTCCAACCGTTCCTTGGCGGTCGATCGGAGTTCACTCCGGTCGGATAGGTTGAGAACGTGCATTTTCCTGAAGGTTTTCGACCGCAGCTCATCGCCCTCGACCTCGATGACACACTGGTTTCTCACGACGGGTCGGTAATTGAGGCCGCTGTCGACGCGATTGCGCGGTGTCAGGACGCCGGCATCATGGTGGTGGCCGCGACGGGACGTTCAATCTCCACCACTCACCCGGTGTGCCACGCCGCGGGCATGCTCGACTGGGCCGTGTGCAGTAACGGCGCCATGCTGACTCGCGTCACCCCGGAGGAGATTGTCGAGACGGTCACGTTTGATCCGGCCGCGCTGCTCGAGCAGATCGCGCCACTACTGCCCAACGCCATCTACGCGGTGGAAGATGTACATGGGGTGTTTCACACCAACCAGGACCTGGGCACCAGCGCGCTGGGTATGTCGGTGCGCGTAGTGCCGTTCGAACATCTCCTTGCAGATCCGGTCGTGCGCCTCGTCGTGCGGTCGGAGGAACATCGCAATATCGGACTTGGTCACATTGCCGCCGACCTCGGGCTGCATTCGGTGGTCTTCGGTACAGGGGATATGGCCTGGCTGGACATCGGTCCCAAGGGAGTCAACAAAGCGACGATGCTGCAGCGCTTGTGCGATCGACTCGGATTCACCGCAGCGAACACACTCGTGATGGGCGATTCGATGAACGACATCGAGATGCTCAAGTGGGCGGGCGTCGGCGTGGTCATGGGCCACGCCACCGAGGCGATCAAGCAGCACGGTGATGTCATCACCACCGACGTGCCCGGTCAGGGCGTGGCCGACGCGCTGAATGCGTTGGTGCTGTAAGAGTTTTTAGAACTTGTACGGATGAGTATACGATTTGTATACTCATCCCATGACGACAGCCGCACTCAAGGGCACGACGGTCAAGGTCTCGCCGGACACCCGCGATCGCCTGAACGCCGCTGCCGCCGCCGAGGGGCTCACGGCCGGAAGCATGATCGAGCGTCTCCTCTCGGAGTACCTGTGGCGCCAAGAGGTCGAACTCGCCAAGCGCCAGATGCTCGAGTCTCCCCCGGAGGTCTGGGCGGAGTACGTCGCGGAGTTCCGTCAGTGGGAGGCAACCGCGAACGACGGCCTCGAGGATGACCCGTGGACGGTTTGAGCGTCGTCGCCGGGCAGATCGTGTGGGTCACGCTCGATCCCACTCGTGGACGCGAACAAGGCGGGTGGCGCCCCTGCGTTGTCGTGTCTTCCGCAGATTTCTCCGCCACTATCTCGGAATTGGCCATCGTCCTACCGTGCACGTCACGCGATCGGGGCTGGCGCAATCACATCCGACTGTCCGGTCCCATCGGCCTAGATCGACCCACCTTCGCCATGACCGAGCAGCCCAGGACCATCAGCGTGCAACGCATAAAGGCCGTGGTCGGGTCGGTCGATAGCGCGTGTCTTGCGCACCTGAGCCGTTGGATCGACGTGTGGATTCAGGCGGCCTGACGGCCCATCCGTGTTCGTGCGACTACGACGCGGCGATTCCGTCGGCAAAGGCCGCGTCTAACGCGTCTTGCCACGAGCGCATGACGGGCAGGCCCTGCTCGACCCACCGTGAATGTCCCAGCACCGAGTACGCCGGCCGCGGTGCGGGCCGCACGAATTGTGCGCTGGTGGTGGCTTCGACGCGATCAGGATTCGCTCCCGCATGCTCGAACACCGCACGCGCGAAGTCGTACCACGTGCATTCTCCGGAGTTGGTGGCATGGAAGGTTCCAGCCGGCGGTCGACGATCCACCAGCATTGCTAGATGTGCCGCGAGATCGCGGGCGTAGGTGGGCTGTCCGCGCTGGTCGTCCACCACCGACACCGTGTCGCGCTGCTTCTCAAGCGACAGCATGGTCTTGACGAAGTTGTTGCCGTGCAGGCCATACAGCCACGCGGTGCGCACAAGGTAGTGCGACTCGGGCAGCAGTGCCTGCACCGCTTGCTCACCGGCGAGCTTGGTGCGGCCATAGGCCGATCGTGGCGCAGGCATCGCATCCTCGCGGTACGGGGACGTAGCGTTGCCGTCAAATACATAGTCAGTTGAAAGGTGGGTCAGCCATGCACCGGTGCGCGCACACGCCACCGCGAGGTTGCGCGGCCCGGTGCCGTTGACCGCCAGCGCAGCGGCCTCCTGCTCCTCTGCGGTATCCACCGCCGTCCACGCCGCGCAGTTAACGACAGACTCAGGGGAGAATTCAGCAAAGACCGCGTCGACAGACGACTGCACGGTGATGTCTATTTCGTCGCGATCGACTCCCAGCACCTCATGCCGGCCCGTCAGCGTGGTAACCAGATCGGTGCCGAGCTGACCAAGACTTCCGACAACAAGGACGCGCATGGTTATCGCGTCTTGGTGATGGCAGCACGCTGCTTGAGAGGACGCCACCAGGCCTCGTTGTCGCGGTACCACGCAACGGTCTCGGCGAGGCCATCCTCGAAGGTGTGCTGCGGTGCATAACCCAGGGCACGCAGACGAGAGTCGTCGACGGAGTAGCGGCGGTCGTGGCCTTTGCGGTCTTCGACCGGCTGCACCATCGACCAATCGGCGCCCATAGCTTCAAGCACGCGCTCGGTGAGCTCGCGGTTGTTGAGCTCGAGACCCCCGCCAATGTTGTAGCTCTCACCAGCCTCGCCCTTCGCGACGACTAGCGCGATGCCGCGGCAGTGATCGTCGACATGCAGCCAGTCGCGCACGTTCAATCCGTCGCCGTAGAGCGGCACCTTGGCACCGTCGATGAGGTTGGTGACGAACAGGGGTACGACCTTCTCAGGGAATTGGAAGGGGCCGTAGTTGTTGGAGCAACGCGTACTCGAGACATTGAGACCGTACGTCACGAAGTAGGCGCGAACGAGCATCTCGGCTGCGGCTTTGGCGGCGGAGTATGGCGAGTTGGGCTTGAGCGGCTGCTGCTCGTCCCATGAGCCCACGTCGATTGAGCCGTAGACCTCGTCGGTGCCGATGTGCACCGTGCGTGGAATGCCATGTCGCAAGGCTGCGTCAAGCAGAGTCTGGGTGCCCACAACATTGGTGACGACGAAATCTTGGGGTCCGTGGATCGAACGATCGACATGTGTCTCTGCTGCGAAGTTGATCACCACGTCGTGCCCGGGAAGAACCTCGTCGAGCTTGGGGCCATCGCAGATATCGCCCTGGATGAAAGTGAAACGCGGATCGTTGGAGACCGCTGCGAGGTTTTCGAGATTGCCCGCGTAGGTGAGCTTGTCGTAGACCGTGACGCCAGTGACGTCACCGGGCAGGATCGATGCATATTCGCCCGCGAGCAGTTGGCGCACGAAGTGTGAGCCGATGAATCCCGCGGCTCCCGTGACGAGGTACTTCACTTGTCATTCTCCTTGAGGGTATCGAGCCACTGTCGAGCTTCGGCGAACTCTGCATCGGTAACACCGTTGCGCAGCATTGGTGACTTGCCATCAGCACGTGGGTAGGAACCGAGGAATCTCACATCCATGCAGATGCGATGCAGGCCCATAAGTGCCTCAGCCACTCGGGAATCCTCGAGGTGACCTTCCACGTCGACACTGAAGAAATAGTCGCCAAGAGCTTTGCGCGTGGGGCGTGACTCAATGCGAGTGAGGTTGACGCCACGCACGGCGAATTCGGTGAGGATGGCCAGCAGCGCACCCGGCTCGTCCTGACGCATGAACAGACTCAACGTTGTCTTGTCCGCGCCAGTGGGGTGCGGGTGCATACCGGGGCACTGCACCAGCACGAACCGTGTCGATGCATCTTCTGTGTCTTGGATGTCAGAGGCAATCACGTCCAGTCCGTAAATCTCGGCCGCGATGGATTGAGCGACGGCGGCATCGAACGGTGCCGGCTCCTCCAGCAGTGCCGCAGCCGCGGCCGCGGTCGACATCGCCGGAATGACCGTTGCGTCAGGAAGGTTGGTGGCGAGCCATCCGCGCACTTGAGCCTGCGCATGCGGGTGTGTGGCAACGCGGCCGACCTCCGTAAGGGTCACGCCGGGCCGCACCATCAGGTCAAACCGCACGGGGATGGCAACCTCGTCGACGATTACCAGCCGGTGACCAACCGCAAGTTCGTCAAGCGTGATCGATACCGAACCCTCGACAGAGTTTTCGATCGGGACGAGTGCTTGATCCACCGTGCCGGCGCGAACGGCATCCAGGGCCGCCTGCACCGACACCGCCGGGACGAGTTCGTGCGAGTCCGCGTCCACCAGGGTGCGTAGGGCAGCCTCGGCGAAGGAACCGCGGGGTCCCAGGTAGGCGATGCGTGTCATGCCTTGCCTCCCTTCGCCAGGTGAATGGCCTGCTCCTCTTCGGGTGACAGTGTGATGTCACTGGCGCCCTTCTCCAAGCCTTTGAGATACGTACGAGTCTCTGTGCGACCGTGGATGGACGTGACGATAAGGCCGTCGCCGTGATCGTCGAGCAAGGCGGCGGAGAACGAGAATCGACCACCCATGTCGCCAAAGGCGTCGTAGCGGACGACAGATACGTGGCGGAGTGCGGCAGCCAGGTCGCGACGGGTCACCGTCAGGTTGGCGTCCAGTTGAGCGACTTCGTCCCGCAGAGCCCCGAATTCCTCCATCGATCGGCCCATGACATCGACGATGGTCTCGCGGCCTTCAGCGACCTGCAGGAGGCCATAGGCCCGATGCAGACGGGAGTATCGAAGGAGGGCGATGGCCCCCAGGACGATGCCGGTGGCCCCCACGGCGATGCCGACCATGGCCACGATCAGGGCCGCTTGGGGGGTGGAAATCACGATGTGAGCGTAGTGGCAGATGTGGAAGCATCCCTCCCGTGGACTCGGACATGGTGGCGCTGGTAGCCGACATCACTTCGCGCACAGGTGCGGGACTCATCGGTCTGTTTCTTTTCGTCGCCACAACGATGAGCGTGATGCGGACCGTGGTTATTCCACGGACGCTCAAGTCGTTGATCTCAGACACAGTTCAACGAGCCGTTGTGGGCACGTTCATCATGGTTTCGAAGGTGCGGCGCAGCTACCGCGCACGCGACGGAGTGATGGCGTGGGCCGGTCCCAGCACCATCCTGCTTCAGTTGATCACCTGGCTCGTGTTGTACGTGCTCTCGTTCGGATTCATCATCTACGGCGTCAGTGGACAAGGGCTGGGTGAGTCATTGCGTCAGTCGGGGTCGAGCCTGTTCACGCTTGGCTTCGCCACGATTGATAAGTCCAACCAGACGATCATTGACTTTGCCGCTGCAGCGACGGGACCGATCATCGTCGCGCTCATGATCGGCTTTCTGCCATCGATTTACAGCGCCTACTTGGACCGCGAGGTCACTCTCACAATGTTGACGGCGCTGGGCGGCGAACCAGCCTGGGGCCCCGAGGTTCTGGCTCGTGCGCAACTTTCGGGCCGCATTGACGAGCTTCCTGACATGTACCGCGAATGGACGTTGTGGTCAGCGCACACGCGCACTACCCACATCACCTATCAGATACTGGTGTGGGTGAGATCGGCGCGACTCACTCGCCACTATCTGGTGGCGATTCTCGCCGTGCTTGATGCCGCTGCATTGCAGGCGGCGCTGTGTTCCAAGGTGAATCGTCGAGAGATCTACGACCTGCTCCTGCAAGGCAGTCAGCTGATGACCGTGCTGTTCGCCTACCAGCGTCAGGGGCGCAACTTTCGGGCCACTCTGCCCTTCAGCGGGAGTCGACGCAATCGCGTCTTGCCCGCCGACCTAGCCAACGCACCGGGGTGGTCCCATGATGCGAAAGCCACCGAGATCGCCGCGTATCACGATGTAGCGGCTGCACTGCCGCCTGTTGCACTGTCTGTACTCAAAGCGGGGTTCGAGCAGCCGCTGCAGATCACGCGCGCCGATTTCGATGGGGCTGTTGCCATGCTAAAGCGCGCCAACTTTCCTATCGACAAAGACCTGGATATCGCGTGGGCGGAGTTCCAGCAGACACGTCGGCGGTACGAGTTTCCGGCACTGGAATTGACTTACTTGGTGGATGCCACGCCTGCGCCTTGGTCAGGTCCGCGGCGAGTACCCACTCCCACCGTGTGGCCAACCCTTGCTTCAGACGTCAACGTCGCGCGTGAAGACGTCGACGGTGAGGCTTCGTGACGCTTGATCTCGCTGCGGCGGCGATCGCGTTCGCGTTGATCTTTCCATCGGAGTTTCCGGACAAGACGTTCATCGCCAGCCTCGTCCTCGCAACTCGCTTCAAGCACCTGTGGGTGTGGCTGGGCATCGTCGCCGCGTTCGCGATCCAGATGGTGATTGCAGTTCTCGCCGGATCACTGCTGTCATTCCTGCCGCAACGAGTCGTGCTGGGCGTGACGTTCGTCCTGTTCGTCGTTGGTGCGGTCGTGTTGATCAAGGGCGGACTGTCGTCCCGTGCGGCGGAACGAGCGGCAGAGGACGATGAGCGTCATGAGATCGAATCAAAGGTTGCCGCTGCCGACGCAACGTCACCGTGGCGCGTGATTGTGACGTCTTTCTTGGTCATCTTTGTCGCGGAGTGGGGTGACCTCAGTCAGTTGCTGACGGCCGGCCTGGCAGCGCGTACGGGCTCGCCCGTGTCCATCTTTGTCGGGTCGTGGCTGGCCGTTTCTGCGGTGTGCGGCATTGCCGTGGTCATCGGTTCTTGGATCAAGGGACGCGTCTCGATCTGGCGAATCCGACTTGTGTCAGGAGCGCTGCTCGTGGCTCTGGCAGTGTGGACCGCTGTGGAGTTCGTACAGGTATGAGCCGCGCACTTGTTGGGGCTGTCCCCTTTGACGTTATGTCACTCTCGGATGCGGTGACGTCGGTGCTCGATGCGGCGGACCGCGTCGCGGCTGAACGCGACCGAATTCAAGGCATGTCCGTACATTTTTGCAATGCCTATCACGTGGCCCTCGCACGTCAGGACGCCGAACTCACCGATGTGCTCACATCGGGTGATCTTGTGTTCTGTGATGGAGTCCCAGTGACGTGGGTCGGCAAGCGCGCCTACCCACAATTGGCCGAGGCATGGGATCGGGTTTACGGACCCGACGTCATGCGTGGCGTACTCGCAGCATCCACGTTGCGTGGACCCCGCCACTACCTGCTCGGGTCAACACCGCAGACGCTCGAGGCATTGCAGGCGGCGATCGCCCGTGACTATCCGCACGCGGTCGTTGCCGGCTCGTACAGCCCTCCCTTCCAGACACCGACCGCCGATGACCTTCGCAAACGTGACGAGCTCATCGAGTCCAGCGGTGCCGACATCGTGTGGGTTGGCCTTGGCACTCCAAAGCAGGACTACGAAGTGCAGCGACTTGCTGCGTCACTGCCGGTCGTGGCGATCGCCGTCGGGGCCGCATTCGATTTCCTCGCCGGCACCAAAGCCCAGGCCCCGGTGTGGGTGCAACGCAGTGGATTGGAATGGGCGTTTCGACTGGCTAGCGAACCACGGCGTCTGGGTCGCCGCTATGTCTGGGGAAATTCAGTCTTTGTACGCGAGGCGATCCGCACGCTGCGTCAGCCTGCCCCGACCATCGATCGACATTAGGCAATCAGCGCAGCGTGACCTGTCGGGTGGTGAGACCCGAGCGTGCACGTCGTTCGTCATCCGTAAGCGCGGTCGTGACATTGAGGGCTGCTGCAAGTCGCTTGCCGAATGCCGCTGCGGGCTCGTCAATCGCCGTTGCTCCGGTGCCAAGCGGAAGGTCCCACACCGGGCACACGAGTCCCTGCGCCCGGAACATGCCGACCAGCCGTGTGCCCTCGCCGAGTCCTTCTTCATTGGCCGCCTTCAGTCGGGCAAGCGCGTTGAGCAGCGTCTCTTCATCGTGTGGCATGAACCAGCGCAGGTGCTCCTTCTCGCCCATCTGGGTCCAATAGGCGCCGTCGACCGACAGCAGTCGAGCCGTGGGATGTGCGTGCGCACTTGCGCGTTCGATAGACGCCTTCACGTCATCGGTGACATCCGCATTGCCGTCCACCCAGAAGTCGAAGTTGTCGCGGACGCTGATATTCAGAGGCTTGCTCACGTCGACGAGGTCTTGTAAGCGCGGTGTGTCGACGGTGACGCGACCGGTTTCCACTGGCTCGCCTGGCTCAGTGGCAAGTGCGCAGGTGAGTGCCTCGCCTAAGTCGCGGCTCGCATCGCCCGATCCCACGTTGACCTGGAGAGCCAGCAGGATCTCGCCATCGGCACGCACTATTGCCGGCCACGCTGCAGGCAGCACCGTCACCAGCGTGGCCTTGCGGTCCTTGTGAGCGCCGGTGAGAGTCAACGGGGCGGTCGCCGCCGGCACTACCTCGCGCAGGGCCACGAGGTCGCACTCGAATGCCACGCCCTCAAAGGGACGAGCGGACGACACTAGGTCGGCACCCTTGCCGTGACATGCCTTGTATCGACGGCCAGAACCACATGGGCAGGGCTCCCGCATTCCGACGACGGGGACCTCTCCGTTGGTCACGGGAGCTGCGTCCACCTTGCGGTTCTTCTTGGCCATGGTTGGTGAGACTACCGGCCGAGCAACTCCAGAACCGCTCGAGGCCGATTGCTGATGATCGCGTCAACGCCGTGATCGAGGCAGAACTGCACGTCCGCGGGCGCGTCCACTGTCCAGACGTGCACGAGGTGTCCGTGCTTCTTCAGGCGACCGATGTAGTCGGGATCTTTACGCAGACGTGCGATGCCGAGACCCGCGATCGTCACACCCTTGGGAAGAGAGCCATTGCGGTAGGGCCACGGCACCCGATCCATCAGGTAGACGGTGGGCACACCTGGTAGGAGTCGCTGCACGCGTCGCACTGCGAGCCAACTGAACGACATCACGCGCACACGTCCGTCAGGGCCGCTGCGATCCAGACCATGTCGGCGTAGCGTGTCCACGAGTTCACGCTCGACATACAAGCCAAAGCGCGTCGGGTGCTTGGTCTCGATCGAAAACTTCACTCGCGTGGACATGTCCATGAGGGTGCCGAGCAGACGATCAAGGGTGATGACTTCGCCCCTCAGTGGATCGGCTGGTTCTTCGAAGTCGTGCCATTTCTTGTGCGAGCCGCTGTAGTCGTAGAGCGCAAGCTCTTGGTAGGTCGTGGACGACACGGCGCCGTGCCCGGTGCTGGTGCGATCGATGCGGCGATCGTGCACGCACACGAGCTGGCCATCAGAGGTAAGGCGCACGTCACACTCGATCGCGTCCACTCCCTGCTGCACCGCGAGCACGTAAGCGGCAAGGGAATGCTCTGGTTCGTCATCGTTCGCCCCGCGATGGGCGATCACCTCCGGCATCACGAGGCCAGAGTATGGGTGTGCCATGCTCGATCTGTGATTCTGTTCGACCTTGACGGAACATTGACCGACTCCGCGCCGGGGATCATCGCGTGCATTGAGTACGCATTGGATGACTTCGGTATCGAGCGCCCCGGTGCCGAAACCATGCAGACGTTTCTCGGCCCACCCCTGTACGACACCTTCGGGGGGCACTTCGGGATGTCAGAGGACGACGTCCATCGCGCGGTTGCGAAGTACCGCGAGCGGTATCACGACGTCGGGCTGTTTGAGAACAACGTGTACGCGGGTGTGCCGGAGATGTTGGCTGTGGTGTCGGCATCGGAGCCACTCGCGGTGGCCACCTCTAAACCGACATATTCGGCGACGCGCATTCTCGAACACTTCAATCTTGCGCAGTATTTCGATGTGATCGGTGGCTCTGAGCTCGATGGCACGCGCATCCACAAGGAGCAGGTCGTGGCGTACTCGCTCGGCGAGATGCGCGGCCGCGGAGTGGCCTCCGCACCCGTCATGGTGGGCGATCGCGAACATGATGTGCTCGGTGCCGCCACGCACGACGTGCCGTGCATCGGTGTGATGTGGGGGTACGGATCGCGAGAGGAACTTGAGACCGCTGGCGCGGTGGCTGTAGCCGACACGGTCGCTGACCTTCAGGACCTGCTGCTCGAGCGCTGAGTCATGGGTGTGGGAAGACCGCCTCGATCCACGGTCCTTCAGTGGTCCAGAACACCTTGTAGG
>JBAWXR010000019.1:0-19090 GCA_037143955.1 Actinomycetes bacterium
GATCCTGTGCGCGAACTTGCGCGACTGCTCGACATCCACGACCTGCTCTTTGGCAAGCCCACGCAGACCCTTGACCTCAACGGTGAGCCTGCGCAGCGTCTTCGGGAGGCCCTTGATTGCCTGGGCTGGACCGATCCCGACTTAGAAGCGGCCCTCACCGCATGTGCCGGGGTCGAAAACCTCGAGGAACGCATGGTGCCGGGTCGGCTGGATCCCGTTGTGCTGGCCCATCTGGAGCAGCTGGCCCTAGCACGCACACAGTCCCCCACATGACAGCGATTGCATGAATGCTTAGATAGGGGAAACTTCCCGAAGGGATCCCCTCATGCGCGTTGGCGTGCTCACCGGTGGCGGAGACTGCCCCGGCCTCAATGCAGTGATCCGCGCAGTCGTGCGCCGTGGCGTCGCCGAATACGGCTACGAGTTCGTCGGATTTCGGGACGGTTGGAAAGGCCCGCTCGAAGGCCTGACCATGGAACTGGGAATCCCGCAGGTGCGCGGCATCCTTCCGCGGGGCGGAACCATCCTCGGTTCCTCGCGCACCAACCCGGTCAAGGTTGAGGGCGGCATCGCGCGCATCGAGGAGACCCTGACCACGCTCGGCATCGATGCCCTCGTGGCCATCGGCGGAGAAGACACTCTGGGAGTGGCGACCACGCTCACCGAGCACGGTTTTCCTGTCATCGGCGTACCCAAGACCATCGACAACGACCTGAGCGGCACGGATTTCACGTTCGGCTTCGACACTGCTGTCACGATCGCTACCGAGGCCATCGACCGCCTGCACACGACAGCTGAGTCCCATCACCGCATTCTGATGTGCGAAGTCATGGGCCGTCATGCGGGCTGGATCGCATTGCATTCGGGGATGGCCGGCGGTGCGAACGGCATCCTGATTCCCGAAGTCCCGTTCTCGATCGACGAGGTCGTCGGCTGGGTCGAGTCGCGATTCAAGGCCAGCTACGCACCCATCATCGTTGTCGCCGAAGGGGCCCTGCCCCAGGACGGTGACCTCATCACCAAGGACGGCACTCTCGATGCCTTCGGGCACGTCAAGTTGTCCGGCATCGGCGACTGGCTGGCCACAGAAGTGGAAGCCCGCACTGGTCACGAAGCCCGCACCACGGTCCTGGGTCATATCCAGCGAGGCGGCACCCCGACGGCGTTTGACCGAGTCCTAGCGACGAGGTTCGGCCTTAATGCGATCACGGCCGTCAAGGACGGCGCGTGGGGGACCATGGTTGCCCTGCAGGGCACCGACATCGTCCGGGTCCCTTTGCAGGAGGCGACCGGTGTGCTCAAGACGGTGCCGCTGGCCCGCTACGAGGAAGCCCGCTCCTTCTTCGGCTGATGAGCGTGCCGATGGCGCACTCGCCACCGTCTACCCTTGGCGCCATGTCCCCGATCGCCGCAAATGGCATCTCCTGGCCGGACCTCACCGCGGCTCAGCAGCCACCGTGGCCCGACCCGGTCGCCCTGCAGGCGGCACTGGCCGAGTTGTCGGTTTTGCCGCCGCTGGTGTTTGCCGGCGAGTGCGACCTCCTGAGTCGGCGTCTGGCTGACGCCGCGCAGGGAAAGGCGTTCGTGCTGACCGGCGGTGACTGCGCCGAGACATTCGCAGGAAATACCGCCGACTCCATCCGAGCGCGGCTGAAGACGGTGCTCCAGATGTCGGTCGTCCTCACCTACGCGGCATCCCTGCCCGTGGTCAAGATGGGCCGCATGGCGGGCCAGTACTTCAAGCCACGGTCCAATCCCATCGAGATCCGCGACGGCGTCGAGACCACCTCCTACCTGGGTGATGCCGTGAACCAGTTGGAGTTCGATGTCTTGGGTCGACGACCAGACCCACAGCGACTTGTGCGCGCCTACAACGCCTCCAGTGCAACCCTCAATCTCGTCCGGGCTTTCACGCAGGGCGGGTATGCCGATCTTCGCCAGGTGCATGCCTGGAACCAGGACTTTGTCCGAGACTCAGTTGCCGGACAGCGCTACGAAGTTCTCGCCCACGAACTTGATCGTGCTCTGGCGTTCATGCATGCCTGCGGAGCAAATCCTGATGAGTTTCAGCGCGTGGAGTTCTTTGCAGCTCATGAGGCTTTGTCCATCGACTACGAGCGTGCGTTGACGCGCATTGATTCGCGCACCGGATTGCCCTACGACGTGTCCGGTCACTTCCTGTGGATCGGCGAGCGCACCCGCCAGCTCGACGGCGCACACGTGCACTTCGCATCGACGATCCGCAACCCCATCGGCGTCAAGATCGGGCCGACGGCGTCCCCTGACGAGGTTGTCGAACTGTGTGAGGTTCTCAATCCTGATCGGATTCCCGGTCGACTCACCCTCATCACGCGCATGGGCGCCGGCAAGATCGCGGATGCGCTCCCCAGCATTGTCCAGAAGGTCGACGGTTCAGGCATCCCGGTGGTGTGGGTCTGCGATCCCATGCACGGCAACACTCGAGGGGCGTCATCGGGCCACAAGACACGCACGTTCGACGACATCATCGCTGAGCTCCAAGGTTTCTTTGCGGTCCATCATTCGCTCGGAACCATCCCGGGTGGTGTTCACGTCGAGCTCACGGGTGACGATGTCACGGAATGCGTGGGCGGAACCGGCGGTGTGCTGGAGGACAATCTCGGCGACCGGTACGAGACCGCATGCGATCCACGACTGAACCGTGAGCAAAGTCTGGAGTTGGCCTTCCTGGTCGCGGACATGCTCATGCAGAAGCAGTGACACTGCGTTCATCCTCCTATCGGGTGCCTGGCGGGCGCCTGTCGGTGATTGTTGATTCGCGGGCCCTGGGCGATCGCGATGTCGACTATGGCGCGGTCGTCGCGGCCACCTATCGACCGCTTGCAGATGAGGACTACGGCCACCTGACTGACGGTGCCATCAGAGCCGGTCACATTCCCGATGTGCGCCAGGCCATCACGCGCTACGCCGACGGGGAACTCGATGCGTTGGACGAGGTATCCGTGGTCCAGCCCGGTGGCAGATTTCAGCAGACAGCGTGGCGCGCATTGCGGACAGTGCCAGGCGGCAGCGTGGTGACATATGCGGGTCTTGCGGCAAGAGCCGGAAGCGTTGGGGCCTACCGTGCTGCGGGTACCGCGTGCTCGTCGAATCTGATTGCCGTCTTCGTGCCGTGTCATCGAGTTCTGGCAGCAAACGGTCTGGGTGGTTACGGATACGGCTTGGAGATCAAGGTGGCGTTGCTGGAGCACGAAGGCGCTCTGCTGTAGCTCGTCAGATGATGCGGATCGTCACCGTGCTGCCCTTGGGCACGTCGGTGTTGGGCGCGGGATCCTGCGAGTAGACGCGATTGAGTGGCGTTGCTGCACCTTTGAGAACTCGCGGGACGAGACCGAGCTTCTTCAGCGTTGCGACAGCGCGGGCGGTGGGCATGTCGATGAGTTTGGGCACGGTGACCGGCGGCGGTCCTTTAGATACGACGATGGACACCGCCGTGCCGGAGTTAACCGTTGTTCCCGGCCTGGGATTTTGAGAGAGCACGACGCCGGCTTTTGCCGTCTCGGAGTACTGCTCGCTGGCAGTCGTGCTGGTGAGTCCGGCGCTCGCCAGCGTGCGATTGGCGTTGCCGAGCTTGCGCCCCGTGACGTCCGGGACGGCGACGGGTTTGGGTCCGGTGGAGATGACGAGATCTACCGCTGCACCGGGCTTTGCTGAGGTACCAGCTTTGGGTGTGGATCGCGCAACCGTTCCGGCCGCTGCCTTGTCGTCGTAGTCCTCGGTCACCGACCCCACGATGAGGTGAGCGGCGTCAAGAGCTGATGTGGCGGCCGCCTGTGTCTGTCCGCGCACGTCGGGCACGGCATAGCGCTCCGGGCCCTTGGACACGATCACATCAATCGTGCCCGCCTCGCGCACGCCAGCGCCTGCCATGGGATCGGAGCTCACGATGGATTGAGGCGGAATGGTCTCGCTAAAGGCTTCGCCGCCCACGGTCAGGCTCAGACCAGATGAGGCAAGTTGCTGCCGCGCCTGATCAACGTTGAGGCCGATCACGTTGGGTGTGGGGACGGTGGAGCTCAGGTGGGTTGCCATGTACCACCCGCCGATCGCGGCGGCGGCAACACACGCCAAGACAAGCACGATGATGACGGGAGCCTTGCTGCGTCGTCGGTGCGCAGATGGCATGAATGACGTGGGTGTCGCCGGTGGGGTCGGCGGCATCGAAGGCTCCGGTTGCGCGGATTGAGTTGAAGAAGATCCCGAGTTAGTGCTGACCACGAGTGTGGGACGCGCCTCATTGAACGGTCGGGGAGCGGGCAGCATGGCCCGCACTCGCCGCGCGTCCGCGAGGAAATCTTGGGCGGACTGGTACCTCTGCGCGGGATCGCGACGGGTTGCGGTGACCACCAACGCGTCGACCTCTGCCGGAAGGCCGGGCCGCAGCGATGACGGGGGCGGCACGTCGCTGTTGACATGCTGGTACGCGATGCTCAAGGGACTCTCGCCCTCATGCGGCACCTGCCCGGTCACCATCTCGAACAGCAGGATTCCAGCGGCATAGAGATCGGACCGGCCGTCCGCCTCACCTTTCTCCACCTGCTCGGGAGATAGGTATGCGACGGTGCCGATGATCATTCCTTGCGTGACACTCTGCGTGCCCGACGACAGTGCACGCGCAAGACCGAAGTCTGCGACTTTGACGCGACCATCATGGGACACCAGGACGTTCTCCGGCTTGATGTCGCGGTGAACGAATCCGGCCGCATGCGCCGCTGCCAGGGCCTCGAGTATCGGATCAAGAAAAACCATCGCCTGCTCGGGCGTCAGCGGTCCGTACTGGCGGAGGATGTCCCGCAGAGTTCGTCCTCGGACAAGTTCCATGGCGAGGTACACGTTCTCGCCGTCGCGTCCCTGGTCGTAGACCCCAACGACGTGGCCGTGCGTGAGTCGGGCGGCTGCCTTGGCCTCGCGTTCGAAGCGGGCAACAAACGCCTCATCGTGGGCCAAGTGCGGATGCATGATTTTCAGGGCAATGGTGCGATCGAGTCGGATATCCAGTGCCTCGTAGACCGTGGCCATTCCGCCCCGTGCAATGAGCGAGCGGACCTCATAACGGCCATCAATGACCTGGCCGATGAGGGGGGAGTCCACGTTTTGATCCTAGGTTGACCCGTCGGGGCTCTCCGGGAGCCACACGCGCCTAACGGCTGCGACGCGCGACGCAAGGTCACCTGACACGAGGAGAGGGCTCAGTCCCAGTGCTGCAGGCACCCTCTCCTTATCTTTGCCGAAGATATCAACGAGGATTGAGTGGACGCGGGTCCGATGTGCCTCGCCGTCTCGCTGCACCCCGTCGGCCAGCCAAGGAATGTCGGTGTCACACCACACCAGAAGGTCGTACCCGCGCGCGTGCGCAAGCGCCGGCTCGAGCAGCGAGTAGTCATCAAAGTAGGCACAGCTGTAGACCGCCGTCATGAGCGGAGCAGGGTCGCCAATCACGGTTGACATGAGGGTCGTTGCCATTGCCTCTGCCTCAGCCTGCTCTTGAGCCCGCAGGATCATCGATTGCTCACCCTGCTGCGGGGTGTGCCCATGATCCAAGACGAATTGACGCAGGTACTCCGGCACGACCAGGGCGTCCAGCTCGCTCGCCAGTTCCTTGGCCAAGGCCGACTTACCGGTGCACTCGGCCCCGATGAGGCCCATACGGCGCGGTGGCACGGCAACTCCCCGAGGTCGGACGCGAGAGGATGACCTCGTGGGTCACCTGTCTTATGTCGCCATCCTCGCATTCGTGCTGGCCGGGTGCCTGTGGCTCGAGATCGTGCTGCGAACGCGGGTGTTCGCGCGCCCTCGCCGTCTGGCCCTGTCTATCGCACCTGTCGTGGTGGTCTTCTTTGGGTGGGATGCCTACGCGGTCGCTCACGGGCATTGGTGGTTCGATCCCGATCGCATACTGGGGCTTTATCTGCCGGGCGCTGTTCCAGTCGATGAAGTCGCCTTCTTCATCGTTATCCCCATCGCTTCGATTCTCACCCTTGAAGCCGTGCGCAGTGTGCGCGGATGGCGAGCGGGGGATGAGTCATGACCTACACCGCTCTTGGCATCATGGCCGTGGCGGGTGCCGCGCTTCTGGATCTCTTTGTCCTGCGCACGCGGATGCTGTTGCGCAAAGTCTTCTGGGCCTCCTACGCCATCATTGTGTTTTTCCAGCTGATCACCAACGCGATGTTCACCGGATTCGGGATCGTGAAATACGACGGTGCGGCCATCGTGGGCGAGACGTCTCCCGCGGCTGGACCGCCACCGTTCCTAGGACAGGGACGCATCGCCTTCGCTCCGATAGAGGATCTGCTCTTCGGTTTCTCGCTGGTGCTGCTATCGATTTCGCTGTGGATCTTCTGGGGACGCATCGGTGTTGATCGAAAGCCGGCTGCCGGCCCGCCTCGTTGGCGAAAGCGCTAACGCGGCGACACGGGCCCCGCGCCTGCCCCGAAACGCTTGCGGGCACGCCGTGCGCGCATAAGTGCCGGACCGGCGACGGCGAGCCGACGGGTGAGAGGCACCGTTGCGCGCTTGGCAAACACGTCAAAGTTCTGCCGTTCAACTTCGTCAACGATTCCGCAATACAGGACACGGGCGGCATCGATGCAGTCGCGTGAGGACGGATGGAGCAGGTCGATTCCTGGACGCGAGCTCTCCTCGAGGTCGCGCACGCGCTGAACCTGGAACTTCAGTGCCTCGATCACTGCGGGTGTCGCCGTGCGTTCCTCCAACGTCTGGCGTGTGACGCCGAACCGGGCAAGCTCCTCTAAAGGCAGGTACACCCGCCCACGATCGAGGTCCTCTGGGACGTCGCGAATGAAGTTTGCGAGCTGAAAGGCAACGCCCAACTCCATTGCTCGGTCGTATGCCTCCGGGGTCGTAGGTTCAAGAATCGGAACCATCTGCAAACCAATCACAGCGGCGGATCCGTAGACATACTCGTAGAGGTCCGCGTAGGTGGTGTATTCGGTGACGGTCAGGTCCATGGTCATGGAGTGCAGAAATGCCGTGAAGTGGTCGCGAGGAATAGCCCAGCGCTGAACAGTGTCGACGACAGCTCGACAGATGGGATCGTCGGACCAGCCACGATCCAGGTCATGCAGGAACCCCTGGCCCCAATCGTTCAGCCAGTCGGCCTTCTGCTGGTCGCTCAGGGTGGATGCCAGATCGTCGACAATTTCGTCGGCGTAGCGCGCGAATCCATAAAGGGCGTGGACGTAGGGACGTTTCTCTTGCGGCAACAGGAGCGTCGCTAGGTAGTACGTCTTGCCATGCTGGGAGTTCAGGTGCCTACAACGCTCATACGACTCCCGCAGTGCAGTGTCATGGATGCCAGCTGCGTCGAGTTCGCGATTGCTCACGCGGAGATCCTGCCAGTGGCCGGCCAGCGCATGGCTTCGCCTTGGCTGACTTGCTCGGGGGTGAACGGGATCAAAGGCTCGTGCTCTGGGTCGCCGAAGATCATGGCCCGTTCGCGCTTGCTCACCAAGGCCACGGAAGCCACAACGGCTACCGCAAGGACAAGAGTGACGATGTCCATGAGGTTGGAGACATTGTCGGCGTTGGTCGAGCTCTCGATCATCGCATGCACGGTGAAGAAGGCCGTCAGCGCCACGGCCGTGCGCACTGATCTCAGTCCGAGTCCCGCTGCGGCGAGTAGCGGCAGTGACCACAGTAGGTACCACGGCTGAACGACGGGTCCAAGAACAACGATGATGAGAAGGGCCAGACCGGCTGACTGCACAGGGCTTCGACCTTCCGGGCGAAGGATCAGCCAGGCAATTGCCATGATCGCTGCGATGAGTCCGATGAGTCGAGCCACCGAAAGCGCGGGACCGATATCGGTGGTGAATCCCAGCGAGGTGGTCACAAATCCAACGATCTTTCCGACGGCGGTCGTAGGTGAGAGCCACGTGAGCACTCCGGCGGGAGTGCCGAGAGAGGCCGAGATCAGACCGCGACCTGCATCAGCCACAAGGAAAACGCAGCCAATCGTGCATGCCGCGACGACGATAGACAGCAGCCATGCGCGAATGCGACGCCCCCAGGTCGCCCCGATACCGGCCCAGAGGAGACCGGCAAAAGGGAGGGCGACTATCGCGATGGGCTTGATCGTCATCGCCAATCCGATGGCCACGATGCCCCACAGGCACCGCCGTGACGCGGCAAGGGCGAGACCAATGACGACCAGCCCCACCATGAGAGCGTCATTGTGCGCCCCGGCGATGAAGTGCATGACGATGACAGGGTTGAGGACGCCCAACCACAGAGCTCGATCGGGGTCAACGCCATGCCGACGTGCCAGTGATGACACTCCGACGGCGATCAGTGCCACGCCTGCGAGAGCAACAAGTCGAAACAGGAGCGCGGCGAGGTAGCCGTTGGGGTGTGCGGCACCTGCAACGAACCGCTCGACCATGAGGAACAGTGGGCCGTAGGGAGTAGGGGACTCCACCCACATGGGGTCGGCGCCGTCATCCATCCAACCGGGGATCACGGATACACCCGTCACGGTCGGGTCATAGCCGCTGCCATACACGCGCCCCTGCACGTAGTACGAGAAGACGTCTCGGCTGAACAGCGGTGGCGACACGAGCAAGGGAATCGTCCAGACGCCGAGGATCGCGTAAAGGTCTCGTGGCGATGGTCGGTTGAGTCGCGACAGGTCCAACAGTTCCGAGCCCAGGATCAGCCACGCCTGCAGCAGCACGGCTAAACCCACGATGACCAACGATCGTGACAGCAACGAACCGATCAGCGTTGTACGGATTGCTTCGATGAGCGGGTTCGACAGGAATTGACTTGTGGGTGGAGTCCATCCGATGCCGAGGGCGCCCGCGGCAATCAGTCCGGTACCGACCGCCCCCGGGACGCCGTGACGCCAGACAACATTCACCAGCGCTGTGCTCGTGAACGATACGCGGGATCCTTGCCGGTGATGCGTTCGGCGGCGAGGCGACCGGAAACCAACACCATCGGCACGCCGACACCCGGCTGTGTTCCTGATCCGGTGAAGACGACGTTCTGACCCCAGATATTGCGCGGCCGGAAGGGGCCGGTCTGCAGGAACGAGTGTGCGCTGGCGAACGGCGCGCCGCGCTCCATGCCGCGATTGGCCCAGTCCAAAGGTGTGGTGAGGTCCTCAACCTCGATCGCATCCCCGAACCCGATGTATCCGCGCGCTTCGAGTGCGCGAACGCACTCGTCCCGGTAGGACTGTCGGATCTTCGTCCAGTCCAGTGGTGAATCGAGATTGGGTGTCGGAAACAGCACGTAGTAGATCTGCTTTCCCAGAGGTGCGAGATCTGGATCGGAATGCGTGGGGTTGGTGACCAAAATGCTCGGGTCGCTCATGAGAGTTCGTCGATCAATGAGCTCGTCAAAAACTCCGCGCCACGATTTTCCGAAGTGAATGTTGTGATGCGCGATCTTTGAGTAGGTCGCGGAGGAGCCTGCGAGCATCAGGAAGCATGAGGGCGAGTACTTCAGCCGTGTGACACCCCACGGCTCCTTGCCCAGCAGATCTCGGTAGGCAACGGGAAGGTCGGGGTTCAGCACAACGACGTCTGCGGGGATCCGGTCGCCGTCGGCGGTGATCACCGCGGTAGCTCGGTCGCCTGAGGTCTCGACCGAGGTGACCTCGGTGTTGTACCGGAAGGTGACTCCGTGCTTCTCGGCCGCGGCAGCCATAGCCATGGGGACGGCGTGCATGCCGCCCTTGGGGAAGAAGACACCCGCAACCGAATCCATGTAGGCGATCACGGCATAGATGGCGAGCGCGTCATACGGAGACAGGCCCGCATACATGGCCTGGAAGGAGTAGATGCGTTCGGTGCGGGGGTCGCGGAGGTACTGCCGAACCTTGGGGGCGAGCTTGCGAAACCCGCCGATGGCGACGAGGCGAGCGAGATCCGGGGTGATGAGGTCAAATGGTGAATCGATATTGCGATCGATGAAATCCTTCATCTCGTACCGGTAGAGCTTGGATACGAAGTCGACGTAGCGTCGATAGCCCGCGGCTTCCTCGGGGCCAATGACGGTGTTGATCTCTTCGGCCATCTCCTCCACGCCCGAGTGAACGTTGAGAACTGAGCCATCGGGATAGAACGCGCGATACAGGGGCGCAACCGGTTGGAGCTCTAGCCAGTCCTCCATGCGTTCGCCGATGCAATCGAACGCGTCTGCGATGAGGTCAGGCATGGTCAGAACTGTCGGGCCGGTGTCGAATCGATAGGTGCCGTCCGCGGTACTGACATCGAGGCGACCTGCGCGGCCACCGGGCACAGACTCACGTTCGATCACGGTGACACGTCGACCTGCTCCCGCAAGCCGCATCGCAGCGGACAGTCCGGCTAGACCTGCGCCGACGATCACGATGTCGTCGGTGGGGCCCACAACTGTGCGCATTAGACGGTCCTCCTCGTGGCCGCATAGGCCAAGGCTTCAAGAATGTCGCGTGCAAAGGGATTGATGTTGGCTGAGCCGAGCGCCGACAGCGCCTCGGTGAGAAGCCGGTCGATCATTTCTTCGGTGTGTGTCAACGCCCCGGTGTTGGTGATGATCGTGCGCAGGATCTGGACTGCGTCGAGATCCAGATCGGGATTGCCCAGGTGCATACGGATCTGCTCGGCTTGACTCGGTGAGCTGCGTTCGACGGCGACCGCGATCAAGATGGTGCGCTTGCCCTCGCGAAGATCATCGCCGGCTGGCTTGCCGGTTTCTTCCGGATCTCCGAAGACGCCAAGGATGTCGTCGCGAAGTTGGAACGCTTCGCCCAGAGGTAGGCCATATCCGGTGTAGGCGGACATGATGGCGGGATCGCTTCCGGCGAGGGCGGCACCCAGGTGCAGCGGTCGCTCGATCGTGTATTTGGCGGATTTGTAGCGGACCACGCGCAACGCGCGCACGACAGAGCCGCCGCCGCGCGCTTGCTCGAGCAGATCGAGGTACTGACCGGCCATGAGCTCGGTGCGCATCTCGTCGTAGACCACTTTGCCGCGGCGTGCTGCGTCCGGCTCGAATTCGGCAGACATGAGGACTTCGTCAGCCCATGACAGGCACATGTCGCCCAAGAGAATCGCGGCGCCCACACCGAAGTTGTCTGACGATCCCAACCACGAAGAATCGCTATGCAGCTGGGCGAGCCGGCGATGGGCGGCGGGCATGCCACGACGAGTGTCGCTGCCATCCATGACGTCGTCGTGAATGAGTGCGCACGCCTGCAGGAACTCCAGTGACGCCGCGGCTCGGATGGCGGCGGTCACGTCAACAGCAGAGCCGCCGGCCCCGCGCCAGCCCCAGTAGCAAAAGGCCGGCCGAAGGCGCTTGCCTCCGGACAGGAGCGCCGCGATGGCGTCGACCATGGGCTCGAGATCCGGGCTGATGGCCATCAAGAGGCGGCGCTGGTGCGCCAGCGTCTCATCGACCACCGCCTGCACCGCGGGGCGCAGATCTTCGGCGTCGAGGGGATTGACCACTCGCTGAGCCTACGGGCTAGGCGGCAATCGGCCTGTCGGCCTGTCGGCCCGTAGGCTCCGGCGTATGCGCGAGGGAACCCTGGGTGCCGAGATGAGCGGTGGCACCCCGTCGTTCTCGTTCGAGCTGTTCCCGCCGAAGACGGATGAAGGCGAGCAGGCGCTCTGGGAGACCGTGCGGGCCCTTCAGTCTCTGGAGCCGACATTCGTGTCCGTCACCTACGGGGCCGGCGGGTCAACCCAGGACCGCACCGTGCGCATCACCGGTGAGATCGCCCGCGAGACCTCGCTACGCCCCGTGGGTCACCTCACGTGCGTGGGCGCGGGCCGTGCAGAACTGCGCGACGTGATTGCGCAATACGCAGGCGAGGGAGTGCACACGATCCTGGCACTGCGTGGCGACCCCCCTCAGGGACCGGGTACCCCGTGGACCGCACACCCCGATGGCCTGGCCAATGCGACTGATCTCGTGACGCTGATTGCATCCATGGGCGACTTCAGTATCGGTGTGGCGGCCTTTCCCGAGGGGCATCCGGAATCTCCCTCGCGTGAGCATGACGCGCAGGTGCTTCGGATGAAGCAGGACGCCGGCGCGGACTTTGCCATTACTCAGTTGTTCTTCCGCGTGGAGGACTATTTGCGGCTGCGTGATCTTGCAGCGGCTGCTGGATGCACCATGCCCATCGTGCCCGGCATCATGCCGGTCACCAATGTCGCGCAGATCGAGCGATTCGCGACGATGTCCGGTGCGGCGTTCCCTGACGAACTTGCGCAGCGTTTTCGTGCGGTTGACGGTGACATCGATGCCGTCGCAGAACTGGGCGATGAGGTGGCCACGCAGATGTGCGAGGCCCTGTTGGATGCTGGCGCTCCCGGCCTGCACTTCTACACGCTGAACAGGTCACGTTCGACGATGGCGGTCTACGCGGCACTCGGGCTGGCTTCTCGGGTTGCGCGCTGACGTCAGCTGGCGCGGCCGATGAGGTTGGCCACGATTTCGGCACTCATGCCCACCAAGGGAAGTCCGCCGCCGGGATGGGACGAGCCGCCGACGAGGTAGAGCCCTGGAATGGGCGACGTGTTTGCCGGCCGTTGGAATGCTGCGCGTGACCCGTTGCTCGACGTCCCATAGATCGAACCGCCGGGAGCGCCGGTGGCGTTCTGCAGATCCGCAGGTGTGCGCGTCTCACGCCACATGATGCGCGAGCGAACGTCCATGCCGCGCTGAGCGAGCAGGTCAAGGATGCGATCGGCGTACTGATCTGCCAGACCCGGGGCTGTCCAGTCGGTGGTGCCGCGCTCAGAGACGCCGTGGCGCGGGGCGTTGATGAGCAGGAACCATGACTCGCAGTCGGCATCGGGCCGCATCAGCGGATCGTCAGGGACGCATGCGTAGATCGCCGGATCCGACGCAATCCTGCCGTCGAAGATGGCGTCGAATTCCTCGTCGTATTTCTTCGGGAACCACACATTGTGGTGATGCACGCCAGTGCTGCGACCTCGAAGCGCCAGCAGGATCACAAAACCGGCGAGTGATGGAGTCGTCTTGGCCAGCCTGTTGGCTTCACGTCGGGCGCGCGGGTCGTTAAGCATGGAGCCGTACACGGTGGAGGCATCGGCATTGGCGACCACGATGTCGGCCGGTAGTACCGAGTCATCTGCCAGTCGCACACCACTCACCTGGCCGCCCGTCAACTCAATTGTCTTCACCTCAGTATTGAGTCGGATGGGCACGCCACGTTCGGCGCATCGTTGCTCCAGGGCAGCAGCAAGCGTGCCGAGTCCGCCACCCAGGTGCCAGGCGCCAAAGGTCTGTTCGACATAGGGAATCGTGGCGAGCACGGCGGGTGCACGTCGGGGATCAGAGCCGGTGTAGGTCGCGTAGCGATCGAAGATCTTCCTCAGGCGAGGATCGTGGAGATAGTGGTGGCCCAGATCGCGCAGAGACGTGGTCGGGGCAATGGTGGCGATGTCGCGTGGATCCTTGGCGAGGGACACCATGCTGCGCCAGCCCTGCAGCGGCGACTGAAGAAATGGTTCTCGAGTGATGCGCCACATGGCCGACGCGCGGGCGATCAAAGCACGCCACTCCTGCTCGGCATCGCCACCGAATGCTGATCCGAATGCCATGGCAGCGCTAGCAGGGTCCACGCCAGGCACGGTGACACTGGTGCCGTCACTGAAGTGGTAGCCGAAGCCCGGGTCTACTTCTTGCAGGTCCACCGACTCCTCGAGCGAACGGCCGGTCTTGAGAAACAGGTCGCGGTACACCGCGGGCAGTGTGAGCAGACTTGGTCCGGTATCGAAGGCAAAACCATCTCGCCGATAGGTCGCGAGTTTGCCGCCCACCGTGCCACTGCGTTCGAGCACCGTGACGTCATGACCCTTGACCGCAAGCCTCGCGGCCGTCGCAAGACCGCCCACGCCGGCACCTATGACGATGACACGACTCATCGCGTGGTCACCGGGCGCCCTTTCCAGCGATTGGTGCCGGCCAGATGACGTCTCCACGAGATGGCATTCAGGGCGACGAACGCTGCGACGGAGGCTGGTTGAGTCAGTGATCCGACGAGCGGTTCACCCACCCGGCGCGCCACCATCGCGCGGCTTGCGACACCGGCCGCATATCCCACGGCACCGGTCGCGCGCAGGCCCGGACGCCGCGACGCGACCATGGCTGCAGCAGGCACCACGTAGGTCAGTGCAAGAAATGAGGTGACAGCGATGGAGCCGATCGGTCCGCCGAAGGCATCCCACAGTGACTTGCCATAGCCGTCTATGACGCCTTCGGTGCTGGAGTACATACGGCACGTGGCAAGTTGGGACCCGTCCACGGTCGCCGCATGCTGACCACTCGCCTTGAACGCGCGCATCAGCGCAATGTCTTCGAGCACCTCCTCGCGAACGACATCGTGGCCGCCGGCCGTTCGATAGGCATGCGCATCAACTGCCAAGACTTGACCATTTGCTGCAGAAAGCGACGTGCGCGTGCTCTGTTCTGCCCACGCGAGCGGCATGGTCGCGACCCAGGACCAGGTGACCAGCGGTTGTACGAGTCGCTCCAGCCAGGTGCCGGCCTGTTGTGCTGGGTAGGGGGCCACCATGCCGAGGTGACGGGTGCGCAGATCGTCGACCAAAGCGCGCACGGCGTGCGGGGCAAGCACGACGTCGGCATCCACGAAGACCAGCACATCGGCGTCGCTGTGCCGCGCGAGTCGTGCACAAGCCCATGGCTTGCCCAACCAACCGCTGGGCGGCGCATTCTCGCCACGCAACAGTGTCAGTCGAGGGTCAGTCGTGGCGAGTTCGGTCACGAGCGCCGCGGTGTCGTCGGTTGACTCGTCATCGAGCACCGTCACAGTGAGATGGGGGACGCCTTCCTGAGCCAACGCCGAATGCACGGTCGCCACAATCGTGCTCGACTCATTGCGTGCAGGGATCAGCACAGCGACTCTTTCTGTGCAGTCGGGTGCATGAGCACCTGGCGTGCGAAGCTGCCGCAGATTCCATGCGGTGTGCGCCGCAATCGCGACGGACATGCCGGTTCCGGCCCGCACGAGCCACCGCATCACCATTGGGTCACCTTCTGGGTCACTACCTGCGTCACCATCTGGGCTGGCTCCACGAACGCCACAACCACGGAATCACGACGACGCCCATGCACACGCCGCCCCACAACGCGACGCCCGGACGTCCGAAGAACACCAGGTTTCCCAGCACGTTGGACACGTAGACCCAGGCGAGCAGAACAGTGGGAACTTCGTCGCTCACGAGTTTTCGTGGGAGCCGATCGAGCAGCCACATCAACACGATTCCGGCGAGCAGCCAACCCAGGAAATTCTGTAGGGGGATTCCTGGAATGCCCGGCAATTCCCATCCGGTATGTGGCCATGACCAGTAGCCCTGGGCCACCATCTGGGGATCCAGAAACATGTCCCACGACGCCAATAACCACCCACCCAGAAGTGTGACGCCAAAGGACGTGACGGAAAGTCGCTGAACGGCAAGGAGGATCGGATACGACACCATCGACCAGGCCAGCGGAATGAGTAACGGAACGCCGAGGATCTTCGGGCCAAGCAGTGCGGCATAAGAGTACGTGCCGAAGGGCAGTGCGGTCGCCAGGCCAATGGCCTCGATTGCGAAGCCGAAGGCGAGCGTGATTGCGAGGAAGCCGGCGGTCCACGCAAGGCCGCGCTTGATGTAGGCGTGTGACGCGCTTGCGAGAAAGAACGTGAGCACAGTCGTGATGGTGAGAATCTGGCGCCCTTCGGGTCCCAGAAGGACCCACACCACCTGGCCGACGATGGTCAGCCACATAAAGATCCACGGCAGCCAGGTCACCCAACCGCGAGGGCCCCGACTGCGGTCCGAATGCGGCCCCGAATACACCCGCACGCTCACGACACAGGAGTCTAGGCAGGTTCGGTAGCAATCGCTGACCCGTCCTCTACGAAGGCAATACGCTGCGCCGCATGACTGTTCAGGTGGTGTTTCGCTCTGTTCTGCGCGAGGACGCCCAGCCGTACTACGGGCAGACCATGGAGCGCATGGACGAGATCGTCTCGTCCATGCCCGGGTATCTGGAGTCGCACTCGGTGCGTGACCCCGGCAGTCGCGAGGGCATCACCGTCGTGCGATTCGCAGACGAGGAGTCATTAGCGGTGTGGCGAAACCATGTCGAGCACCTCATGGCGCAGGAGAACGGTCGGCTGCGCTTCTACGAGTGGTACGAGTTGTCAGTGGCACACGAAGTGCGCCGTTCTGACTGGCGCCGTAACGCTTAGGCTGCCAGCCATGACTGCCATTGTGGTATTTCGCGCACGGGTGCGTCCCGGTGTCGATGAAGCGTATGCCGCAGCAGGTGCCCGCATGGTGAAACAACGTCGAGCACTCCGCCGTGCGCCGTCGGGGGCATGAGGAGTTCTACGACTGGTTCGAGATCACGGTCGCCACATCTGTGCGCCAGTACGAGTGGACGCGCACCGACGTTTAGGCTCGTCGTATGGCGATTCATGGTGTGACCCCGTTCCTGTGGTTCGACAACGAGGCTCTCGAGGCTGCGGAGCTCTACGTGTCGCTCTTCCCCGATTCGCGCATTACGGATGTGTCGTATTACCAAGAAGGTGCGCAGAAGCCTGCGGGCACCGCTCTGGTCGTGAACTTCGAGATCTTCGGCAAGCCATTTGCGACGCTGAATGCTGGCCCCGAATTCCCGCACTCCGAGGCGGTGTCCTTCCAAGTGTCATGTGACACGCAGGAGGAGATCGATCGCCTCTGGTTCGGACTCATCGCCGATGGCGGATCCGAGGCACGCTGCGGCTGGTGCAAGGACCGGTTCGGCGTTAGTTGGCAGGTCATTGCATCCCGAATGGGGGAGTTCCTCGGTGGAGCGGATGCACAGGCGTCAGGGCGAGCGTGGGCCGCGATGATGCAGATGACGCGCATCGATATCGCCGCCCTTGAGGCGGCCGTGCAGGGCTAGTGGCTTACGCCTCGCCACGAAGGGCTCGACGCAGTTGATCCGCGTGCTCGGCCGGATGAGCTGAGTACACCTCGAGCCAGCGCGCAACGGAGTAAGGGCCGGACTCCGAGTGCGTGCCCGCGAGTTCGAGGTCGTCGGGGGAGAGTCGGCGAATGATGTCGAGCGACGATGCGCGAACGGCGGCGAATACCGCGAGTGAGTTCTCGATCGGCAGCTCGGTGTAGCCCAGCGCCGGCGCGCACGCCCATGCGGCTTCGTCGTACCCCTGAATCACCGGGTCAGGCTCAGCCAGCAATCGGCGCAGTCGCGCGTATGACTGCGCTTCGCTGTCGGCCACATGATGAATGACCTGTCGAGCTGACCAGCCGTCCGGATGATGGTGGTCAAGGCTTGCGGGAGTGACATCTGCTGCTGCCGCGAGGAATTCTGCCGTCGCGCGCTCGTAGTCGGTGGCGATGATGGCGATGTCAGCGGTCAAGGTCAGGCCCCTATCTCTGCAGCTTCACCGGCGGTGATGCGCAGCAGCTCGTCGTAGCTTGTCGGGAACACGTAATGCGGATGACCGGCGGCAGCCCACACGACATCGAACTGCGACAGTGCGATGTCGACGATGGTGTGCAACGGCTCGGGGTGGCCCACCGGTGCGACGCCGCCGATGGCGAATCCGGTTGCTTCACGTACCTGATCTGCATTGGCCTTGGTGATGTCGTTGACCTCAAGCACCGCGGCCAGTTGGACGAGGTCGACCTTGTGCCCACCCGATGCCATGACAAGGACGGGCTCGCCGTCAGCCATGAAGATCAGGGAGTTGGCGATCTGCGCGGGCACGATGCCTAGAGCCGCGGCGGCCTCCTTGGCCGTGCGCGCGCTGTCGTCGAGGGCACGGACCTCACCACGCGCGCCCAGGAGGGACAGCGCCTCGCGGACTCGAATCACCGATTGCTGCTCCATCTGCTGCGACTCCGCCATAGCCGGCAGGTTAGCGCTGCGGCGTGCCTGAGTTCGACGCTTTTGATTCCTCGCTACCGTATTAAGGGCCTCATGTGGGGCCATTATTAAGGGCCTCATGTGGGGCCATTACGGAGGGAGTCGCCCATGTCTGCAGTCGGACGCCCGTTCATCGTGACACTGCTCGGTGTCATCATCATCATCTTCGGCATCCTTGGCATCATCGCCGGCATCGGTGGCCTGTTCAGCAGCACCGGATGGCTCATCGCGCTGATCACCATCATCCTCGGACTCATCTACGTTCTCGTTGCGCGAGGTCTGTTCCGCGGCAGCAGTGGTGCACGGTTCATCATCGCCGTCGTCACCGTGCTTCATCTGCTCACGGGGATCTGGGAGATGATCACCTTCTGGAGCAGCAGCGCCTGGGGTGCTCGCTTCTTTGAGGGCCTGATTCAGGGCATTGTCGCGCTGCTCATCCTTCTGCTGCTGTACACGCCGAAGGCCTCGGCCTTCTTCAAGAGCAACTAGGCACTACCTCGATCGGGTCGGGCGTGGTCGCCGCACGCCCGACCTGAGAGCGTTAGGCCGTGAACGCGGCAGGGGCTCTGGTGGCGGGCGTCCTCGCCGGCCTGACCATCGCGATCCCTGTCGGTGCCATTGCGGTCCTGCTGATCACCGAAGGGCTGCGTAACGGTCATCGCGCTGCGGTCGCGGGTGCGCTTGGCATCGCGACGGTAGATCTTGTCTATTCCACGATCGCCATGGTGGCGGGCGGCTTAATCACGTCGCTGATGTCCGGCCATGAGAAGCCCGTGGAACTTATCGCCGCCGCAGTGCTGCTGGCGGTGGGCGTCAACGGCATCGTTCGGGCGGCGCGGACATCTCCATCGGTGGAGCCCGGGCCGCTGCCGCGCGCCGTTGGTGCCACCTACCTGAAATTCGTGGGGCTGACCGCGGTCAACCCTGCGACGGCGCTGTACTTCGTGGCGCTGGCGGCGACGCTGGGACCGCGTGTGGCGGGTGCGGGTGCGGCGGAAGCGTTTGTCATCGGGGTGTTCTTGGGCTCGGTGTCATGGCAGCTGGTGCTTGCCCTAGGCAGCGCCCCGCTCGGGCCGCGCCTGCGTCCCTTCGGGCGCGTCCACCGGGACACGCGAGGCGC
>JBAWXR010000020.1:0-18719 GCA_037143955.1 Actinomycetes bacterium
TCGCTCGGGGTTGCGTCCGTGGCGGAGGCCGGGAAGGTCACGGCGCCGATACCCAGGCCAAGGCTGACGACGAGAGAGCAGACGGTAATGCCTACAGCGAAGCGGCCCGTGGTCATATGTACAGGGTCGCACTTCTCCGCATGTGTTGCTAATCGGCAATTCTTCAGAAAAGTCAAGGATCTGTAAGGGCTCTGTCCGAACATCGTCCGGTGAGTGATTTCGGGGAACTTTGGGGTGTGCGCTGATGTCTGATGGGGCAGAACGGCTGTGCTCCCACACGGGGAGCAGCACAGGAGGAGTTTCCAACATGTCTATGCCCACACCCCCGCAAGCAGAACCCACCTCTTTCCCACCCCTGGGCCCATCGGGCGACCAGGCCCCCCGCTACGAGCGTCGCGGTCCGCGTGCCGGAGTCGTGGCCGGCATCCTCGGTGGCGCGGCAGCGATTGCCGTCACCGCGGGCACTATCGGCGGCGCCGTCGGTTACGTGGTGGCGCGCGAGGCGGGGCCGACGACCACGGTCGCGGCGGCAGTGCAGAGCGGTTCGACCAGCGTCATACCCGGCAGCATCGCCGACATCGCCAAGCGGGTTTCCCCGTCGGTCGTCCAGCTGAATGTGACCGGACAGCAGGGCGCAGGCACCGGCTCGGGATTCATCATCAGCTCGGACGGCTACATCCTCACTAACAATCACGTTGCTGGCCCTTCAGGGAGCGGCGGCACCATCGAGGTGCTGTTCGGCGATGGCACGAAGGCCAGCGGCACGCTGGTCGGCGCGAATCCGGGCTACGACCTCGCCGTCGTCAAGGTCAACAAGACCGGCCTACCGGCCATCTCGGTCGGCTCGTCGGGTGGACTCAACGTGGGTGACTCCGTCATCGCTGTTGGATCTCCCCTGGGACTTCAGGGCACCGTGACCTCGGGCATCGTCAGTGCACTCAATCGGCCGGTGACGGCCGGTGGCGAGGGTGAGACGGCATTCATCAACGCGATCCAGACCGATGCTGCGATCAACCCGGGTAACTCCGGTGGGCCGCTGCTCAATGCAGCCGGATCCGTTGTCGGCATCAACTCTGCGATCGCCTCGATGGGCTCGTCGAGCAGCGGCCAGCCCGGCTCCATCGGTCTGGGCTTCGCGATTCCGATCGATACGGCGAAGCGCATTGCAGACGAACTCATCCGCACCGGCACATCAACGACACCGATCATCGGCGTGCAGCTCGACATGCAGTACGCGAATGATGGTGCGCGAGTGCAGGAGGTCACGGCCGGTGGACCGTCAGCCACTGCCGGACTCCAGTCCGGCGACGTCATTGCGGCGGTGGACGGCAAGAACATTGCCGACGCAACCGAGTTGATCGTCACCATCCGCGCACATGCGGCGGGCGACACCGTCAAGCTCACGATTACTCGTGACGGTCAGTCCATCGTCGTCCCGATCACTCTCACGGCTTCCAAAGCCTGATCGGGCGTCAGCTTCCCCGCCACTTCCCCAACGCACTTCCCCTCCCTCGTTCGCGAGGGTCCGACGGCCCGCACCCATCTCCTCCTCCAGGGTGCGGGCCGTCGCTCGTGCACAACCGCGGGGGACGTCGGGCTTTCATCCCCAGCAGCACCGGTGACTCTGTGCTGAGCGGGTCGGTTCCGGCACGGTCACCGTGCGGCGCGCGCCCGTCGCTACCGAGATCCGGTGCAGCCCATGGCAGGCGCGAAGGAGGACACATGCGCACATCACTTGCGCCCATTCAGATCACTGCAGCACGACGCATCGCATCGCGACTTCGACACGACGACGGACTCACCACCGCCGAATATGCGGTCGGAACGATTGCTGCAGCCGGTCTCGGTGGCCTACTGCTGAAGCTCCTGACAAGTACACCGGTGAGAGATCTGCTGTGGAATCTGGTTAGTCATGCGTTCAGCAGCGTTCTCGGTTAGGCCGTGACCCGGTTTCGACCGGGGCATCGACGCGTTGAGGATGCCGGGATGGTGATCGTCGAGACGGCCATCGCCATCCCGGTCCTTGTCATCGCTGCGGTGACTTTGGTGTGGGCTGTGGGTGTCGCAACGTCTGCTGTGGCACTCGGCGATGCATGCGGTCGCGTTGCACGCGAGGTGTCCCGAGGAGCAGACGCGGCAGCCGTGGTGGCTGACGTGCGTGCCGATCGTCCGATGGCGACCTTTGAGTTCATCGACCTTGACGGTGATGTGCGCGTTGTCGGACGAGAGCGGGTGTCCGCACCCGGTTTTCTGAGTGGCTTCGCGTTCACGATCACGCGCACGGTGGTGGCGGCTCGTGAATGGACGAGTGCATGACGACTCGCGACGACGACGGCGTCGCGTCGGTTCTGCTGGTGGCACTTCTGGCGGTGCTGCTTGTTGCCGGGATGTGTGGTGCCGCTGTAGCCGGACTGGCTCTAGGCCGGCAGCACGCGGACCAGGCCGCGGATCAAGCGGCTCTCGCGGCCGCCAGCACCGGTGATTGCGATCAGGCCGTGCGCGTAGCGCAGGCCAATCTGGCGCGACTTCGCGACTGTCGCTGGGTCGGGGCGGACGTCGTCGTGGTCGTCGAAGCATCCCTGCCCGCCGCTGTGGCATTTCTGGGATCCCTTCCCCACGGGCACCCGTCGGTCATCCTCAGTTCTGCCCGTGCCGGGCCACCGCAATGAAGGTGCCCCTCGCCGGGCGCCGCATTTCCTCGCGTGACACCGCGACGCTGTGCCAGAGTTCAGGGGTGAACATCCGGGTCAGCTCCTACGACGCCGAACCCGTGGGCAAAGGTGTGATCCCGTTCGTGGGCGACCTCGATGCGCACACGGCCCCGATGCTGCAGAAGGCCGTGGATCGCACGCTCGCCTCGGCTCCTGCGTCCAGCATCATCATCGACCTCACCGATGTCCCCTTTATTGACTCCAGTGGGCTCAGCGTCATCGTCGCGGCCCACACCCGGCTCACCGACGCTGGTGCGGGGGTGCGCCTGGTGGCGACCAGCCCCCGGGTCATCAAGGTGCTCGCCCTGACAGGCCTGGACGCGATCATCCCGACGTTCCCGACTGTTGAGGCTGCCTTAGCGGGTTGACCCCACTCCCGCTCGCGCGCGGTGCAGTCCGGTGACTCACGTCACACGGCCGTGTAAGGGCTGTCATGGACGGTACCAAGATGGCCGCCCTCGTACCTGCGTAGACTACGGGAGTTCGTGGCCCTCACGCCACTACTTCCCTGAATTACCTCCGCGCGTCACGAGACGCGTGCCTGAAATAGGAGTCCCATGTCGATCGACTTGACCGGCAGCAACCTGACGATCGTCATCGTCGTCGCGGTAATCGCTCTTCTCGCCCTCGTCGTCGCGGCTGTTCTGGTCCGCGAAGTCCTGAGCGCCAGCGAAGGCACCGACAAGATGAAAGAGATCGCGGCCGCTGTCCAGGAAGGCGCATCCGCCTACCTGAACCGCCAGTTCAAGACGCTCGCGATTTTCGCGGTCATCGTCTTCTTCGTCTTGTTTGTGCTGCCCGCCGATACCACGGGTGAGCGCATCGGCCGAAGCATCTTCTTCCTCGTCGGGGCGGTGTTCTCCGGCGTCACTGGCTATATGGGCATGTGGCTCGCCGTGCGCGGCAACGTGCGCGTGGCAGCAGCCGCGAACGAGTCTGGCGAGCAGCGCGCAATGAAGATCGCGTTCCGCACCGGTGGCGTCGCTGGCATGTTCACCGTGGGCCTGGGCCTCTTCGGTGCCGCGCTCGTCGTCCTGGTCTATAAGGGTGACGCCCCCAAGGTGCTCGAGGGCTTCGGCTTCGGAGCCGCACTGCTGGCGATGTTCATGCGTGTGGGTGGTGGCATCTTCACCAAGGCTGCTGACGTCGGCGCTGACCTCGTCGGCAAGGTCGAGCAGGGCATCCCCGAGGACGACCCGCGCAACGCCGCGACGATCGCGGACAACGTCGGCGACAACGTCGGCGACTGCGCAGGCATGGCAGCTGACTTGTTCGAGTCCTACGCCGTCACGCTGGTCGCCGCTCTCATCCTGGGCAAGGCTGCCTTCGGTGCGCTCGGCCTGGTGATGCCGCTGGTCATCCCGGCTATCGGTGTTATCACCGCCGTGATCGGCATCTTCGCCGTGTCTCCGCGTGCGAGCGACCGCTCAGGAATGTCGTCGATCAACCGCGGGTTCTTCATCTCCGCGATCATCTCCGCGATCCTGGTCGTCGTCGCTGTGTTCACCTGGGTCCCCGGATCATGGGCAGACATCCAGTCGATCGGCGGACTTGCCGGTGACCTCAGTGGCCTGGCGCTCAATCCGCGCTGGTTCGTGATCCTCGCTGTCTTCGTCGGCATCATTCTGGCCGCGCTGATCCAGCAGCTCACGGCGTACTTCACCGAGACCAACCGCCGCCCGGTCGACGACGTTGCCAAGACGTCTTTGACCGGCCCGGCCACGGTCATCCTGTCTGGCATCTCGCTGGGCTTGGAGTCGGCTGTCTACTCAGCACTGTTGATCGGTGCTGCTGTGTACGTGGCGTACCTGCTCGGTGGCGGCATTGTGCTGCTGTCTCTCTTCGCGATTGCACTGGCCGGCACCGGCCTGCTCACCACGGTGGGCGTCATCGTGTCGATGGACACCTTCGGTCCGGTCTCCGACAACGCGCAGGGCATCGCTGAGATGTCCGGTGACGTGCATGGCGAAGGCGCCAAGGTGCTCACGCGTCTCGATGCGGTGGGCAACTCCACCAAGGCCATCACCAAGGGCATCGCCATTGCCACGGCCGTTCTTGCGGCCACGGCTCTGTTCGGATCCTTCCGCGAGGCTGTGTTCGGTGCTGCAGCAAATGCGCAGCTCGATCTCGGCGGTGCGTTCGACTCGCTGGGCGACAAGATCCAGTACCTCGGTGTACTCAACGTGGCCAACCCGGCCAACCTCGTCGGCATGATCATTGGTGCTGCAGTGGTGTTCCTGTTCTCGGGTCTTGCCATCAATGCGGTCTCACGTGCTGCCGGCGCCGTCATCTTCGAGGTGCGTCGCCAGTTCCGCGAGCACCCGGGCATCATGCTCGGAACCGAGAAGCCGGAGTACGGCAAGGTTGTCGACATCGTTACGCGTGACTCGCTCCGTGAGCTCATCACGCCGGGCATCCTCGCGGTGTTCGCTCCCATCGCTGTTGGCTTTGGCCTTGGCGTTGGTGCACTCGGCGCGTACCTCGCCGGCACCATCGCGACGGGCGTGCTCATGGCGGTCTTCCTGTCGAACTCCGGTGGCGCGTGGGACAACGCCAAGAAGTTCGTCGAGGACGGTCACTTCGGTGGCAAGGGATCCGAGGCGCACGCGGCGACAGTCATCGGCGACACCGTCGGCGATCCGTTCAAGGACACCGCTGGTCCTGCCATCAACCCGCTGATCAAGGTCATGAACCTGGTCGCGCTGTTGATCGCGCCGGCCATCGTGGGCCTGAGTGTTGGCACCGGCGAGAACATCGGGGTTCGCTGGGCCATCTCGCTCGTGGCGACGGCGATCATTGTCATCGCCGTGGTGGTGTCCAAGCGCCGCCCGATCGCGGTGGGTGACACGCAAGCCGTGTAGTCACTCGACTCACTCACGAAGGCCCGGGCGCAAGCCCGGGCCTTCGTCTCGTGGATGCTCGGATACAGAGATAGAGGTGACGCGAGTGGATTCCGATTATCGGACTCGCCGTAGGGTCCCTGGCCCCCGAAGGGGGCCGCTGGTCCGGCGCGTCGCTCGGCTCCTCACCAAGTTGACAGCGGGACCCGGGCTACCGTCACACTCCGGTCATCCCACCTGACACTCCCGTCAGGCAAGCCTCTGGGTTGGGGTCCACCGCGGAAGGACAGATGTGGCCGACAAGACCCTGGTGATCGTCGAGTCGCCTGCCAAGGCGAAGAAGATTGCCGAGTACCTGGGGCCGGACTACACCGTCCTTGCCTCGGTCGGTCATATCCGCGACCTGGCTTCCAAGGTCTCCGAGATGCCTGCCGAGCTGCGCAAGAAGCCCTGGGCCAAGCTGGCCGTAGATGTCGACGGCGACTTCCGTCCCGAGTACGTCATCCACGCATCAAAGACGCAGACCATCGCTAACCTGAAGAAGGCACTCAAGGACGCGGACGCACTTCTGCTTGCCACGGACGAGGACCGCGAAGGCGAGGCGATCTCGTGGCACCTCATGGAGGTGCTGCGCCCCAAGGTTCCCGTCGGACGCATGGTCTTCAACGAGATCACCGAGCAGGCGATTCGCGAGGCCGTCGCGCACCCCCGCGACATCGACATGGAACTTGTCGACGCACAGGAAACCCGACGCATCCTCGACCGCCTCTACGGCTATCCCGTATCCGAGGTCCTGTGGAAGAAGATCGGCCCGTTCGCGAAGTCAGCCGGTCGCGTGCAGTCCGTCGCGGTGCGTCTCGTGGTCCATCGCGAACGTGAACGCATCGCCTTCAAGGCCACGGGCTACTGGGACATCACCGGAATCTTCGACCCCGAGTCTTTCAAGGCTCGCCTCGACACGGTCGACGGCAAGAAGATCGCTCAGGGCACGAGTGACTTCGATGAGCAGGGGAGCCCGAAGAAGGCCGACATGGTCGTGCTGGATGAGCGCGTAGCCACGGGACTGGCCGCTGACCTGGCCGGACGCGAGTTCACCATTCGCTCGGTCGTGCAAAAGCCGCAGCAGCGCCAGCCCAAAGCCCCGTTCATCACCTCGACACTGCAGCAGGAAGCTTCCAACCGCTATCGCTGGGGATCGCAGCGCACCATGCGCATCGCGCAGAGCCTTTACGAGAACGGCTTCATCACCTATATGCGAACCGACTCCGTACAACTGTCGGAGCAGGCACTCAATGCGGCCCGCAACCAAGCGCGTGATCTGTACGGCCCCGAGTACGTCGCAGACAAGCCGCGCGTGTACCCGAACAAATCCAAGAACGCTCAGGAAGCGCACGAGGCGATTCGTCCCGCAGGTGATGTATTCCGCACACCCGGCGAGGTCTCACGCGAACTGAACCCCGACGAGCTTGCGCTGTATGACCTCATCTGGAAGCGCACGGTGGCATCGCAGATGAGCAACGCTCAGGTGGCCACCACAACGGTGCGACTTGATGCCACAACCGCATCAGGCACCGCAGCCGAATTCACCGCATCGGGCACCGTCGTGGTGTTTCCCGGCTTCCTCGCCGCGTTGAAGGACGTCACCGAGGACGACAACGATGACGATCGCGAACTTCCGGTGATGTTCGAGGGTATGAAGGTCACTCCCGTGTCGCTCGATCCTGCCGGCCACACGACCAATCCCCCCGCGCGTTACACCGAGGCGAAGCTGGTGGCCAAGCTCGAAGAGCTCGGCATCGGTCGTCCGTCCACCTATGCATCGATCATGTCGACCATCGTCGATCGCGGCTACGTATGGAAGAAGGGCACGGCGCTCGTACCAAGCTTCACTGCGTTTGCCGTCGTCCGGCTACTCGAAGAGCATTTCGGCGCACTCGTGGATTACGACTTCACCAAGAATCTTGAGGAGATGCTCGACCTCATCGCCAACGGCGAAGCAAACCGGGTCGAGCAGCTCGAAGCCTTCTGGCGCGGTGGACACAGCGTCAGCGGTGACTTCCCCGGCGTCAAGCCGCTGACCGAGGACCTCGGTGCCATCGACGCTCGCGGCATCGCTACGTTTCCGATCGAAGGCACCGACATCTGTCTTCGCGTGGGTCGCTATGGCGCTTATGTCGAACGTGGCGAAGAACGCGCAAACGTGCCGATCGATACGGCCCCGGACGAACTCGATGCCGAGCTCGCCGAGAAGCTGATCCTGGAGCCGTCCGGTGAGCGTGAGTTGGGTCTAAATCCCGACACGGGGCTCATGGTGATCGCCAGGTCTGGGCGGTTCGGTCCGTATGTCAGCGAGGCACTGCCCGAAGGATCGCCGAAGTCGGCCAAGCCGCGCACCGGTTCGTTCCTGCAGGGCATGGCACTGTCGACGGTCACACTCGACGAAGCTCTCAAGATCCTGAGCCTGCCGCGCGTGGTGGGCAGCGACCCCGCAGACGGCGTGAACATCACTGTGCAAAACGGGCGTTACGGCCCCTACCTGCTCAAGGAGAAGGACTCGCGCTCACTGACGAGTGAGGATGAGCTCTTCACCCTCAATCTCGAGCAGGCGCTCGCACTTTTGGCCCAGCCCAAGCAGCGCGGACGCAATCAGCCCAAAGGCCCGCTGCGCGAGGTGGGCACTGACCTGGCGACCGGACTCATGATCACCGTGCGCGAAGGCCGCTTCGGTCCCTACGTGACCGACGGAGAAACGAATGCGTCACTGCGTTCCGCAGATGACCCCATGACCGTTAGCCTTGATCGCGCGAGCGATCTCATCGCCGAGCGACGCATCAAGGACAAGGAAAATGCGGGCGAGCCAAAGCCCGCTCGTAAGACTGCAGCCAAGAAGGCACCCGCCAAGAAGGCACCCGCCAAGAAGGCAGCGGCGAAGAAGACCGCTTCCAAGAAGGCGCCTGCACTCGCACCTTCTGTCGACGCGCCGGCTGAGCCGGCCACGGTCTAGTGTTCCTCGCCTTCGAGGGCGGCGAGGGCGCCGGCAAGTCGACCCAGGAGACGCTGCTGTCGCAGTCGCTTGCAGAGCGCGGTCGCGATGTTGTGCGCACGCGCGAACCCGGCGGAACTCCGGCGGCCGAACAAATTCGCCACGTGCTGTTGAGCAGGGACAACACCGGTCTCGATCCGCGCGCAGAGGCATTGTTGTTTGCCGCATCACGCGGTGATCACGCAGCGCGTGTGATCAGACCAGCGCTAGAACGCGGTGCGATCGTGGTGTGCGATCGGTTCATCGACTCGTCCGTGGCCTACCAGGGCTATGGGCGTGCGTTGGGGCCGGAACGCGTGCGTGACCTGAGCATGTGGGCGACCGGCGGACTCGTGCCCGATCTCACGATCCTGCTCGACGTAGATCCCGAGGTAGGGCTGAGTCGAGTCGCCAACCCCGATCGGATGGAATCCGAACCCCTTGACTGGCATCGCACCGTGCGTGCCGGCTTCCTCGAGATTGCAGCGATGCACCCTGATCGCTACCTCGTGCTTGACGCGTCCCTGCCGGTCGCCGACCTCTCGGGTCGAATCCTGCAGCGGGTCGAATCTATGCTTGCCCACTGATGAGCATCTGGAACCAACTCGTCGGTCAGGACGAGGTCGTGCAGCAACTCTCGCGCGCCGTCACCGACGCCGACGCGCTGCGTCGCGGAGAGCGCGGCCCTGCGATGACTCATGCCTGGCTCATCACCGGCCCGCCGGGATCCGGACGCTCGACCGCGGCAACGTCGTTCGCCGCTGCACTTGCGTGTCCCGAGGGTGGCTGTGGCACCTGCCAAACCTGTCGCATGAGTCCGGTCAATGGTCACCCCGACGTGCATGTGGTTGCTGCCGAGGGTCTGACCTATGGCGTCGACGATGCACGCGAGCTCGTCCGCCAGTCGAGCCTGTCGCCCGTGGAGGCGCCGTGGAACGTATTCGTAGTCGAGGACGCGGATCGTTTCACGGATGAGGCTGTTCGCTCACTCCTGAAGTCGATCGAAGAACCACCACCGCATGTCGTGTGGATTCTGTGCGCACCGAGTGTTGAAGATGTCGAGCCCACCATCGCCTCGCGCACGCGGCACGTCAGCCTGCGCACCCCTACTCCGGCGAGTGTGGCGCAGGTGTTGCAGGACGCGTACGGAGTCGATCCGGCCATGGCCACGTTCGCCGCGCGAGCCTCGCAAGGACACATCGGGCGTGCACGGGCATTGGCCACCGATGAGCATGCTCGCCTTCGTCGTCAGGAAGTCATGCGTGTCCCATTCGAACTTCGCGATGTGCCCTCGTGTTATGCCAAGGCAGCGGGTCTGATGGCCGCAGCAACGGAGGACGCGCGTGCCATCACCGACGCCATCGACGATGCCGAGGTGTCGAGCCTCAATTCGGCGTACGGCATGGGTTCCGAAGGTGTCACCAAGGTGCGCATCCAGCGGCTTATGTCCAAAGACCTCAAAGAACTCACGAAGGCGCAGGAGTCCAGGCAGAAGCGCACCGTCGTGGATCAAGTGGATCGCGTGATCATCGACCTCATGGGCCTCTACCGAGACGTGCTCCTGCTGCAGGTCAACGGTGATGTCGACCTCATCAATGCCGAAATGCATCCGCAGCTGGCGACGATCGCTGAGCGCAGCAGTTCTGCGGACACCGCGCGACGTCTACAGGCGCTGGCTCATGCGCGGCTCCAGCTCAAAGCAAACGTGTCGCCGCAGTTGATCCTGGAGGCGCTGATGGTGGAACTGCGCGATCCGTGGATCCGCACCGCGCAACTGGTCTGACCTAGACCAGCGCGGGAGCCGCTTCGGCGGGCGCCGACGTACGGATCAGGTGATCGAAAGCGCTCAGGGCCGCGGTTGCACCGGCACCGAGAGAGATCACGATCTGCTTGAACGGCACGGTCGTGCAGTCACCCGCGGCGAAGACACCCGGCACCGAAGTGCGCCCGTGGTCGTCGATCTCGACCTCACCGCGAGGCGAGAGCTCGATACTGCCCTTGAGCCACTCGGTGTTGGGCAGCAGGCCAATCTGCACGAAGATGCCTTCGAGGTCGAGCCGATGCGAGGTGTCGTTGGTGCGGTCGGTGTACTGCAACCCCACCACGCGACTGCCGTCGCCATGCACCTCGGTGGTGAGTGCGCTGACGATCACATCGACGTTGGCAAGGCTGCGCAACTTGCGCTGGAGCACCTCGTCGGCACGCAACTGGCTGTCGAACTCGATGAGGGTCACGTGACCCACGACGCCGGCGAGGTCGATCGCGGCCTCGACGCCTGAGTTGCCTCCGCCGATCACGGCCACACGCTTGCCCTTGAACAACGGGCCGTCGCAGTGCGGGCAGTAGGTGACGCCCTTGTTGCGATACTCATGCTCACCGGGCACGTTCATGTTGCGCCAACGAGCGCCGGTGGTCAGCACGACTGTCTTGCTCTTCAACGTGGCCCCGTTTTCGAGACCGACCTCGATCAGTCCGCCGGGTGACGTCGCGGGCGTGAGTGACACGGCCTTCTGCATACGCATGATGTCTACGTCGTAGGAAGCCACGTGCTGCTCTAGCTCGGCCGCAAGTCGCGGACCCTCGGTGTGCTGAATGGAGGCGAAGTTCTCAATGCCCATGGTGTCGAGTACCTGGCCGCCGAACCGTTCGGCCGCGACTCCTGTGCGGATGCCCTTGCGTGATGCGTAGATCGCAGCGGTTGCTCCGGCAGGCCCGCCACCGACGACGAGCACATCGAACGGCTCAACCTCGTTGAGTCGCTCAGCCTCGCGGGCGCTCATGCCGGTGTCGAGTTTTGCGACGATCTCCTCCAGCGACATGCGGCCCTGGCCGAACACCTCACCGTTGAGGTACACCGTGGGGACGGCGAGCACCTGCCGCTCATCCACCTCGGCCTGGAAGAACGCGCCGTCAACGGCGACATGGTGAATGCGCGGATTGACGATCGACATGAGGTTGAGCGCCTGCACGACATCGGGACAGTTCTGGCAGGTGATGGAGTAGTACGTGGTGAATTCGAAATGACCCTCGAGTGCGCGCACCTGGTCGAGCACGCTGGGATCCACCTTGGACGGGTGGCCGCCGACTTGCAGCACGGCGAGGATGAACGAACTGAACTCGTGACCCATGGGGATGCCGGCGAACTCCACGGCAATGTCTGTCCCGGTGCGCCGGATCTCGAAGGACGGCCGACGCTCGTCGACGCCGTCGAATCGTGCGCTGACCATCGACGAGAGCGCGGCGACTTCTTCGAGGAAGGTGCGCATCTCGGCGGAGTTCGCAGATTCGTCGACCGATGCCACGAACTCCACGGGGACCGTCAGCATCGTGAGGTACTCGGCAAGTTGAGTGGTGGTGGCGTCGTCAAGCATCAGGACTCCTTCATTGCATTGGTCGCGGTGGCGACGGGTGGAACACGAGCAGTGGTGTGGGGGCCGGGGTCGCCGACCCCCACATCCGATGAGCGAAAGCGTCAGATCTTGCCGACGAGATCGATCGAGGGAGCAAGGGTCTTCTCGCCCTCTTCCCACTTGGCCGGGCAGACCTCGCCCGGGTGATTGCGCACGTACTGCGCAGCCTTGACCTTGCGCATCAGCTCGGCGGCGTTGCGGCCGACACCCTCGGGCGTGATCTCCAGGTACTGGATGATGCCGTCGGGATCGACGAGGAACGTGCCGCGGTCGGCGAGGCCGGCGCCGGGGCGCATGTTCTCGAAGTTATTGGTGACGTTGCCGCTCGGGTCACCGATCATGAAGTAGCCGATCTTGCCGATCGTGTCCGACGCGGTTGCCCACGCCTTGTGCACGTGGTGCGTGTCGGTGGAGACGCTGTAGATCTCGACGCCGAGCTTCTGGAAGTCGGCGTAGAGGTCGGCCATGTCGCCGAGTTCGGTCGGGCACACGAAGGTGAAGTCAGCGGGGTAGAAGAAGAAGATGCTCCACTTGCCGCGCACGTCCTTGTCGGTGACCTTGACGTAGTCCTTCTCGCCCTTGCGGTAGGCCATGGCCTCGAACGGCTTGATTTCGGTGTTGATGATCGACATGAGATGTCCTTCGTGGTTGTCGGGGTGGTGAGGAGCGGTGGATCGAAAGTCTGGGTGGGGCTCTGTCGTGCAGGCATCACGCTAGGCAGGGGGGATACATAACGCAAATTAGAATAGTTTTGAGATCCGATAGGAAACACCTATAGTTCAGCCCATGCGATCTACTCCCACCGTGGCCCAATTGCGGGCGTTTGTCGCGGTGGCTGATTTCCAGCATTTTCGTGAGGCGGCCGCATCACTCGGCGTATCCCAACCGACCCTCAGCCAGTCCCTGGCGAATATGGAGCAGCGCCTGGGCGTGACGCTCATCGAACGCAACCCACGCAAGGTGCTCGTCACCGCCGACGGTGCGCACCTGTTGCCGCTGGCCAAGCAGGCGGTCGCCGCCGTCGACGCGTTCCGCACCGCCGCGCTTCCCGACACATGGCTCGCAGGCCCCTTGCATGTGGGCGTCATTCCCACCGTCGCGCCATACCTGTTACCCGCACTGCTGCCGTCGATCGGTCGCGAAGCTCCCGATCTGCAACTGCACGTCCATGAAGACCAGACCGATCGACTCTTGCATGCGCTGGCAGCGGGTTCGGTCGACGTCGCTGTGCTGGCGCTACCCACATCGGATACCCGAGTCACGACACTGCCGCTGTACGACGAGGACTTTGTGGTCGCAGTTCCGGCGCGTCACGCATGGGATGGTGCCAACGACATCACGCCCACGTCCCTGCAAGACGAGCAACTGCTGCTGCTCGAAGAAGGTCATTGCCTGCGCGATCAAGTAGTCGAGGTATGTGTGCAATCCGGTGTCACGACCGCAGGTGAGGCGAATGCGCGAGCCGCATCGCTTTCCACGATCGTGCACCTGGTCAGTGCAGGTCTGGGCATGACCGTCCTGCCCGCCAGTGCCGTCGATGTCGAAGCCCGTGGTGCGCGGCTGGGCATCGCCACATTCATGTCACCCGCGCCAGGTCGTCGCATCGGGCTGGTGTGGCGCAAGTCCTCCACACGAACCGAAGAATTCGAAGACCTTGCCGACATCATCAAGCGAGGCGTCGTGAGCGGCATGCCCGCCGTTCGCGTCGCGTAACTGGCAGGCTGTACCCGTGTCGTTCACCGGATTCCCCGTTGAAGCTTTCGAGTTCTACGACGCGTTGAGCGCCAACAACACCAAGCCGTGGTGGCAGGAGCACAAGGCCGAGTACGAGAAGTTCGTCCGCTCGCCTCTGGTCGAACTTCTTGCAGATCTTGAATCCGAGTTCGGTTCCCCACACATCTATCGCCCCTACCGCGATGCGCGCTTCAGCAAGGGCGCTGCGCCCATCAAGGATCATCAGGGTGCGGTCGTCCAGATGGAAGACGCGGTCGCGTACTACGTGCAGATCTCGGCCACAGGGCTGCTCGTAGCCGGCGGTTGGTACACCCCGCTGGGTGAGCAGGTGCATCGGTTCCGCGAGGCTGTCGACGGTCCGCGCGGGGCAGTGCTGGAAGGCATGCTTCCCGCCCTTCGTCGACGCTTCACCGTTGAGTCCAATGACCTCAAGACCAAGCCCAAGGGATACGACGCGGACAACCCTCGGATCAACCTGCTGCGCATGCGATCACTTACGGTGTCGCGCGTGTATGAACCAGAGGCCAGCCTTGCCACACGCAAGGCATTCACGCGGGTTCGGGATGACTGGCGCGCGATGCGCCCGCTAGTCGAATGGCTTGCCGACAATGTCGGACCGGGCGAACGGCCGGACGCATGAACGCTGAACAGCCACGGGCTCGAGAGATCGTGGCGGCAGAGACCGCGTCGCTTGCCGACCTGAGCATCGGCTATCCCGCCAACCATTTCGCCTGGAACATCGTCAAGGACGCGACGCGCGCGATGTCCGCGCGATCTCTGGTGGAGGTCGGTGTCGGAAGCGGCAACGGCGTGCCACACGTGCTGTCGGAAGGACTGTCCTTCGGGGGAGTCGACATCAACGACGAATCTGTCAGCGTGACTCGTCGCATCCTCGCTGACCTGGATGCTGACCCATCAGCCGTCATCTGCGCCGACATCGAGGATGCAGCTGCACTCCACTCCCTTCCCGGGCGAGGGGAATTCGATGCCCTCGTCGCGCTGGGGATCCTCCCGCACTCGCGCGACGAAGCACTCGCATTGATGAACATGGCTTCCTTGGTCCGTCCGGGCGGTCGGGTGTTCGTCGAATGTCGCAACAGCCTCTTCTCGCTTGTCACCTTTAACCGCTTCACGCGCGATCTCATTCTCGACAGCATGCTCGAAGGTGTTTCACCTGCGACACGGGCACGAGTGAGTTCGTTCGTTGAGCCGCGTCTGGACATGAACAGGCCACCCATGCCATCAAGCGGCCACGATGCGATGTATCACAATCCTTTTGAGGTCACGAAAACGTTCCGCGAGCTGGGATTCACTGACGTCGAGGCACTCCCGTTCCACTACCACGCGGGAATGCCTGCGCTGGAGTCGGCAGATCCGCAGACCTTCCGCAATGAATCACTCGCGATGGAGCATGAGCAAAGTGGCTGGAAGGGCCTATTCCTGTGCTCGGCTTTCTTGGTGAGTGCGGTTACCCCTCGCTGACCCCATAGTGTGGGGTTCAGGTGCACCATTGCCTCGAGGGGAAGTCATGGCGAAGCGACCGGATTGGTTTACCCGACTACTGCTGACGTTCTTTGGTCCTGCCAACCACTCACGGACATCCGAGCCTCGGACGAGTCCCGAGGTGCCGCCCGCCGCCTGTCCGTTGTGTGGCTACCCGCTCACGGATCATCAGGTGTCACGGACAGAGGGCAAATCCCGCACGACGTGCCCGACTTCTTCCTGAGATCAGCGCGGTGTCCGGTAGAACTACTCCATGGCACAGGTCTCCGGCGGTCGGTCCTATGACAGATTCATTTCGTTCAGTGACGCGGTAGTCGCGGTAGCGGCGACCGTCCTGGTCCTGCCGATCGTGGGCATCGCCGCACCCAAAGCCGGTCAAAATGTCGGATCCGTTCTGCTCAACAACTTCAACGGCATCTACTCCTACCTCGTCACGTTCATCGTCATCGTCATCTTCTGGCGGGTGCACCACAAGATCCTCGATGGAACGAATGCCTACGACGGTCGCCTGATGGTCCTCAACACGGCATGGTTGGCGACCGTCGCCTTTCTTCCGTGGCCTACGGCGATGCTGGGCCAGGAGGGTGGATTCGCCCGAGGTGTCGGCACCCTCTACTTCGGCATCCTGGCGCTGAGCACCGTGTTCCTTCTGCTGATGCAGGTGCACATCCGCAGAACACCGGAGTTGTGGGAGGACTCCGCGACCCCACCCGTCAGCCGATTGGGCAGGTCCATCGCCTACATCGTCCTGTGGACGTTTCTCGCAGCTCTGTCGCTCTTCATGTCTGAGGGCCGAGCTCTTGTCGCGTGGGTGCTCTTCGCCATCGGAGTTGTGTCACTGGGAGGCTTCCTCCTCGTGAGCCGGAGACGTTCGTCTGCGTGAGCGTCGGGTTATTCTGGGGCGTGCGGCGTTGTGCAGTGTTGGGCCTTCCGGCCATTGTTCTGATGCTTGCCGGGTGCAGTACGGCCTCGAGCCCCGCGGTTGTGGTGCCAAGCACATCGGTGTCAGTGCAAGCGCCTGTCGACCTTGCCGAGTTTTATCGTCAGCCACTCACGTGGCACGACTGCGGTGGGCCGGAGTGTGCACGTATCAACGTGCCGCTGGACTACTCCGATCCGACAGCCGCCACCATCTCGATCTCCTTGAGCCGCACGAAGGCCACGGGCACACCTGTGGGCTCGCTATTCGTCGACCCGGGTGGACCGGGTGGCAGTGCGACGGATTATGCGAAAGCGGCGGAGGCGATTCTTGACCCCGATGTGCTCGCGGCCTATGACGTGGTGGGAATGGACCCGCGCGGCGTGGGTGGAAGCACGGGAGTTCATTGCCTCACCGACAAACAGATCGACCTCCTGGCTGCCACGGACACCACGCCGGCAGATTCAGCAGCTGAGACGAAGGCCGAAGCAGTGGCGAAGCTGCCGGCTGTGGGATGCGGCAAGGACCCGGTTGCCTTGCATGTCAGCACCGAGGACGTCGCGCGTGATCTCGACATCGTCCGTGCGCTCGTAGGCGACCCGGTCCTCAATTACTTCGGCAAGTCGTACGGGTCAATGCTGGGCATCACGTACGCGCAACTGTTTCCCGCCAACGTTGGGCGGATGGTTCTGGATGGAATCCTGCCGCCGGACCTCGATCTAGTGGAGGTGACCAAGGGTCAGGCGGATGCCTTCGAAGTGTCCGTGCGCGACTTCGTCACCTATTGCCTTGCTCAGAGTGACTGCCCACTGACGGGCACGGTGGATCAGGCACTCGCGCAACTGCGCGCGTGGCTCACCGGTCTGGATGCACATCCCCTGGCCGGAGGGGATCGCCCTCTCAATGAGGCGCTCGCGTCTTACGCGGTCCTGTCCTATCTGTACTTCCCACCTGATGATTACGTGGCACTTCGCGCAGGTTTGTTCGCGGCGATGCACGACGGTGATGCTCAGCCCCTACTCGATCTGCTCGACGCGCGTACAAGTCGCGGTCCTGGGGGGAAGTACATCGACAACTCCACCGATGCTTTCTATGCCGTGACGTGCCTCGAGCGTCCCTATAACGGCACTCTGGACGATGTGCGAAAGACAGCTGCCGAGTGGTCGACGACCGACCCGACTTTCGGATCAAGTTTTGCGTGGGGAATGCTGCCGTGCGCTCAGTGGCCGGCCACCGCACCCCGTGTCGACTCGGTGACGGCCACAACGGCGAACCCGATTCTGCTGGTGTCCACCACCATGGATCCAGCAACACCGCATCAGTGGGGTCTTGACATGGCCAAGCGAATTCCGGGTGCTCGACTGGTCACTCGAATCGGAACGGGCCACACCGGTTATGGGCAGGGCTCTGGCTGCGTGGACACGGCGGTGGACACCTATTTGTTGAGCGGCGCGCTACCTCCCGCCGACCAGCGATGTGACACAGACCACTCATGACCGTGCAGGACAGGTCGCTGAATTCGGGATGGCCGGTCACTTCGTTAGGGTGAGAGGGCATCTCCGAGACTCGGGGATCCCCTCAAGGAGACTCGCGATGGCCACCGACGCCACCATGCCCGCTGCTGGACTCGACCCCAACCGTTGGCGCGCCCTGATCGTCATCGCCATCGCGCAGTTGATGGTTGTGCTCGACGCGTCGATCGTGAACATCGCCCTGCCGGCGATGCAGCAGGACTTGGGTATGACCGACGCGAATCGCCAGTGGGTCATCACCGCTTACACCCTCGCCTTCGGTGGCCTACTCCTCTTGGGTGGACGCATCGCCGACTACCAGGGCCGCAAGCGCATGTTCATCGTCGGCCTTATCGGCTTCGCCGCCGCATCGTTCCTCGGTGGTCTTTCCACCACGCAGGGAATGCTCTTCGGTGCCCGCGCACTACAAGGCGTGTTCGCTGCGCTGCTGGCTCCCGCCGCGCTGTCGCTCATTTCTGTGACGTTCACTGAGTCCAAGGAGCGTGCACGCGCGTTCGGTGTCTTCGGTGCCATCTCGGGTGGCGGAGCCGCTATCGGGCTGGTGGCCGGCGGCCTACTCACCGAGTACGCCAGCTGGCACTGGACGCTGCTGGTCAACACCCCGGTCGCCATCATCGCTGTGCTACTGGCCATCCCGTTCGTGCGCGAGTCGCGAGCTACCGGAAATACGTCGTACGACATCCCCGGCGCTATCACAGCGACTCTGGGTCTGGTGTCGGTTGTCTACGGAATTACCAAGGCCGGATCCGAAGGGTGGGGAGCGACGTCGACATTGACGTTCCTTGGTATCGGCGTGGTCTTGCTCATCATCTTTATTGTCATCGAAGCGAAGACGTCGCATCCGCTCCTGCCGTTGCGCATCCTCACCAACCGCAATCGCGGTGGCGCCTACCTTGCGTCGTTCTTCATCGGCGTGGGGCTCTTCGCGATGTTCCTGTTCCTCACGTTCTTCTTCCAGGGCGTGCTCGGCTACAGCCCGCTGAAGTCGGGCCTGCTGTTCCTGCCGTTCTCCGCGGGCGTGGTCGTCAGTGCCGGCATCGCCAGCCAG
>JBAWXR010000021.1:0-18222 GCA_037143955.1 Actinomycetes bacterium
TGGTGGGACGGATCGCCGCCGGCGGTCCGATCCTCGCCGAGCAAGAGGTCGAAGCCGTTTTCCCGCTACCCCGCGATCTGGTGGGTCAAGGCGAGCTGTTCATGCTCAAGGTTGTTGGCGACTCCATGGTCGACGCAGCCATCTGTGACGGTGATTGGGTCGTGGTGCGCCAACAGCCAAGTGCCGACAACGGAGACATCGTCGCTGCACTGCTAGATAACGAGGCGACGGTCAAGACGTTCAAACGGCGAGACGGACATGTCTGGCTCATGCCACACAACCCCGCATACGCTCCGATCCTTGGCGACGAGGCCACGATCATGGGCAAGGTCGTCACTGTGCTCCGCAAGCTCTAAGCCACGAGGCAGGGACTAGACGTCCTGCTCTGAATCATGAGTTGGCTCCGCGCTGTCGCGTAGCCGCTCGAGGGCTCCGACGACGACCGCTCGGTCGTTGGTGTACCAAAACGGCGGTAATGACGCGCGTAGTGCTGAGCCATACCCGGCCGTTGCCAATCGCGAATCCAACACGGCCACGACACCCCGGTCGCTGCTTCCGCGGATGAGTCGTCCGGCGCCTTGAGCCAGGAGCAGCCCGGCTCGTGGCACCGCGACTGAGCGAAAACCCGACCCGCCTGCATCATCAACGGCACGCTGTCTCGCAGCCATCAACGGATCATCCGGGCGCGGGAACGGGATGCGATCTATCGCTACCAACACGCACGACTGCCCCGGCACGTCCACTCCTTGCCATAACGACACAGTTCCCAGCAGCACGCTCTCGGGTACCTCAGCGAAACGGTCCACCAACACACCCACGGCGTCTCCACGGCGCTGCACGAGCAGTGGGAATGCTCCCCCCAAGCGGACCCGCAGATACTCCGCGGCGCGCTCCACTCCGCGCCAACTACTGAACAACGCGAGCGTTCGACCGCCCGCTGCTTCAATGAGCTCTGCCAACTCATCCAGCGCCTCCATGGCTACGCCCTCGCGTCCGGGAGCTGGCAGGTCACGGGCCACGTACAGGATTCCCTGTCGCGCATGATCAAACGGCGAGCCCACATCGAGCGTGACGGGATTATCCAAACCCAAGGCCGCCACCACAGAATCGAAACCACCGCCCACCGTCAGCGTTGCACTGGTGATCGCCACGGGGCCCCGGTCAAAGAGGGATGCCCGCAGAACTCCAGCAACAGACAGGGGTGCCATGCGCAGGGCGGGAGCGCGATTATCGCCAGGATCTAGCCAGACCACATCGCGCGCACCCATGACCAGCAGGGAGCCGGCAACCTCGTGCACGTCCTCCAGCGCCCCCTTGGCAAGCTGCCGTGCCGCCATGGCATCTTGATCCATGCCTGACTTATCAGCATTGATCTCGGCTAGTGCCTGGTGGCAGACGTCGCGGACGAGCGTCAACGACAGCACCAACGACTTCTGCCACGCATGCGTGTCCCACGCTTCGATCCGCTGAGGTCCGGTCTGATCGCTAGCCGCGTCGGCAAGCGAGATGCCGAGGGCATCAACCGCGTCCTGCAATCGCTCGAGTGTCTCGGAGTCAAGCATGCGGCGCGCACGCGATAGCGCACGCTCCACCATGGCCACGGTGAGTTCGCCGGTCATGGCAGCCGTGGCCCGGTCGACGAGCTCATGGCCCTCATCCACCACGACAGCGTCGTGCTCCGGCAGCACCGGGATTCCCTCGATCGCATCGATGGCCAACATTGCGTGATTGGTGACGATGACATCCGCCTGCTGCGCCTGTTGACGGCGCAGAACCGTGAAGCATTCCTCGCCATAGGAGCACCGTGACTCCCCGACGCACTCGCGTCGACCGACCGAGAAAGCGCGCCATACCCGCAGATCTACCTCGTCCGGATACTCATCACGATCGCCCGTCGTGGTCTCCTCCGCCCAGGCACGTACGGCCAGTGCCTGCTGGGCCAAAGGACTGCGAGGTGTGTCGAAAAGTGCCTCCCCGTCGTCCTCTGGTGCTGCGCCGTGCAGCTTTTGCAGACACACGTAGTTGTTGCGGCCTTTCAGTACTGCAAAGGTCACGGGCCTGCCAACCACGGGTTCCAGTGCGGCCGCCACGCGAGGCAGGTCCCGTTCGACTAACTGCCGCTGCAACGCCAACGTTGCGGTGGCCACCACCACGGGTCCCCCACCGGGGGCTGTGGCATGCAGGGCCGCGGGCACCAGATAGGCGACAGACTTTCCCGTCCCCGTGCCGGCCTGAACCACCACATGGCCTCCGCCGGCAAAGCCATCCGCAACAGCTTGGGCCATTTCCTGCTGACCCACGCGCGGCTCTCCCCCGATGGCCGACACAACCGCCGACAGAGCCTCCTCGACCGATACGGGGTCAGTCATAGGACCTCACCTGGAGTTGGCCCGCGAGGGCGGGGGGCACCAGTGCCTTGAGTTGGGTACCCATGTCCCCGTGTTCCTCGGACAGAACTTCGCCTTCACGATGGGCACGTGAGAGCAGGTCACCGCGCGTGTAGGGGACGAGGACATTGATCTCAACCCATGCGCCTGGCAGATCCAGTTCGATGGCTTCAGCAAGCTCGGAGAGACCTGCCCCCGTGCGGGCGGAGACCACGACGGCGTGCGGCTCTCGGCGTAGCAGCCGAGCAAGCGTGTCTGACTCCGCGAGGTCCGCCTTATTGATCACCACGAGCTCGGGCACGTCCTGCGCCCCGATCTCTGCTAGCACCTCGCGGACTGCTGAGATCTGATCCTCGGGAGCTTCATCGGATCCATCAACAACGTGCAGAATCAGGTCAGCATCCCGAACTTCCTCAAGCGTGGATCGGAATGCCTCAACAAGTTCGTGGGGCAGATGCCTGACGAAACCCACAGTGTCAGCCAGCGTGTACTCGCGGCCGTGCGGCGTTCGGGTCTTGCGCACCGTGGGATCCAACGTTGCGAACAGCGCATTCTCCACAAGCACACCAGCGTGTGTCATAGCGTTAAGCAAGCTCGACTTACCCGCATTCGTGTAACCGGCAATGGCAACGCCGGGAATGCCGGCGCGTTGGCGTGACGCCCTCTGCGTGGCCCTCGTCCCCTCCATTTCGCGCAACTGACGACGCAATCTCGTCATCTGAGTACGGATTCGCCGACGATCTGTCTCAAGTTTGGTTTCGCCAGGGCCGCGGGTTCCGACGCCGCCACCAGCTCCACCACCTGCACCGCCACCCTGGCGCGACATCGCCTCGCCCCACCCTCGAAGGCGCGGTAGCAGGTATTGCATCTGGGCAAGCGACACCTGAGCCTTGCCCTCACTGCTGTGCGCATGCTGGGCGAAGATGTCGAGAATGAGCCATGTGCGATCAACCACCTTGACCTTCACAACGTCTTCAAGGTTGCGTAGTTGGCCCGGGGTGAGCTCGCCGTCGCAGATCACCGTGTCAGCGCCCGACGCCACCACGATTGCCCTGAGCTCTTTGGCCTTGCCAGACCCTAGGAACGTTGCCGGATCGGGAGACTCACGACGCTGATAGACCCCTTCACACACCTGCGAGCCTGCGGTCTCGGCTAGCAGAGCGAGTTCTCTCATGCTTCGTTCTGCTTCTGCCAACGTTCCTTGAGTCCAGACTCCAGCCAGCACTACTCGCTCAAGCCGGACCTGTCGATTCTCGGCCTCAGAAATGTCCTCGAGTTCGGTTGACAGTCCGGCAACGCGGCGCAGGGCATGCCGCTCTTGCAATTCAAGGCTGTCATCCTCGGCCGGCATCACTGCCTAGCCTCGCACGAGGCACGTGTGCGACGCAGGTCGGCCTGTGCACACCGGTTCTGCGGCTTAGGCGAGGAGCACGGTCCCTCGGGCTACGAGATCTGCCGGGCCCGTTAAGCGCAGCAGCCCATCGGAGTCTTCGGTGACCGTGACCGACCCACCGGGCATGTCGACCGTGTAGCTGCTCTCGCCCACGAGGTCCGGTTCGAGGTGACGACGTGACGCCCACGCCACAGCACAGGCGCCTGTGCCGCATGCGAGGGTTTCGCCCACTCCACGCTCGTACACGCGCATAGCTACGTGCCGTGGACCGTGCACCACCACGAACTCCACGTTGACCCCTTCGGGAAATGTCGAGTCGGGAGCCACATGAGGCATGTCGACGAGAGACCCAGCGTCGGCCAGAGAGTCCAGGAACGTCACCGCGTGAGGGTTGGGGATCCAGACCGGGACAGCCTTCCACGAATGCGAACCCACGGTTACCTGCGGCATCGATGTCACCTGCGGGCTGTTGGCCTTGCCCATGACTAGTGACACCGTGTGATCGGTATGCAGGGTGACGGCTACGGAGCCGCCTCGGGTGCCGATGACGAAATCATTCTTGGTGACCAAACCAACGGCGTCGAGGTACCTCGCGAACACTCGCGCCCCGTTGCCGCACATCTCGGCGAGGCTTCCATCAGCATTTCGGTAGTCCATGAAGAATTCAGCCTCTGCTGCTTGGCTTTCGTACCCCCTCATGTGTTCTGTTCGGACCACTCGCAAAACGCCGTTGCCACCTATGCCTCGATGGCGGTCGCAGAGGTGCCGGACTTGCTCAGCAGTGAGGTCCTTCTTGGCGTCAATGTCTGGGATGATGATGAAGTCATTGCCGGTGCCATGGCCCTTCACGAACGGAACTTCGTTGATGCGGACCATGAGTGAAGCCTAGACGCAAGATCGCTGTGCGGATGCATACGCGCTCGCCACGGTGTCAAGCACACGCGGCCACGCTTCAAGCGGCTCCACAGTGCGGTTGTGGTCTGTGAGCTTCGCTAATAACACCGGGTCGCGTCCAAGCGTGACCAGGGCATCAGCCATGCCTTCATCATGAGGTGCTAGACGCCCCTCAACCCCGTTATGAATGAACTGGGTGGTCCCGGATTCACTTCTGGCGACAACCGGAAGGCCGGTTGTCCGTGCCTCAAGCGCCGCAATACCGAAAGATTCCTTCACGGACGGCTGGATGTACACATCTGATTGCGCGAACACCTCAAGAATCTTTGAACGGTCCAGACGCCCCAAGAAAAGGATCTTGTCCGATACGCCAAGCTTTCTCGCTAGCCGTTCCGCTCCCGCACGCTCAGGGCCGTCACCGATGAGATGCGCGACCAAATTGCCGTCCAGTTGTTCCAGCGCGGACGCAAGAATTCGCACAAGGGGCTGAGTTCTCTTGCGCGGAGCCATACGCATCACGGTGACCACCCGGAGTGCATCCGTCCGGGGTATCCACTTCGTGACATGCCACTGTGCAGGATCGATGCCATTGGGAATGACATCAACAGGCACGGATAAGGCACCGCTGACGCGCGAGGCCGCGAGATCACTGACCGCGCTCATGCGCACCCCTCGACGAGTCCACCCCATGCGTCCATCCGCCATGGCGAGGAGCGACCCCTGCCACGAGTCCCACACGCTGTGCACAGTCACGAGAACGGGCACCCTGACCTCTAGTGCCGCCCGAATGCTCCCCCATGCAAAAGGCGACACGAGACCCACATGGACGTGGACCACGTCGATCGGCTGTTCCCGAAGCAACTGGGAGACATGGTGACGTGTGCGTGGGTGGACTGGCAGTTCGAACGGCATCCGTGCGGCCACCCGATCAACTCTGAGCCCATCCACATCGTCTCTACCTGACCGAACCGCACCATGACCGGGGGTTGCCGTGATGATTCGCACGTCGTGCCCTGCCTGAGCCTGCTGCAACGCAAGCGAACGGACCTGCGTCTCGATGCCTCCTGTTCGGGGCAGGTAGCAGTCCGAGACATGGGCGATCCTCACAGACCATGACCGTACGCCACAATGATCGTCATGCCACGCACCCTCGTCTTCGTTCATGCGCATCCCGACGATGAGGCACTCCTCACCGCGGGAACCATGGCCAGGGCCGTCGATGAAGGTCACCGCGTGGTGCTCATCGTTGCCACGGATGGAGCGCAGGGTCTGGCCGACTCCGGCATCGCCGATCTTGCCGCTACACGCGCCGGCGAATTGGCTGACTCGGCTCGCATTCTCGGGATCTCGCGCACTCACAATCTTGGTTACGCCGACTCAGGTTTGCATGCTGACGTCCCCACAGGCTTCGCCCATCAGGGCAGGTTCACAGTCGCCAAGGCGATTGCCGGGATCTGCGATGACGAAGATGCTGACGTCCTCGTCGGCTACGACCCTTCGGGGGGCTATGGACATCCCGACCATGTCCAGGTGCATAGGTCGGTGCGCACAGCACTCATGCTGTGCAAGCGCACTCCTCGGCTGTACGAGGCAACCTTGCCGCGCGAGCCCATCGCCCGTGCAGTGCGCATTGCCGCTGCGGCACACGCGACACCTTCAGGCTTTGATCCTCAGGAGTTCGCGCAGGCCTGGACGCCTCGCGCGGACATCACCCACCGGGTCAATGTCCGGCCCTATTTGAAGCAGAAGCGGCAGGCCCTGCAAGCCCACGCCTCACAAGCCTCCGCTGATGGTTCGACTCGCACCTTGGCCGTGCTCACGCGCCTTCCGGGCCCACTGTCCACTCTCCTTCTGGGGACAGAGTTCTACGTCGAGGTGCCCCAAACGGCCAGTACCTGATCGGTCAAGTCATCGGCGTTGTACGCCAGCCACGTGATGCGCTGATCGGGCTTGAACCAGCGTTGCTGGCGGCGAGCAAACCGGCGCGTTGCCTCGACGGTGGCGACTTTCGCCTCGTCCAGTGTGCAGCGGCCGTCCAGTGCTTCCGAGATCTGCTGGTAGCCCAGAGCTCTTCGTGCCGTCTGACCAAGTGCACCTAGCGACCTGACCTCGTCGACGAAGCCGGCTTGCCACATCTGCTCCACCCTGTGCGAGATACGGGAATCCATGTGGTCTCGTGGCACTGCAAGGCCCACGAAGGTGACGTCGTATATCGCTCCGCCTTTGGGAAGACTTGCGGTAAATGGGATGCCAGTGATCTCCACAACTTCCAGTGCTCGAACTATGCGCCGACCGTTAGTGGCAGGGATCGCCAGCGCGGCAGCGGGATCGACCTGTGCCAGGCGGGCGTGCATGATCGCCGCTCCGTGTTGCTCAAGTTCCTCCTCGAGGCGCGCACGAACCTGAGGATCCGTTCCAGGAAACTGCAAGTCGTCGAGCACTGCACGTACGTAGAGCCCGCTTCCACCCACAACGATCGGCGTTGCGCCGCGGGACGCCACATCGTCGATCGCCTCGCGCGCCCACTGCTGGTAGTCGGCAACTGTCACCACTGTGTCCGTGGAGACTCGATCAAGCAGGTGGTGAGGAATGCCTCGTCGCTCAACTGCTGTTGGGGTCGCTGTGCCGATATCCATACCTTGGTAGATCTGCATGGAATCAGTGCTGACGATCTCCCCCACCGGCGTCAACCGACGAGCGACATCAACTGCAAGGGCGGACTTGCCGGACGCCGTGGGCCCGACGATGCACATCACCCTGGTCATGCTCGGACGGTCGGTAGACCAAGCGATACGGCCGACCCGGCTACGGATTCCCGCGGCTCTGACATCGCCTGACCAATGTCGCCGGCTCGCGTGCGTCGCAGTCCCACGACGCTGTCGGCCACAAGATGGTGCGGAGCGGCTCGAGTGACAACAGCTGTGACAACATCACCTGGCCGCGGAGCCCCAACATTTGGGTCGATTGCCACGTGCACGAGTCGATGATCACGCGCCCGTCCCGACATCCGCTCCGTTGCTTCATCCTTACGACCCTCGCCGTTGGCCACAAGAACCTCGACGGTCGTGCCGACCAGAGAGCTGTTCTCCGACCACGCTGTCTCTTCCACCACGGCAAGAAGCCGGACGTACCGCTCCTGCACCACATCGTGCGGAACTTGATCGGCCATGTCGGCGGCGGGGGTTCCGGGCCTTTTGGAGTACTGAAAGGTGAATGCACTCGCGAACCGCGCCTCGCGTACAACATCCAGGGTGGCTTGGAAGTCCGCCTCAGTCTCGCCCGGGAAGCCCACAATGATGTCTGTGGTGATGGCGGCATGCGGCATAGCTGCTCGCACTCGTTCGATGATGCCTAGGTAGCGATCCTGACGATATGACCTACGCATGCGCTGAAGCACTGAATCGGAACCCGACTGCAAAGGCATATGCAGCTGAGGCATCACGTTGGGAGTCTGTGCCATCGCGTCGATCACGTCATCCGTGAAATCTCGAGGATGCGGGCTCATGAACCTGACGCGCTCAAGCCCCTCGACCATGCCACACGTCCGCAACAGCTTGGCGAACGCTGCCCGATCACCGAATTCCGTCCCATAAGCGTTGACGTTTTGCCCGAGGAGCGTGATTTCCAGAACGCCCTCATCGACCAGAGCCGAAATTTCGGACAGGATGTCGCCTGGCCGACGATCCTTCTCGGTGCCTCGCAGAGCAGGGACAATGCAAAAGGTGCACGTGTTATTGCACCCCACGCTGACGGACACCCATGCCGCGTAGGCGCTGTCCCGTTTGGTCGGGAGGTTCGAGGGAAAATCTTCCAGCGCCTCTTTGATTTCTACCTGCGCCTCAGACTCAACCCTGGCGCGCTCTAGCAATACGGGTAGCGAACCGATGTTGTGCGTTCCGAAAACAACGTCCACCCAAGGGGCCTTCGCCAGAACTGCACCGCGATCCTTCTGCGCCAGGCACCCACCCACGGCAATTTGCATACCCGGGTTCTCGGCCTTGACAGGTACCAGATGGCTTAGGTTCCCGTAAAGCCGATTGTCAGCGTTTTCGCGAACAGCGCACGTGTTGAAGACAACGACATCTGCGACTGAATCTTCTGCGGCTCTGGAGTACCCGGCCGCCTCAAGCAAGCCGCTGAGCCGTTCGGAGTCGTGGACGTTCATCTGACAGCCGTACGTGCGCACTTGGTACGTCCTGCCCTGGACCAGTGCACCTGTCAGCGCTGCATTACTTTCCGCGAAAGAAGCACCACCGACCACGCGGTCATCCTACAGTTGTGACCGTCAAGGGGTTGGCCGCTCGATGTGCCCCATACTGGACACGACAACTTACATTCCCAACCGAGGGACATCACATGAAGATTGCCGTACTCGGTACGGGAATGGTCGGGCAGGCACTCGCCACGCGGCTCCATGACCTAGGTCACCAGGTCACGCTGGGGACCCGCGACGTTGGGGACACCAGGCAGAGATTGGCAGACTCCATCACGGCCGACATCCCACTCGCAACACTTTCCGACGCCGCCGCCACGGCGGAGATCGTCATTCTCGCGGGTCAGGGGGGTGCGGCCCTAACGATCCTGGCCGCCGCTGGGCCAACGCAACTCGCTACCAAGATCGTTATTGACATCACCAACCCACTCGACTTCACGCAAGGCTTTCCAGCAACCCTCTTCGTGAAGGACACCGACTCGTTGGGTGAGCAGATTCAGGCCGCCTTGCCTGACGCTCGGGTCGTGAAGACGCTCAACACCCTGACGGCCGACCTCATGGTGAACCCACGGATGGTCAACGACGGCCAACACACCGTGTTCATTAGTGGTAACGACGATGAAGCAAAACACGTCGTCGCCACGCTCCTTGGCAGTATGGGACACATGGACGTCATCGACCTCGGAGACATCACGACAGCTCGAGGAACCGAAATGCTCATGCCCCTGTGGATGCGACTGATGGGCGCACTGGATACCACCATGTTCCAGTTCAAAGTCGTCCGCTAAGCCGCGTCGGTTTCCTGCAAGCTCATCTGCGCATAGTGAGCGTCTTCGCGCTTCTTGCCCGGGAAGACAACGATAACCAGCACGAACCCGATAAGGGACATGACGAGGGCCACCAGAATTGCCGCATCCTTACCGTCGGTGAATGCGTTGGATGCCGCTGTAAGAATCTGCTGCGCGTACTGCGGGAAGGAATCAGCGACCGCAGCACTTCCCTCGAAGGATCCCGTCAACTGGTTGGCGATCGACGTGCTGACGGAGGATGCTTGGTCCGCCGGGAGTGCCGCAAGATCCGCTTGCATGTGCGCACCGTAAGCAGCGGCAAGTAGTCCGCCCATGGCCGCCTGCAGAATGGCACCCCCGAAATCGCGGGTGAGATCAAGACCCGCCGAACCCATGCCACTCCACTGAGTGGGCACGGATGCCATGAGAGCCCGCGATGCCGGTGTCGCCGCGAGCCCCACGCCAGCCCCAACCAAGGCATATGCCGTAATGACCCATCCAATCGACGCTCCCGGTTGCCAGGTCACCAGCATGACCGCGAACGCTGCCCCGGTAGCGAGCAACCCAAGTGCGAAGGACAGCCGAGACCCGGTCTTCTCGATCAATTCGCCTGCGACCTGCCCAAACACCGCTGTCAAGACTGCTGAGGGCAGCACCACGAGTGCTGCATTCAAGGCGGAATATCCAAGTACGTTCTGCATGAACTGCTGCCCGATGAACATGGCACCGATGAGGGAGCCAAAGGTGATCGCCCCCGCAACGAAAGCAACCCAGTACGTCCGCGCTCGGGCGAAGGTGAGGTTAATCAAGGGACGAGACGCCGTGGCTTGTCGCCAGAAGAAGATCGACAGCGTCACGACGGAAATGACCAAAGTCGACACGACCACAGGGCTCAAGCCCTTGTTTACGTCTTCTATTGCCAAGACGAGTCCGCCGACGCCAATGATGGACAACACTCCGCCGAGGTGATCCACTGAGAAGCGGTCCTCGTTGGCATGCCACGGCAGTACCCACCAGCCCACCGTGAGAGCAACGAGCACCAGCGGCAGGGTGACGAGAAAGACCGAACCCCACCAGGCGAACTGCAACAGCCATCCGCCAAGGACGGGACCGAGTGCCGCGCGACCTCCACCAATGCCAGACCACAGGGCTATGGCACGCACCTTCGCTTTGTCGCGGTAGAGGGCAGAGATAAGGGACAAAGTGGTGGGGAACAGGAGCGCTGCAGCAACGCCCCCGAGAAATCGAGCCAAGATCAGCACTTCGACGTTGGGTGCGTAAGCGGCAAGAAATGACGTGGGGATCGTCATCACGGCACCACTGACGAAGAGCAATTTGCGACCGTACCGGTCACCTAGCGCGCCAAGGTAGAGAACGGTGGCCGCCAAGCCAAGCGCGAACGCATTGGCTACTGATGTCAACTGATCCTGAGAAGCACCAAGCTCACGACCAATCGTGGGCAGGGCCACATTGGCAATGCCCAGATTGATGTTGGCCACCACCGCGCCGACCACAAGTGCGAGCAGAACCAAGCCACTCTTGGAAGGGCTGTCCGAGGCGGCTACGCCTTGGTCGGACGACGTGGTGGCCACGCTGGCACGCTACTGGACGCTGGCGGACGCCTTTGCATCCTGGCCGCTGTCGACACCCTCGTCGTCGACAACCTCGTCGTCGCCCGCCTCGATCGTGATCTCCGGGAGGATTCTGTCCAGCCAGCCCGGCAGCCACCAGTTCGCACGACCCAGCATCGACATCAGGCTCGGCACAAAGATCAACCGAATGATGAACGCGTCAATGATCACCGCAGACGCAAGCGCAATTCCGAACAACTTGATGGTTGCGTTCGTGCTTGGCACAAATGCAAGGAAGACGCTGGACATGATCAACGCTGCGATGACGACCACGCGACCGGATCCGCCAAGCCCGCGGCGCACCGACATGGCGCTGTCGGACGTCCGATTCCACTCCTCCTTCATGCGCGACACCAGGAACACCTGGTAGTCCATCGAGAGGCCAAACAGAATGCTGAAGACCATGATCGGCAGGAACGGGAAGATTGGCCCGGTCCCAGGTATCCCCAGAATGCTGTCGAACCAACCCCACTGGAACACAGCAACGGTGATGCCTAGCGCAGCAGAGAAGCTCAGCAGGCTGGTGATGGCCGCAGTCAGCGGAATCACGAGGGAGTGGAACAGCAGCATGAGCGCAAGGAAACCTAGACCGATGACGATTGCCAAGAACAACGGGAGTGCATTGGCAAGTACTGACGTGAAGTCACTGGTAACAGCCTGCGTACCGCCGACGTAGAGCTTTGCGCCCGTCGCCTGCTCCAGCGCCGGGTCAGTCTGAGTACGAAGTCGTTCAAGTAAGTCCATTGTGGCTTGGTCCTGGGGTGCACTGGACGGGAAAACTGCGACGGCCTGAATCATCTTGGGCGGCTGTGCACTCGCGGACGGGGCTTGTGCTTGCGCCTGTGCGAGCTTGCCGAAGATGGCCAGAGTTGCCAGAGACGGATTGGTTCCTGCCACTCCCTCGGTTTGCGACAAGCCCTTCACGATCTGGGCGTACGCGTCAGGCGCCGTTGCCTCCGTGAGATCTGCAACGACGAGGAACGGTCCATTGATGCCGGGGCCAAAGCCCTCAGCCCGCAGGTCATATGCAATGCGCGCGGGGCTTCCCACGGGCTTGCCTGAATCATCCGCGAAACCTTGACGCAGACTCAGAACCGGGATCGCCAGGATCAATACGACCAGCAGCGACAGGATCGCCGGGATGAAGGGACGGCGCTGGATCATGCGTCCGTAGTGCGCCCAACCCTTTCCTTCCGGAGACCCGGTACCGGCCTTCTTCCCCCATGGCAGCCGCAGGGCCAAGGTCTTTGTGCCCAGCAAACTCAAGAGTGCGGGCAGCAACCACAGCGCCGAGAGCATCACCATGAGCACCGTGACTGATGCGGCAACAGCCAAACCATTGAAGAAGTTGATGCGAAGAACGAACAGGCCAAGCAGAGCGATGATCACCGTGCTGGCGGCAAAAAGCACCGCACGGCCGGCAGTCGCGACAGCCTCCTGGGCCGCCTTCTTCGGCTCATGACCCACGAGCAGCCCCTGGCGATACCGGTTGAGGACAAACAATGCGTAGTCGATGCCGACGCCCAGACCGATCATCGCTGCCAGTGTGGGCGCAAAGGTCGCCACATCGAGGAAGTTCGCCACGACAAGTACCAGGAGTTGCCCGAGGGCGAGGCCCACGATCGCCACAATGATGGGAAGTCCGGCTGCCACGATGGAACCAAACGCGATGAGCAGGATGATGATTGCTGCAATGATGCCGACGCCCTCTGAGCTCGGCGGCTCTTGACCCGCGAACTCAAGAACCTGTCCATTGGCACCAACCTGCAAGGTTGAGCTATTGAGGGCCTTGACGTCGGCCAGAATGGCCTTGGCGTCAGCGGTACTCACATTCGTGCCGTTGCCTGCGAACGTGATCGTTGCGTAAGCAACCTTGCCGTCGGGACTGACAGGTGACGACGCAGCCGCCAGCGTCTTGAGCTCCTCGGGAGTCAGCACCTTTGCTGCATCCGCACCCATGGGGCCGGCACCCTTGGGGCAGTTCTTCCCCAGTGCGACCCCCTGCGCATTGAACGGGTCGGTAACGCACGCCACAGATCCAAGGCCAGCGATCTTCTCGAGCACAGGCTGCACAGTTGCCGCGACCGCAGGATCCACCGCAGTGCCGCTCGCCGGCTTCCACACGATGGCGGCGCCTCCGTCAACACCGCTCATGTCCGTGCCGCTAGTCATCAGCAAGTCTGTTGCCGTCTTTGACTCCGTGTCAGGAAGGTCGAAAGAGTCGTTGAGTGTGCCCTTCAGGCCGGCAGAGAGCCCCACAATGGCCACCATCGCGATAACCCACGCGATGAGAGCGATGACCGGGCGACGCACTGCCCAAGACGACAGACCTGGCATGAACACTCCTTGGCGAGACGGTCCACGGACGCTATCACACATACGAGACAGGTTCGTTTCGTAACCTACCGTTTAGGGAACATTCATGACTCCTCGAGGTAGTGTGGCGGCATGTCTCGCAAGCGTGGTGAAGTACTTCTGGATGCCGTCAATGCGGCGACCCTCCAGGAAGTCGCCGAGCGTGGCATCCGGGGAGCGTCCATGGACCGCATCGCCAGCCGAGCGGGCACCGGCAAGGCAGTTCTCTACCGACGTTGGCCCAATGTGCGATCCCTGGTGATCGACGTCTTTGCCTCGACGCTCGAAGAACTCTCGGTCATGGATATGCCAGACACCGGATCACTACGCGAAGACCTGTGCGAGCACTTTCGTGGGTTCACCGATCAGATGAACGGTGCACTGGGGCTCGTGCTGCGCGAACTCATCAGCGAGGCAGTACACGACAACAGCGTCTTTCTGGATGTGCAGGGCCGCTTCGGGATCAAAATGCATTCGCAAGCTGTGGAGATGCTTCAACGCGCTATGGCTCGCGGCGAGATTCCAGTACGGCCGATCGACCCTTATGTGATGCAGATCCCTGCGGCTTTCGTCATCCACCGGATGACGATGTCGGGGCAAGGCCTTACGTACGTGGATGTCGAACACATCGTCGATGACATTGTTCTGCCTCTGCTCACACGACAGTAATCGCTAGGCCTCGAGTGAGGAAACATGTTGCTCGCTCAAGACAGTCTTGACCACGTCAAAAGCCACATTGGGCGAGTGGCCCCTGCGCATGAGGAGTCCGGTGAGACGCCGCACTTTGACCGCAGTGTCAAAGCGCTCCAGACTGCGCACCTTGGACACGGCTATGCGATAGGCCATGTCGCGCTGTTGAGCCGTATCAATGTCGGCAAGCACCTCATCGATGAGATCGGCGTCGATCCCCCTGCGGCGCAATTCCTGCCTCAGAACCCGAGGAGCGCTCCCCCGCGTTCGCACACGCGAGTCGACCCACATGCGTGCGAACGCGACATCATCGATCAAGCCGACCTCGGTGAACCGATCCAACACCAAGTCAATGGCGTACTGGGGTACTCCTCGGTCGACGAGATCCGCGGCCAGCTCATGCCGAGTCCGCGGCGCTGCCGCTAGACGCCTCAGCACTACTGTTCGCGCCACATCCACAGGATCGGCATCAGCGCCATCGTGGTCGTGCGGTGGCTCCGGAGCGCTGCGACGCCCGCGCATTAGGCATCAATCGGTTCCGGAGCAAGTGCTTCAGCCTTGACAGTGGACTTCAGTGTGGCAGCGTCCGCCTTGGCCGCCGTGGCTTCCGCCTTAGCCGCCGCTGCCTTGGATGCCGGTGCAACTGCAGGGGCATCCGCTGGCGCATCGACCCGTGGGCCCATGCCGAGCGATTCCTTGATCCGCTTCTCAATCTCGTTCGACAGATCAGGGTTGTCCTTCAGGAAGGTCCGAGCATTCTCCTTGCCCTGACCAAGTTGGTCACCGTCGTACGTGTACCAAGCCCCCGACTTCTTCACGACACCCACGTCGACGCCCATGTCGATGAGTGAGCCTTCGCGCGAGATGCCCTCGCCATAAAGAATGTCGAACTCTGCCTGCTTGAAGGGCGGAGCCACCTTGTTTTTGACAACCTTGACTCGCGTGCGGTTGCCCACAGCCTCGGTACCACCTTTGAGTGTCTCGATGCGCCGCACATCCAAACGAACAGACGCATAGAACTTGAGAGCCTTGCCGCCCGTGGTCGTCTCGGGAGAGCCGAACATGACGCCGATCTTCTCGCGAAGCTGGTTAATGAAGATCGCGGTGGTGTTGGTGTTGTTGAGCGCACCCGCCATCTTGCGCAGTGCCTGGCTCATCAAACGTGCCTGAAGACCCATATGGGAATCACCCATCTCACCCTCGATCTCCGCACGTGGCACCAACGCCGCGACGGAGTCGATCACAATGAGGTCGATTGCCCCGGAACGCACGAGAGTGTCGGCAATCTCCAGCGCTTGCTCGCCGGTGTCAGGCTGCGCGACGTACAGGTTGTCGAGGTCGACACCGAGCTTGGATGCATAGTCCGGATCGAGAGCGTGCTCAGCATCGATGAATGCAGCGAGACCACCCGCTGCCTGCACATTGGCAATGGCGTGAAGCGCCACCGTGGTCTTACCGGAGGATTCAGGGCCGTACACCTCAACGATGCGGCCACGCGGGAGACCGCCGATACCGAGGGCGATGTCCAACGCGATCGACCCGGTCGGGATCACCTCGACGGGCGCGCGACCTTCTTCGCCCAGGCGCATGACTGAGCCCTTGCCGAACTGGCGCTCAATCTGGGCGAGGGCAGCGTCGAGCGCCTTCTCGCGATCGTTTGCGGCGCTGGCCATGTCCTTCTCCTTCGATCAGGGCGGTGTCTCGCCCGGCGGTTTCGGGTCCTGCGGAGCCCGTTGCCGACAACCTAAGGAGCAGGTCTGACATCGGGTCTGTCGTTGAGCCGGGCTGTGGGCGGGGGCCCACCGCCCGGCTGAATAGAACGCTATATCGAACGTGCGTTCGAATGCTGACGACACGCCGGAATGGCCAGTGCGCCGCACAAAATGGCCAGCGGAACCAGCGCCAGGAGCGCCAACGCTGAGTACGACAAGGCCGCGACGATCAGCCCCGCCATGATCCCGCCCGCTGCTCCGGCAGCGTTCATGGCCAGATCTGAGAGCCCCTGAACAGCCGGGCGATGCCGGGGCTCAATGGCCTCAGTCAACATTGCCGATCCGGCGATCAAGGTGCATGACCACCCCACGCCCAAGAGAAACAGACCCGCTCCCAAAGTCAGATCATGGTTTGCCGGCGTGACGCTGCACGTGATGCATGCACTGATCAGAACCGCGATCCCTACCCCGACCATCACAAACGGTCCCAGCCGGTCCACCGCCCACCCCACGAAGGGCGACAAGGCATACATCCCAGCCACGTGCGCACTGATCACCAGGCCGATCACACTGAGTGACACATCCACGTGCTTCATGTACACGGGCGTCATCACCATGACCATGACCATGACCACATGGCCGGCAACGATCACCCCGATGCCCAGCATGGCGCGCGGTCGTCTGCGAAGTTCCCGATATCCGTCAGCGATGCTCGGCGGACCACCTCGCACTGCGCCACCCCGTCGCACGGATGTGAGGTAGGGGTCCGGCCGAAGAAACGTCGTCAGGACCAGACAGCCCATGAGTAGTGCTGCTGCGCACATGACATAGGCGCCAGACAGCTGCGGCAGTCCCCAACGCAAGGCGACGGACCCGGCCGGGTCGATGAGATTGGGGCCAAGGATCGCTCCGATTGTTGCGGCCCAGGCAACCCAGGCGAACGCTCGGCCGACGCGATGTTCGGGTGCAAGATCGGTTGCCGCGAATCGCGCTTGGTTGGCCGCTGCCGTGGCGAAACCTACAAAGAAAATCCCGGCAAAAATCAGGGGCAGTGTCCGAGACGCCGATCCAAGCACCACCAGAAGTGCACCCACACCCGCAATGCCGTATCCCGTGACCAAGGACACCCGGCGACCGCGCTTGAGTGCCAGTGCGGCGAGAGGAAGCGCCATCACCGCTGAACCCAGGAGGCTGCTGGTCTGTGCGAGTCCTGCAAGTGCCTCGGAGCCAGATATCGACGCCACCAGCAGCGAGCCCGCCGGCAAGGAGCCGGCTACAGCCACGCCACTAAGGATTTGAGAAAGTGACAAGGTCCGTAGGGTGCGCGTCTGCACACGCGGTGCGTAACCATCGTCAGATTGCTGGGATAGGTGCGAGGCATCGCTAGGTGCATTGACCGCCGTGTTGTCAGGAATGGTCATGTCAGCGTTGACGGCACGTCGATCACGGTGCACACCGCACGCCAGATGACCACCGTGTCGACACCTCGCTCGACCGCCTGATCCACCGTGAGTCCCAGCGGCGGCAGCACCACATCACGGGCCCACGAGTGCGCATATGGCTCCCCGAGCACTTCATTCATGCGCTCCCAGAAGTCCGTCAGCCGCATGGGCGCATCCTGTCGGACCGCGGCGGAGCTACAGAACCGGGGTCTCGGCCTTGGCTACCTGATTGCTGACCGAGGCCAGCACATCCGACAGTGACACCTCAAGGGCGGAGCAAATGGCTGCGAGGAGTTCGCTGGAAGCCTCTTTGTGCCCGCGCTCTACCTCGGATAGGTACCCCAGGGAGACGGCCGCGGCACCGGAGACATCTCGCAGCGTGCGACCTTGACCCTGCCGACGACGACGCAGCTCGTCACCAATCACCTGCCGCAGAACGATCACAGAGCCCTCCCTCATGACTGCACGGTACCCCGATGGGACGACAGTGCAACCCCCGGCGTTCCTCTCGGATGAAAACTTGAACAAGCCCGCACATATTCCCGCCCTCGCACTCAGGTGTCTTGCACGAGGACAAGAGCCAAAGCCACGGCTGCCTGGGCCCCCTGCTCGCGGACCGAACGGCGATCTCCCGTGAAGTGGTGGCATTCACTCGCCGACCTCTCTGGCGTCTCGACGGCAACCCAAACCGACCCGGCCTCAGCTCCGTCGAGAGAG
>JBAWXR010000022.1:0-17974 GCA_037143955.1 Actinomycetes bacterium
CCCAGGCCAAATCGCCAACGCGCTGGAAACCAAGCCGCGGGTGCCGGTGATCTGGCTGCACGGCCTTGAGTGTACCGGTTGTAGCGAGTCCTTCATCCGGTCGGCCCATCCGCTGGTCAGGGATGATCTGTTGTCGATGATTTCGCTGGATTACGACGACACAATCATGGCCGCAGCCGGCGATCAGGCCGAAGCGATCCTCGAGGAAACCCGCGAGAAGTATCACGGCAAGTACATCCTGGCGTGCGAGGGCAATCCGCCGCTGGCCAACGACGGCATGTACTGCTTCCCCGGCGGCATTCCCTATGTGGAAAAGCTCAAGATGATGGCCGAGGGCCGTTTGGCGACCATGTCGGTGACGGACATCGTGTGCGGCACGATTTCTGAGTACACCCGCGCCTCACGTACGCGGCGGGCGATGAGCTGCGCGTACTGAGCCCCGAAGTCGACCACGAGGACTGGACCGTCAACCACCCCCGAAGCCTAGGCGGTAACGACATTGGCGCCCGGCGCGGTCAGTGCGAGAACGCGCCAAGGACGATGAGGGCACCTGCGAGCACGAGATCGATCGCAAGGCCGAACACAACCGTGGCCACCAGCCAGCGCCGAGCCACCCGCCCGCGGCGGGATGCGAGATCACGATCCCCCGCCTCCAGCGCACGCTGGGCACCAAACCCGTAGACCAGGGCCACCACGCCAAGCGGTACGAAGCACAGGACAGTCGCGACCGCGGACCATGCCACATACGTCCGGGGCGCACGTTCGGCATCTCCTGACACGCGAGCGACCCTAACCAAGGAGTCCAGCTGACTCATCTGGTCGCTATGCATTTGCGAAAAGTCGCGCGCGATGTGACGTAGGTCTCTAGGGTGACCTGCATCACACCCAGATCGACCTTGGGTTCACGCGAAGGGACGTCCATGGATCACCACATCAGCGTCACCGTCGATGGGACGGCGTACTCCGGAACGGTGGAGTCGCGCACTCTGCTCGTGCATTGGCTTCGGGAGGGCATCGGGAAGGTCGGCACCGTCGTCGGCTGCGACACCTCCAACTGCGGCGCCTGCACAGTGCTGCTTGATGGTCGCAGCGTGAAGTCCTGCAGCGTGCTTGCAGTTCAAGCCGACGGTGCGGCGGTCACCACTATTCAGGGACTAGCCACCGGCGATGAATGGCATCCCGTGCAGGTCGCATTCAAGGAATGTCACGGCCTGCAGTGCGGCTACTGCACCCCCGGCATGGTGTTGGCCACGGTTGACCTGTTGTCGGAGAACCCGAACCCGACCGAAGAAGAGATCCGAGAGGGTCTTGAAGGAAACCTGTGCCGTTGCACCGGCTACCACAACATCGTCAAGTCAGTCGCGCATGCAGCAACGTTGATGGGAGGCACCAAGTGACCGAGACAATCGCCACGAGCACCGCATTCGGTCGCCCGATCAAGCGCAAGGAGGACGCCAACCTCCTGCACGGTCGCACCAACTGGACCGACAACATTCAGTTGCCCGGCACACTGCACATGGCCATCCTGCGCAGCCCCATGGCACACGCGCAGATCTCCAACGTTGACCTGTCAGGCGCACTGGCAATGCCCAACGTCGTTGCTGCCTACAGCGCCGCCGAGCTCGGCGACCTCAATGGCGGAGTACCGTGCGTGTGGCCCGTCACCGACGACATCGTGATGCCGCCGTTCCCGTCACTTGCCACCGACAAGGTGCGCCACGTGGGTGACTGCATCGCGGTGGTCTTGGCCACCAACGCAGCGTCTGCAGAAGATGCTCTGGCGTCCATCGATGTCGACTACGCGCCGCTGCCGGCCGTCGTCAACATGGAGCAGGCGATCAACAATCCCCCCGCAGCAGTGCACGACGCAGCACCCAACAACACCTGCTACGTCTACAACCTCGGTGGCGGCTATGACGAGGCTGCTGCGAAAGCGGATGTCATCGTCAAGCGCCGGTTCATCAATCAGCGTGTGATCCCCGCATTCATGGAGCCACGCGCGGTCGTGGCAGCCCCGATGGGCATGAGTGATGAGATCACGCTGTGGTCCTCGACGCAGGTGCCCCACATCCTTCGCGTGCTTCTCGCGCTGGTGACAGGAATCCCGGAGAACAACTTGCGCGTCATCGCACCAGATGTCGGCGGCGGCTTCGGCGGCAAGCTGACCTGCACGCGCGAGGAGATCCTCGTCACGCAACTTGCACGCAAGTTGGGTCGCCCAGTCAAGTGGACTGAGACCCGCAGCGAGGACATGGTGGCCACACACCATGGGCGCGATCAGATCCAGGACATTGAGCTTGCGGCCACCAAGGATGGAAAGTTCCTGGGCCTCAAGGTGACGTTGCTGGCCGACATGGGCGCCTACCTGCAGATCATCACGCCCGGGACACCACTGCTGGGAATGTTTATGTTCCCCGGCATTTACAAGATGGACGCGTACGCGTTCCAGTGCACAGGTGTCTTCACCAACAAGACACCCACCGACGCCTACCGTGGCGCCGGACGTCCCGAGGCCACCTACGCCATCGAGCGCATCGTTGACGAGATGGCGGCTGAGCTCGGCATGGAGCCGATGGAGCTGCGTAAGAAGAACTGGATCACGCACGAGGAGTTCCCGTTCACGACGGTGGCCGGACTCACCTACGACACGGGCAACTACGAGGCCGCCACGGCGAAGGCGTTGGACCTGTTTGGCTATGCCGAGCTTCGCGCGGAACAGAAGCGTCGAAGAGATGCTGGTGATCCCGTGCAGTTGGGCATTGGTATCTCCACCTTCACGGAGATGTGCGGCCTTGCACCATCTCGGACCCTCGGTGCATTGAAGTACGTGGCCGGTGGCTGGGAGCACTGCACGATACGTCTCCTGCCGACCGGCAAGTGCGAACTCATCACCGGCACCTCGCCACACGGCCAAGGACACGAGACCGCATGGAGCCAGATCGCCAGCAGCATCCTCGGCATTCCGGTCGAGGACATCGAGGTGGTGCACGGCGACACCGGCCGTGCGCCATACGGCATGGACACCTACGGCTCGCGTTCGCTCGCGGTCGGTGGCCAGGCCATCAAGGTGGCTGCGGACCGGCTCGTCGAGAAGGCGCGACTCATCGCAGCACACCAACTCGAGTGCGCGCCCAGCGATCTGGAGTTCCGCGAGGGCGTGTTCTACGTCAAGGGTGATCCGTCGAAGTCACAAGCTCTGGGCGCTGTCGCGTTCGAGGCCTTCACGGCTCACAACCTTCCCGACGGAGTCGAACCCACCCTGCAGGCGGAATCAACCGTGGACCCGCAGGACTTCTCCTACCCGCATGGCACGCACCTCGCGGCGATGGAAGTCGATACCGAAACCGGCAAGGTCACGTTGCGCAAGTACGTGTGCGTGGACGACGTTGGCAATCAGGTCAACCCGATGATCGTCGAGGGTCAGGTACACGGTGGTCTGGCACAGGGCATTGCCCAGGCGATGTATGAAGGCGCGGTCTACGACGAGGACGGCAATCTCATGACAGCCAGCCTCGCCGACTACACATTGCCCAGTGCGGCAGACCTTCCGTCTTTCATCACCTCGACGACCACTACCCCGTCGACCACGCACCCGCTTGGCACGAAGGGTGTCGGTGAGGCCGGCGCCATCGCCTCAACGCCGGCGATCATGAACGGCATCGTCGATGCCATCCGGCATCTGGGCGTCAACGACGTTCTCATGCCTGCTACACCGCAGACGGTGTGGCGCACGATTCAGTCCGCGAAGGGAGCATGATGATTCCCGCTGAGTTCGATTACGTTCGTCCAGGTTCGGTTGCCGAGGCGGTAGCCGCACTCAAGTCAGGTGGCGAGGACGCCAAGCTCATGGCTGGCGGCCAGTCACTCATGCCGGTTCTGCGTCTGCGCCTGGGAGCTCCTCCGGTAGTTGTCGACTGCAGTCGACTCCCCGAGTTGCAGGGCATCACCGAGACCGGCGACTCCGTCACCATCGGAGCTGCGGCCACACACCATGCGGTGATGAACAGTGCAGTGGTGAAGTCCGGGGTTCCGCTCTTGGCCCAGGCCACGGCAACCGTGGCCGATCCGGCCATTCGGCACCGCGGCACTCTTGGCGGATCTCTCGCGCACGCGGATCCGGCGGGTGACCTGCCAGCAGTAGCACTGGCCCTGGACGCCACCTTCACTATCGCCGGTGCCGGTGGCACCCGCACGGTATCGGCCGCGGACTTCTTCGTGGATTACTTCACCACCGCGGTCGGGCCTGACGAGATCCTCGTCAGCGTCACCTTCCCCAAGCTCGGGGCCGGCTGGGGAACCACCTACGAGAAGTTCAACCGCACCGCACAGGCGTGGGCGATCGTCGGAGTCGCGGCCGCCGTCAAGGTCGAGGGCGGCAAGATCACCCAGGCCCGCATCGGGCTGACGAACATGTCACCCACTCCGGTTCGCGCCTCTGCGGTCGAGGCCGCACTGGTGGGCGCCACGGGTGTCGATGCCATCAACGCTGCGGCGCAGGCTGCAGCCGAGGGCACTAGCCCGACGAGCGACCTGAACGCACAGGCCGACTACCGCGAACACCTAGCCCGCGTCATCACCGGGCGGGCGGTCCGCAAAGCAGCCGGCATGTAGCCACACGACGAGGGAGTGGCGAAGGGGCGGTGCGCACATGCACCGCCCCTTCGTCATGGCGTCCAGCCAAGGAGCCGAGTGATGTCATTGCGAAACATCGTTGAGTCCTCGCTGAGGTGGTCCTGAGTCGCAGTGCTCCCAGTTGAGGCTCAGGTCAGCACGCGTTGACTCCTGATCAGGCCACGCGTCTACTCATGACATGTCTATATCGCCGAACACTCTGCGGCCCGCACATCGCGAGCATCGCACCTTGGCGACCAATCCAAGACACCTCGCGTCACGCCGCCGGAAACGTCACAGGTGGATAGGCCGCATCATCGTGTGTGCACTGAGCATTGTTGTTGGTGTATCCCTGCTTGCGGGAATTTCCCTTGCCCAGACCCTCACCACGCCCAGTACTGACGACACGACGATTCGGGTGGCCGAATGGGCCCGGGACCATGGACTTGGACTAGTGGTGACAGCAGCCGAGACAGTTCAGTTATCAATGCATCCACCGGCGTCGGGTGGCTCACCTGATTCGACGATACTCGCAGAACTTGCGCCGACGTCTGGCGTCGCAGCCACACGTGCGATTCGTGCATCTATCTCGCCACCCGTCTCTCCAGCTCTAGCCCACGAGGGATCCTTCGTTCCCATTCGGAAGGACACAACTGGCGCTCTCGTTCAGTACACCTACGTACGGCCAGATTCCGTTCACACCTCCTATCTCGCAGGAATCGCACTGATCGATCACACCGTTCGCTTCGTCCTGCATCCGGGGACTCTCGAGCCTGGTGGCGCGCGGTCATGGACAGAGCCCAGTCGCATCACTCCACACCAGACTGCCGGCCTACTTGCCACTTTCAACGGCGGCTTCAAGATGGCGGACGCGCAGGGTGGTTACTTCGATCACGGCTCCACGGCTGGGCGACTTGTTGCCGGCGCAGCCAGCCTCGTGATCTACCAGGACGGGCATGCCACCGTCGGTACGTGGGGCGACGATGTGTCGATGACGCCTGACGTCGCCTTCGTCCGCCAGAACCTGCAGCCGCTCATTGCCCACGGGGCCATCTCAAACGACCTCGACAAGCACGTTCAGAGCAATTGGGGCACCACCGTGGGTGGCAGTGCTGCGGTGTGGCGGTCTGGGCTAGGTGTCACCTCCACGGGCGACCTCATTTACGTCAGCGGTGACGCACTGACGGTCACATCACTCGCCGACCTCCTCCATCGTGCCGGGGCCGTCAATGCAATGCAGTTAGACATCAACGAGTCCTGGGTCTCATTCATGTACTACACCGGAACCGGTGACACGCTGCGGCCTCACAAACTCGGGGCCTTCCCGCGTCCGGTGAACCGATACCTGCAGACTTCAACTCGTGACTTCCTTGCCGCCTACGCACCTGCCTAGCGGTCAACTCATCCAGGCCAGCTCGCACACCCGCCTGGACATTCAGGGGATTCGGGCCATTGCCGTTTTGTCGGTCGTCGTTTTCCACGCCGGACTCCCCCTGCCCGGAGGGTTCTCCGGAGTAGACGTCTTCTTCGTCATCTCCGGATACGTGATCACCAGCGCCATCACGCGGCGGATGACTCAGGGTCGCTTTCGACTGCGTGATTTTTATCAAGGCAGAATCCGTCGCCTCCTGCCCGCTCTCGCGGTCATGCTTGTTCTGGTCATGGCCGCCAGCGCAGTGATCGGCACGATCGGCTCTATGGGAAGCACCGCGAGAACCGGCGGGGCCGCAGCACTCGTCAATGCCAATACCTACCTGATGCTTTTTGAAAAAACGGGCTACTTCGACGCTGCCGCAACCCTCAACCCACTTCTGCATACCTGGTCACTCTCGGTTGAAGAGCAGTTCTACCTCGTCGTGCCCGGGCTCCTAGTCATCGGCTGGCTCATCACGAGACGGCGGCACGTCATGACGCCCACCCGCATCGTGACCATCATCATCGCGATTGCGTCGTTTCTCCTCATGCTCAATCTGTCCCGCCACACTGATCCTTCTTCGCTGCAAGGCAAGATCGATTTCTACTCGCCAATGACGCGAGGGTGGGAATTTGCCGCAGGTGCAATTCTCGTCGTTCTGCCAGTCGCCTGGCGCCTTTCACGGACCGTCGCGACTGTCGCGGCCCTCACCGGTGCGTTCGCGATCGCAATCGGGTTCGTCGAGATTCACGAGGGTGTCACGTACCCATCGATGATCACCCTCCTGCCGGTCATCGGGACCATGCTGCTCATAGCCGCTGGCACACACCATCCGCGCAACCCGGTCTCCGCTGCCCTTGCTCAGCGCCCCGCTACGTGGATCGGTGACCTCTCCTACAGCTGGTACCTGTGGCACTGGCCGTTTATCGTCTTCGCAGGTGTGTTGTTTACCGAGTCCGCAACGTGGAAGGTCATTGGCGCGGCTGCATCACTTCCGATCGCATGGGTGTCCTATCGGTTCATCGAGAATCCGGTCAGGTATCGACTCTCTCTGTCGGCACGCGGTATCGCCATCCTCGGCATTGCATGCACGCTCATTCCGACGTTGGTTGCCGCCGGACTGCTCACCTGGTTCGGTGTGGTCAAGTCGACGCCCAGCATCAATCCGTTCGCACTTCACCAGGACAAGATTCGCAACTGCGACGGCCCTGAGTCACTCGCCAACAAACCAGCGGCGTGCACGTGGGCAGTGAACAACGCGCGTGGGCGTGCCGTCTTGGTCGGCGACAGCCTCGCGGGTCAATACACCGAGGGCTTCACATCAGCCATGAACACATCCGGCATCACGGCTCAGGTAGCAACACTGTCGGGCTGCCCCTTCCTGGACTGGGGCACGCATGCGGCTGAGGCTGCGGCCCTGGGCATCTCAACCGACCCGGTGTGTGCGGCATATGTGCGCCACACCATGAAGGACCTCATCCACGACCCCGCTGACCTCGTGGTCCTCACATCATCAGCACAGCGGTTCCTCCCCGGGGACGCGGTAGGAGCAGGTCCCGAACGTGATGAAGCCCGCGCCGCACTCATCACCACCGTTCATGCAGACATGATTCGTCGGCTCACTGCTGCCGGATCGAGAGTCGCGCTGATTGGCCCGCTCGCGAAGTTCCACGGCTGGGGACCCTATGTCGATGGTCCCTTCAAAGAAGCAACTGCCATATCGGTCATGACGATCGGAAGTCCATTCGTGCCGTCCATGACGCAGGCCGAGCTCGACAATGAGATCGCCTCGGCTACCGAAGTTGAGCGCCGCGCGGCGGCTGAAGGTGGTGCTGCATTCCTTGACATGCGCCCACTCATGTGCGGGAGCGATGGTTGCGCCGCAAAGGATGCGCACGGATGGGTCTATGCGGACTTTGAACACCTCACGATTCCATCGTCGTATCGCGTTGAGCCAGTGTTCGCTGAACTTGCCCGCACCCTTGGCTAGCGCAAGGAAATCTCGACAGGCCCACCATCGACGCGAACCCCAGACAGATGCGATGCCGGGAGACGAAAAACCCGACCGGGTGCAGCCGGCCATGCGACACGTCGTCGACTGATCTCGGCGCCGTCCTGGCGCACAACAATCATCGGAAACAGCCGAGCCTTGGGGGGCCACAGGGCAAGCCGCTGCCGCGCTGGCGCGTGCCCCTGACGCCAGAGCCCCGGCGACACCCATGCGAAGCCGTCACCCGCAAAGATGTGCACGGCAGCCTCAGGAGTCTTCACTCCCCCGAGCCATGTAGCGATGCTGCGGGCCACATGCGCACCATCGAGCGCGCACACATCTGCCGTGTCGACCGGGTGAAGAAGGTTTCCCGCACCAAAGACACCATCGGCACTCAGCCGCAACGAGGCGTCGCACACGGGCGCCAAGCTTCGCTGATCAATGTCAAGGTCGCGCATGCGAGCCAGCTCATGATCAGGGATCCAGTCTCCGGACGTGATCACGAGGTCACAGGCAATGGTCGAGATGTGCTGACCGCATCGAACTGTCACCCCTGTGACGCGTGCGCCACCGTGAATCGACACGATGTCGGTGTTGCACATCACGGGCACCCGATATGCCGTTCGGCCGGCCCATGAAGCCAATGCGTATGACTCCTGCCGTGGTGAGCGCGTGACCATGGCTACCGTGCGACATCCTGCTTCGCGCAACGTGAGTACCGCCGACCAACTCACCAGCTCACTGCCGATGATGACCGCACGCGTACCCACCTGGCGATGCTGAAGATGCACTGACTGCTGAAGTTGCCCGGTAGTCATGACACCCATGGGTCGGTCACCAGGGATCCAGCGAGCCGGACGAGGGCGTTCGCGTGCACCGGTCGCCAGCAGGATCGCATCGCCTTCGATCACATAGCGACCCTGAGGGCTGGTGACGGCCACGGTGCGCGGCCCTTCCCAGCCGGTGACCATTGATGACGTTCGGATCTGCGCGCCCGCAGTGAGCGCCTGCTCCACCAGCACCTCTGCGTAGCGAGGCCCGGACATGAACCGGCCCCGATCGCGAAGCCCATACCCCAGGTGATCGCTGTGTCGAGGAATTCCGCCGGCGTGCGTTTCACGCTCGAGCACCACGACCGAGTACCGCGGTGATAACTCCGCGGCCGCCCGCAGTCCTGCCGGGCCTCCACCCACGATGACGACATCCACACGATCGGTCACGGGAGTTTCTCCTCGAGTAACTCCTGCACTCGCGCACCACAGAAGAACCCTTGGCATCGACCCAGCTGCGCGCGGGTCCGACGCCTCAGCCCATCAATATCCGTGGGAGGAATGGCCGATAGTCGAGCATCGCGAATCTCGCCGCGCGTGACTCTCTCGCAGAAGCAGACAATGTCACCGTACGCAGGATCCGCGGCAATCTTGTCGTTGTCCATGTACGGGCGCGACGCTGCTTCCCCAATATTGGGCATGCGCACGGTGGCCGGTAGATCGACCCGATCATCCAGTGGAAGAACATTCACGATCAGAGCACGGACGTACTCCGCGATGGCAAGGGACGCCGTGAGTCCCGTTGACCGGATGCCGCCAGCGACGACATAACGTTGCTCGGCGGTCAGCTCAATGGTGACGTCCGACTGATCGGACGCGGCGCGCAGACCGGCGTACATTGCCGTCACGTCCTCGTCGAGCAGTGACGGCATGATGCTCGCGCCTTTGGCGCGAAGGAACGCCAGTCCATCCTCGGTTGTGGCCGTATCGAATCGATCTTCGAGGTCCTCAGCTGTGGGGCCAAGCATGACGTTCCCGAACACGGTCGGACTGATGAGAACACCTTTGCCCACCTTGGACGGTACCGGCAGCACAATGACATCGACCTTGCTGCGGGCGAGCTTGTCGAACACGATGAGTTGGCCACGCCGCGGGTGGAGATGAAATCGGTCGTGCCCGAGCATCGCATCTAAACCATCGCTACCCAACCCCGCAGCATTGATGAGCCACCGCGTGGTGAGCGGACCCTGCGACGTTTCCATTCGCGTGAGATCCGATTGCACCGACACGCTGAGGACCGACGTGTTCAACTTCAGGTGGACTCCACGCGCAAGGGCGTCGTGCGCGTAAGCCAGTGGAGTGGTCCAGGGGCAGATGATGAACTCATCGGGTACGGCGAGTCCACCGAGTACACCAGGCCCGAGAGCCGGCACCATCGCATAGGCCTGTTCGGCATCCACGAGCCGAGTTCCCATGTACCCGTTGAGTTCCGCTTTGGTCTGCAAAGACGGCAGGGTCTGCAGTTCGTCGGCGGTCCATGCCACCAGCAGCGCGCCGGTGCGCTCGACAGGAATGCCCGCGTCGTGCGCGTACGCGAGAAGAAGTTCGTAGCCGCGCCGCACCAGTCGCGCCTCCAGCGAGCCGGGCGTGCAGTCAAAGCCCGTATGCAAAATCGCGGTGTTGGCCTTGCTTGTTGCATCGCCGACATCTGCCCGTGCATCGACAAGGGCCACCTTCATCGCGCGGCCGTCGGTCGAACAGCCCGAAAGCTCTCGCGCGATGGCGGCTCCGACCACCCCGGCTCCCACCACGACCGCGTCGTACACACCGTCGTCGGTCACGTTGATTCCGCCAACAGCCGCCACTGTCCGAGCATGTCAGCAGCACGATCCGGGGACCACTGCGGTTCGTAGCGGGCTTCCGGGGTCCATGGCCACACCGCCTCTGCCAAGGACAACTCTGGACGCATGGCAAGGCGTCCCAGACTTGCGGCACCGAGAGCCGTTGCATGCGCTGACGGATACACCTCGACCGGCACCTGGAGGAGGTCCGCCTGAACCTGCATGAGCACACGAGATCGCGTGAGTCCGCCATCCACCCGAAGCATGGTGATCGGGTCCTGAATATCTGAAGAGATCGCATCGCACACGACCGCCACCTGTGCAGCAATTCCTTCGAGTACCGCACGCACGATGCTCCCTCGCCCGGTGGCCAGGCTGAGCCCGGCAATTCGCGCTCGTGCGTCTGATCGCCACCAGGGTGCACCGAGTCCGGCAAGGGCCGGGATAGCCATGACACCGTCGGCACTGTCAGCCGACTCTGCATCGATGTCATCCGCAGACCTCAGTAGCCCTACTTCCACCAGCCACCTCAACGCAGAGGAAGCGGTAAACACCTGACCATCAAGGCAGTAGGCCGACTGCCCTCCAGTGACCCAGGCGACGGACGAACTCAGGTGGTTCGCAGATCGAATCGCATGATCACCGGTATTGGCGAGAAGAAATGCTCCAGTTCCGTACGTGCACTTGATCATTCCCGGATCTAGACACCGCTCCGCCAGTAGCGCCGCCTGCTGGTCAACAATGACCCCAGCCACCGGGACGTCCGATCCGAAGGCGCTCGTGGTGCCCACGACGTCATCACAATTCACAATCCGCGGGAGGTCTTCGTCCTGCAGACCGAACAAGCGCAGAAGTTCGGAGTCCCAACAGCGCTGATCAAGATCCATGACCAGTGATCTGCTCGCCGTCGTGACATCTGTGACGAACGCACCGCTGAGCTGATGAAGTAGCCAGGTATCGGAGGTGGTGACCACACCATCACGCGTGAGGTTCTCGCGTAGCCAGGTCATCTTGGGTGCTGAGAAGTAGGGATCAAGAACCAGACCGGTGCGCTGGGTGAGCACGTCGCCAGACTCGTGTAGCCGATCACACACCACCTGAGCGCGGCCGTCCTGCCATACCAATGCCGATGTCAGGGGCTTGCCCGTGGCGCGATCCCACGCCAGCACAGTTTCACCCTGATTAGCCAGCGATACGGCATCAACGCGATGTCCCGCGCACGCGTCGCTACCGGCCATCACCACGGAGTTCAGCAACTCATGGGGATCCTGCTCCACTACTCCACCGGATCGATACTGCGGACGCACCGCTCGTTCCGCGACCGATAGCACCGTGCCGTCATCATCGACAACCATTGCCTTGGTGCCCGAGGTCCCTTGGTCGATCGCGAGGATGGGCATCTCAGAACACGATCGGCAGGCGCAGTGCTCCCGGCGCAGCGGTAGGTACCACCGGTTGACGAGGCGCCACGGGGTTGATGGGCCGGTAGTCGGATCCCAACTCCGGCCGAGGATCCACCTCACCCTTGTTTGGCCACATCGCCATGGCCCGCTCAGCTTGGGCAGTGATCGTCAGCGATGGGTTCACGCCGAGATTGGCCGTAATGGTCGACCCATCAAGAATGTGCAGCCCCGGATGGCCGTAAGCCCGGTGATACGCGTCGACGACTCCACTGTCGCAGTCAGCACCGATCACACAACCACCCACAAAGTGAGCGGTCAGGGACTTATCGAGGTTTTCAAAGACACTGCTGCTTGCGATGCCATGCAGCAGGCGAGCCGCTCGAGTGATGACCTCATGCGCGACCGGAATATAGGTGGGCGCAGGCTTGGACTGATCTTGCTCGGTCGCTAACGTCCATCGGCCGCGCGAGGTTCGACGACCGGTAAGCGTGAGTGAATTATCAACCGTCTGCATGACCAACGAGATCACCGTTCGCTGACTCCAGCCGCGCACATACAAGAGACGTGCCGTGACGAGCGGGTGACGCAGGATCTCGCCCAACCACACGCGCCAACGATCGCGGCCGGGCCGCGGAATGGTGATGATGGATTGGAGCAGGGCCAAAGAGTTCGACCCCTTGCCGTAACGACAGGGCTCCACGTGCGTGTCTTCGTCGGGATAGAAACTCGATGTGATGGCGACGCCGCGCGAATAATCGGTGGTGCTCTTGGGGCCGACCGCGCCGAGTAGGGACTCCGAGTTCGTACGCGAGAGTCGTCCCAGCATGTGCGAGAGCTTGGGCAGTCGACCCTCATCACGCATGCGCAGGAGTAGCCGCTGCGAGTTGAGAGCACCCGCCGCGACAACCACGTGCTCCGCAGTGAACGTGCGCACGCGCCCGCCGGACGACGTACGCACGGTGTCTACGACAAATCCGCCGCCCGATCGCTCGCGAAGTGCGGTGACGGTCGTGAGCGGATGGATCACAGCTCCAGCAGACTCGGCAAGAGCCAAATAATTCTTGGGCAGCGTGTTTTTCGCATTATGGCGACACCCGGTCATGCACTCGCCGCACTCAGTGCAGCCGGAGCGCTCTGGACCGACTCCCCCGAAGAAAGGATCAGGGTGTGTGACTCCTGGGCCCTCGCCGAAGTACACGCCCACCGGTGTGAGACGAAAGGTGTGGCCGACACCCATCTGGTCGGCAACGGCCTTCATGACCTCATCAGCGGGTGACATTCCGGGGGTATCGACCACACCCAGCATGCGTGCAGCCTGCTCGTAGTACGGGGTGAGTTCGCGCGCCCAATCCGTGATGCCACTCCACTGCGGATCCTCGAAGAAGCGAGCCGGCGGCACGTACAAGGTATTGGCGTAGACCAACGAACCGCCGCCCACACCTGCACCGGCGAGTACAACAACATCCTTGAGGACGTGGATGCGCTGAATCCCCGTCAGGCGAAGCCGCGGTGCCCAGAGAAACTTCGATACACGCCACGATGTCTTCGGGAAGTCCTCATCGCGCCATCGGCGGCCGGCCTCGAGCACCATGACCCGGTAGCCCTTTTCCGCAAGCCGAAGAGCGGCCACAGATCCGCCGAACCCCGATCCAATGATCAGCACGTCGACGTCGAACATGGGCCGAACCTACTTTAGTCCGAGCTTCGTCAGCAGCCCCATCGCACGGACAAGGAAGGTTCCCCAACGTTCGTCGGACATTCCCGCGGGGGCCGAGAAGCCCAGGATCCGCTGGGTGGCGATTGCCTGCACTTCGGTGTATTTCAGCAGTCCCTCGTCGCCATGACGTCGACCCAACCCTGAATCTCCCACTCCGCCCATAGGTGCGCGGGTGCTGCCCCAGGCTGCGCCATGTGCCTCGTTCACCGACACGGTTCCCACCCGCAGGCGCGAGGCGAGTCTGCGACCGGCTTTGGCGTCTCGGGTGAGAACCACCGCATGCAATCCATATGTGGTGTCGTTTGCGCGGGACACTGCCTCGTCGTCAGAGTCCACCGGCTGGAGTGCCACCACGGGCCCAAATGTCTCTTCCGCACACATCGTCATTCCGGGAATGACGCCTTCGAGAATGGTGGGTTCGACGAAGTACGGTCCGATGTCCGGTCGCGCCCTGCCACCCGCGAGCACACGTGCCCCCCGATCAACCGCATCACTGACGTAGCCGAGCACGCGCTCCTTTTGGCGTTCTGAGGTGAGCGAGCCCATGTCGGCCCCCCACCCGATGCCATTCTTGAGAACCATGGCCTTCGTGCGGGCAACAAAAGCCGTCACGAAAGCGTCGTATACATCGCGGTGAATGAAGGCACGCTCCATCGAGACGCAGAGCTGACCGGAGTTTGCAAAACACGCTCGCGTAGCAATCTCAGCCGCCTTGGCAACGTTGGCGTCCGCGCGAACAACCATCGCATTCTTACCGCCAAGCTCCAGAGAACAGGAGATGAGGCGCTGCCCGCAGCGTTCGGCCACCTCTCGCCCCACCCGCGTTGACCCGGTGAACATGACGAAATCAGAACGGTCGACGACAAGTGGCCCGACGATGGGTCCGTCACCGGTGACGATCTGCATCACGTCGGTCGGCAGACCGGCGCGTCGCAGGAGTTCAACCGCCCACAAAGCGATGAGGGACGTTTGCCAGTCCGGCTTCAGCACAACCGTGTTTCCGGCGATGAGTGCTGGTATCGCGTCACTGACAGCCAACGTGAGCGGGTAGTTCCACGGAGCGATGACGCCCACCACGCCTTTAGGGTGGCGAAGTTCGACAACGCCCACTGCGCCCGGCACTGCCCCGCGACGATGCTTGGGGCGCAGCAGGGCTGCGGAGTTGCGGCCGTAATGACGCGAGGTGATGGCCACGTCTATGACTTCTTCAAGTGCGTCTCGACGCGCCTTGCCGTTTTCGCACTGAAGGATGTCCAGTGCTTCATCCCGGTGCTCGATCACAAGGTCGTGGAAGCGCAGAAAGATTCGAGATCGCTCCCGCACCGAGAGAGCCGACCACGACGGTTGAGCAGCGCGCGCTGCCGCATAAGCGTCATCGACGTCGCTCACACTCGAAAGGGGAAGTTCGAACGCGATATCTCCTGTGAAGGGCGCAATCACCGGATGCAGACCGCCGCGTGACGGGGCCTGGGCGAGGAGCCGGTCCGTCGTGTCCTTCAGGGTCACGAGGTGACCACGACCTCCACGCGTTGGAATTCCTTCATGTCGCTGTAGCCCGTGGTCGCCATCGCCTTGCGAAGCGCGCCCACCACATTCATGGATCCATCAGAACGATTGGAGGGTCCATGCAGCACCTCACGGAAAGTTCCGACGGCGCCGATGACGTTGCGGGATCCGCGCGGAAGGTGCGGATGCCACGCCTCCGGTCCCCAGTGTGTGCCGCGACCGGGTGCATCTGTGGCCCGCGCCAATACTGTGCCGAGCATGGCCGCATCAGCGCCACAGGCGAAAGCCTTGACGATGTCTCCGCTGCGACTCATCGAACCGTCTGCAATGACGTGGACGTATCGGCCGCCCGACTCATCCAGATAGTCGCGACGCGCAGCCGCGACGTCAGCCACGGCACTGGCCATGGGCACGCGCACTCCGAGCACATCTGACGTCGTCAAGGACGCACCGCCACCGAATCCCACGAGCACACCGGCCGCACCAGTGCGCATCAAGTGCAGCGCCGCCTGATACGTCGCGCAGCCACCGACAATCACCGGGACGTCGAGCTCGTAGATGAACTGCTTCAGGTTCAGAGGCGATCCCTCACCCGAGACATGCTCCGCAGAGACGGTCGTCCCTCGGATCACCACAAGGTCGGCTCCAGCCTTGGCTGCCATCGGCGCGAGTTCGGCCGTGGCCTGCGGTGACGCCGCAACGGCCACCGTGATGCCCGCCGCCTTCATGTCACCAATACGTGCCGCTACCAATTCATGATTGATCGGGCGGGCGTAGATCTCCTGCAATCGTGGTGTGACCTCGTCTGGATCCAGCCCTGCAATCTCGATGAGTAACGGCTCTGGATCGTCATATCGCGACCACAAACCCTCGAGGTTAAGCACCGGCAAGACTCCCTGCCGAGCAAGTTCAATGGCTGATGCCGGCGAAACGATGGAGTCCATAGGCGCGGCGATGAGCGGTGAATCAAACGTGTAGGCGTCAATTCGCCATGCGGTCGAGACGAGCTCGGTATCGCGTGTGCGACGACTAGGGGCAATCGCCACTTCGTCGAAGGAATAACCACGGCGGGCACGCTTCGCCCCACCGATCTCAATATCGGCCATGGCTAACGTCCCGAGTAGTTGGGAGCTTCGATGGTCATCTGAATATCGTGCGGGTGACTCTCGCGCAGCCCAGCAGCAGTGATACGAACGAATGTCCCCTTGGCATGCAATTCCGCGATTGTCGATGCGCCCGAGTACCCCATCGCGGCTCGAAGTCCACCGACGAGCTGGTGTGCGACTGCGCCCAACGGTCCGCGATAGGCGACCACGCCCTCGATCCCTTCGGGAACCAACTTGTCGTCGCTGAGAACGTCATCTTGGAAGTACCGATCCTTGCTGTACGAGCGAGCCTGACCGCGCGACTGCATGGCACCCAGCGACCCCATGCCGCGATAGGACTTGAACTGCTTGCCGTTGACGAACACCACGTCGCCCGGAGCCTCTTCGCAGCCGGCCAGCAGAGAGCCGAGCATCACGGTGTCCGCTCCAGCCACGATGGCCTTGGCGATGTCGCCGGAGTACTGGACACCACCGTCTCCAATGACAGGTACGCCTGCTGCGCGCGCTGCCCGCGTCGCTTCGTGAATCGCGGAGATCTGCGGCACACCGACCCCCGCCACCACTCGCGTCGTGCAGATAGAACCAGGCCCGACTCCGACCTTGATGCCGTCAGCGCCCGCGTCAACGAGAGCCTGAGCACCGGCACGCGTGGCCACGTTGCCCCCGACGATGTCGATGACCGTCTGCTTCTTCAGCAGAGAAACCATGTCGAGCACCGCGCGCGAGTGACCGTGCGCGGTATCGACGATGAGGAAGTCAACCCCCGCGTCGATAAGAACTTTGGCGCGCTTCTCCGCGTCTTCGCCGACGCCGATCGCCGCCCCCACCACCAGGCGCCCGTTGGCATCCTTGGTGGCGTGCGGGTACTTGTCGCTCTTGACGAAGTCCTTGACGGTGAACAACCCTCGCAGCCGACCATCCGCATCCACCAGAGGCAGCTTTTCGACTTTGTTATGTGCAAGCAGCGCCAGCGCCTCATCAGGGTCGATGCCGACCGGAGCCGTGATCAGCGGCATGGACGTCATGACCTCGCGCACTGGACGACGCATGTCATCTTCGAAACGCATGTCGCGATTGGTGACGATGCCAAGAAGCAGGCCCGCCTCGTCCACGACCGGAACACCAGAGATTCGGTAGTGCGCACACATGCGGTCCACTGACTCAAGGGAGTCATCTGGTGAACAGGTAACCGGGTTGCTCACCATGCCGGCTTCGGATCGCTTGACGCGATCAACCTGCTCCGCCTGGTCTTCGATCGAGAGATTTCTATGCAGGACACCTGCGCCACCTTGACGCGCCATGGCAATCGCCATGCGCGATTCCGTGACGGTGTCCATGGCACTCGAGACCAGCGGCATGCGGACACTGATGTTTCGAGTCACCCGCGACGAGGTGTCGACCTCACTGGGGACGACGTCGGATTCCGCGGGGACGAGCAGGACATCGTCGAACGTGAGACCGAGGTACCCGAACGGGCTCTCGGGGTCCGTGCGGTCGCTCATGACATCTCCCGGGGCGTAGGCCCCAAGGCTACTCGCCGACCGCTCGAGCAATGTGAGCCGTGGCATCACTCAAGGAGTGCGCGTGGACTGCTCCCGGTGGCATCTGCCCGAACC
>JBAWXR010000023.1:0-17896 GCA_037143955.1 Actinomycetes bacterium
AGTTCAGCGCCGAAGCCCATGCGCTTGGCGACCGCACGAACCTGCTCGTCAGGTAGCAGGTCCTCGTCCTGACAGATCATCAGCAGCTCGTCGGTATCAAGTCCAAAATCAGCGCACACCTGCAGATCGCCAACGGGCTCAAACTCTTCGACGTCGTCCTCGTCCCAATCAAGTCCTATGAGGTCAGCAACTTCAACCGCGAGCGACCAGTCGAGCACGCAGGCACCATCGCTGATCAGCCCGCGAACACCCCCGGGTGCCGTGCGCAGAATGACGAAGAACTCGTCGGCGATGCACGCGATGCCGAACACCCCGCCCTCGCCGGGAAGTTGCCGCATGGACGCCACCAGATGGTCGGCTGTCGTAGCAGTTCGCGCCGGCAGGGTCGCGACGATCCATCGGCCCTCCTCGCGGTACACCGCCAGGGCGAAATCGACGTCGTCGTCGGTCACCGGATCTGCGCTCACAGGGTGATGGTTGCACGTCGCGGGTCATGAGGTCATCCGGACGACTAGTCTCGCCGCCATGCGCACCCTGGTCATCGATCATCCGCTGGTCGCCCACAAGCTCACGCGCCTGCGTCGAAGCGAGACTTCCTCGGCCACCTTCCGCCTGCTGGCCGAGGAATTGGTCACCCTGCTGGCCTACGAAGCCACCGATTCGCTGCGGGTGGTCCCCATGCAGATTCAGACGCCCGTGGCCCCCACCGTGGGTGTCGAGATGGCTGAGCCGAAGCCGCTCGTGGTGCCCATTCTGCGTGCGGGGTTGGGCATGCTCAACGGAATGGTGCGCCTCATGCCCACCGCCGAGGTGGGTTTCCTCGGCATGGTGCGCGATGAGAATTCGCTGCTGGCCACCACGTACGCCGACCGCCTTCCGCTTAACCTCAAGGACCGGCAGGTGTTCGTTCTTGATCCCATGCTCGCCACCGGTGGCACCCTCGTAGCTGCCATCAACCTGCTGCTCGAGCGCGGTGCGCGCGACGTCACCGCCATTTGTCTTCTGGCAGCACCCGAAGGCCTCAAACGGGTCGAAGACGAATTCGCGGGTCGCGACGTCAACGTCACGGTTGTCACCGCGGGACTGGATGAGCGACTCAACGAGAAGGGCTACATCGTGCCCGGCCTCGGTGACGCCGGCGACCGCTTGTACGGCGTGGTCTGACGAATCGTCAGTCGATATCGGTCACGTGTGTGACCGTCAGTCGATAACGGTGCGACGAGGACCGATGCCCCACACGATGTAATTCCAGAACCAGTCGGCGATCACGCTCACACGTTGACGCCCACCGGCCAGATAGAAGACGTGCAGTGCAAGCCACGCCAGCCACGCTGGAGTTCCGTGTAGACGAGTGCCGTTGGGCATCTCGACCACTGCACGACGTCGACCGATCGTCGCCATCTGGCCCTTATCGGTATAGGAGAACGGCTCGACCTTCTCGCCCTTGAGTTGCGTGACGATGGCAGCGGCGCAGTAGCGGCCCTGCTGCATTGCAACCGACGCAACCATGGGAAGTGGGCGTCCGTCCTTGCCCTTCACGTGCGCCATGTCGCCGATCACCCAGACGTCGTCATGAAGTTGCAGCGTCGGGCTGACTTCCAGACGGTTGGAGCGATCAGTGGTGCCGAGTTCGGCCCATTGCTCGGGCGCAGCCACGCCAGCGGCCCACACAATCGTGCCCGCGGTGAGGACCTCACCGGACTTCAGATGCACGTCGGTGGGGTACATCCGGTCGACGGCTGAGTCGACGAGCACGCGCACACCTAGTTCTTCGAGCTCTCGCTTGGCGTGGGCGCTGCTCTTGTCTGTGAACGGCATCAGTATTCGTGGCGCGGCCTCGACGAGCGTGACCGTGGCATGCTCGTGGATGTCGGGAAATTCGCGCGCCATACCGCGCTGAAGCTCCGCGACCGCACCCGAGACTTCAACACCCGTCGGTCCTCCGCCCACCACGACGACCCGCAGCGCTTCCTTCGGTTTGCGGCCGAACTGGACGTCTTCATACGTCTGCAGAAGGCGACGGCGAATAGCACGGGCCTGCGGGATGTCCTTCATCTGCAGTGCATGCTCGGACACCCCGGAGATCCCGAACGTTGTACCGACACTGCCAACGGCGAGCACGAGTTCATCCCACGCGATGACGGTGCCGTCGGCGAGACGCAGGTTCTTTGCCTCCGGGCTGACCTTGAGAACATCACCGCGCACAAAGTCCACGCCGGGGATCGCGGCGCGAACCGGATAGGCAATGTCGTCTTCAGGAAGTCCACCGGTGGCCACTTGATACAGCAGCGGCGCAAACAATTGATAGGGATTCCGATCGACAAGCGTCACGTGAATGTTGGCGTGCTCAACCAGTTTGCGCGCGCAGGCAAGGCCGCCGAATCCGGCTCCCACGATCACGACACGATGCGTCGCGGATGCAGTTTCTGCCATTCCTCGCCAATCCCTTGTCTGTCCCCTATGGTGCCTGCCTATGGCATTGCTGGCGCGCCGGTCACGCCGGGAGGAACCCGAACACCAACCCCCTACGCCATCGATTCCAAGCCTGGGCAACGGCGTCTCCGTGCCGGTTACCTCGGCTGATTATCCCGTGCTTTTGGAATCGATGCGCGCTGCGACGCCGCCTGAAGCAGGAACACAGTTCCATGTCGACTGGATGGGCGTCCGAACCCGAGTCGCCATGCTGCCATGGGCCCCGCGGGAGCTTGCCGGAACAGTGAATTCAGCGCTCCCGATCCCCGACGACGGCTACCGAAGCGAGGACTCGGAGTACGCGGCTCTCGGCTTGGCCCTGACCACCGCACGCCACACCTTTCGTATCGTCGAAGTCGGTGCGGGCTGGGCGCCGTGGGCCGTCGCCGGGCTCGTCGTTGGGCGTCGCATGGGGCTGGCCGCCAAGGGCATCGCCGTGGAGGCGGATCCCATCAAGGTGCAGTGGGCGCTGCAGCACGCTGACGACAACACACTCACAACGGAACTCATCGAGGGTTCGCCGGCCGAGATCACCCAGGCCATGGCCGTTCCGCAGACCGTTGATCTACGCATCGTTGCCGCGGCCGTGTGGCATGAAGCCACGATCCTGCAATTCCCACTCGTGGATGCTGAGGACATGGGTGCAGCGGTCTGGACATTGCCCGGCACCGATGTCGACTACCGCGGTGCACATGTCAGTCATCGCGACGTCTCGTCCGTGCGCATGAGCGACCTACTCATTGACGATCACCTCACCGACCTGCTGCATGTGGACGTGCAGGGGTTGGAATTCGACCTACTCAGCGCAACCGCCGGCGACGTTCAAGATCACACGCGACTCATGAACGTTGGGACACACAGCCGATGGAACGAGGGCATGCTGCAGGACTTCTTCCTGCGACGCGGCTGGGGACTTCGCATCGATGAGCCGTGCAAGGCCGTCTTCACGATGACCCACCCGACGTTGCCCGGGTTCACCGTCCAGGACGGCAATCAGTTATATGAGAACCCGTTTGTGATGTAGGTATCTCAGCGCGCGGAAGCCAAGAACGCGTTGATCATGGCTGTCACGGACGCCGGCTGCTGAAATACGAAGGAGTGGCCGGCATTGGGTACGAGCATCAATTTCGAGCCCGGAATAAGTGCAGCGATCCGCCTGCTGTTGAGTGCTGGCGTGATGAGGTCCTGCCGTCCGGTGATCACAAGCGTTTGCTTGGTGATTGTGCGCAGGTCACGCAGGTTGACGTCGCTGGCGAGCCACGGATCCTCCGCCGCCACCATCGCCTCGAGGGTCGCATCGGGGGTGTCCACCTCCGGATACGCGCCGCTGTCGACTGCGGCGTTGAGTCGATCCAGGAATCGCTTGCCCGCCGCGCGCCCACTAGCGGGGTAGTTGGTACGCAGATAGTCCGCGTCTGACGACGAACTGCTGTCGATGTCTTGGACCCACTGTGGTCCCAATACCGCCTGCGATCCTCCCGGATTGGTCGCGGCCAGCACAAGTGCTCGGACGTTAGTGGGATGCCGAACAACGAGTCGCTGCGCGATGAAGCCGCCCATCGACCACCCCAGCACATCAACAGGGGAACTGGGCGATACCTGCGACAGGAACTCGCTGACCCAATCCGAAGCTGCGTCAAAATTCCATGCGCTCGGCGCCCGACCCGAGTCACCGAGTCCTGGATAGTCAAAGACGATCACGCGGTGTTGTGCAGCAAGTCCGGCAAGAAATGCGGGGTCCCACTCGTTCATCGGTGACGCGGTGCCGTTGAGCAGCACCAGCGGCGATCCGGCTCCCACTTCTGCCCACGCGATCGTCGTACCGGCCACTCGCGCGATCTGAACGTTCAGACGTACAGAGCGCCATGAGGGTGAATCAGTGGCGGCCGCCTGCGGGGCCATGCAGGCGAACGACACCAGTGTGACCGCTGCAGCACACACGATTCCGAGCGTTCTCGCCGCACGACCAATCCGCGTCACAGCAAGGGATCATCCACGAAATGCAGCCGCGAGTGCAGCCGTGACCTCACTGACGCACGCTGCGTCCGAAGTCGGTCGAGTGCGCGCAGCCTGCCCACCTGAAAAGCCAACGAGCGCTGGGAACCCCACGAGTTTGGTGAGCGAGTAGTACTCGGTCCACCGCAACGCCGCCAGCGAGCCAGCCGGTGCACCCGGCACACCACCGCCCACGACACCGATCACCTGCTCGGGTCCCCACCATTGCTCGTCGTAACGCAGGACAACTTTCTCCAGACTGCCGGTGGACAAACTGCGAAGCGCAGAACGCACGTTGGCAGGCATTCCAGCAATCGCCGGTGATCCCGTTTGGAGTACGGCGACGGGGACGGCCACGACAACCGCGTCAGCTGTCAACCTTTCTGCAGCAGTTCGGACTCCCACCGAAGATCCGCTGGGGATCACCTGCAACACCGGCGTCGTCAGGCGCACATCAATGCCAGTGAGCAGTTGCGCGGGAATGGTTGCGAATCCACCGCCCACAAGGGCGTCGCCGCCACGAGCATCCGATCCTTCTTGCAATGCAACGGCACTCAGAAGAGAAGGATCCAGCCCATATTCCTGGGTGACCTCAACCGCCTGCGCCCACTGGCCGAATCGGTCGGGGTGCCACCCTTGAGTGCCCAGCCACGACGCGACAGACATGGACGGCGATGAGTCAAGATCGGCCAACTCTTCCGTCAGACCGACCAGTCGTGCATCCGATGACGTGGCCTGAGCGCTCTCGCGACCCGTGACGGTGTCGCGGATGACCTCGTCGTTGTAATTCGTCGGCAGCAACGTCAGATGGGCCGCCTGCGCTTGCGGAACGAGCGGGTTTCCCGTCGTGCCATGGATCCATGCCGCACCCATCTCCACCGGTGTGCCCCATCGGGTGTCAGAGAAGATTCGGCCACCGACGCGACCGCGAGCCTCCAGCACTGTCACGGACACTCCTGCATCCGTGAGTGTGCGTGCAGCAGCTGCACCGGCTATCCCTGCGCCCACCACGATGACGCGCTTGGGGTTCACTCGTTCGAGCAGTCGGCGCGCACTCGAGATGCCGGAGCTGTAGGCACCGTTCGTCGTTGCTGGGTAATCCACACTTGCGTATTCGCCCGCAAGGGCCACTCGTCCACCTATGAGTGAATTGGCAAGTACTCGCCGCACATTGGGACTGCAACCTTTGCCAAGCGCTGAGTAGGAACCCCGTGACCACGGATCGGCATCCCATCGGGACACCAACGACGCGGTGGGTGCCGGAATACCTGTGGTCGCTGCCCGAAGTGGTGCGCCACGCAGCATCCCTGCACTCGCAGCCGACGCTGCCGCCGCCGCCGTCAGGGCGAGGAAGCTGCGGCGGTCCATGGGTTCAACTGTGTCATGCGCGCGGCAGCAACGGCATCGACGATGATCAGAAGGCTTGCCAGAAGTGAAACGACGACCAGGTCGCTGGGGAACCACAGCGCGCCCACGACACCCATCACCACGATGATCACAGCAATTCCGCAGTGCAGCCACACCAACCGCCGAGCGGCAGCACGCGAGAGCCACGTCAAGATCGCCAACGCCAAGAGCATCCAAAACAATGGGAGAGGCAACCTGAAGGACGAGACATCTGGTAGTCGATCTGCAAGCGGAATAAGGGTGAGCGCAGACAGCGCCGATGACACACCCACCGCGCCAATCATGAAGAGCACGTGCGCGGATAGCCACAGTTGCACTCGTCCAAGAGTGGTGGGAACCCCACCCGGGATCACGCTCGAGAAGTACGTGCTCCACATGCAGTAGACGATGACGAAGGTGAGGGCGAACATCGGAATGTTCGGCACCGAGTTGAGCTCGTGGAGGTTCAAGATCAGACCCAGAAAAGTTTCACCTAGAACAATCAGAACGAACTGCGCCGTCCGCTCACTTAGGTGTTCCTGATCTAAGCCCGTTCCGCGCACGAGGTGACCCAGAAAGACCGTCACAGCCGGCAATGCTGAGACGAGGACTCCAAGCGCCAGGACTGCGATAGCTGAGATGGGGCTGGCGGAGCCCTCGTCGCTTGGCAGCACGTAACCGCATTCAAGGATGAAAGCGCCGATCGCACACGACCACGCAACCACGAGGGCCGGACGCTTCAGCTTCGCATCACGGCGCGCAGTCATGGCGTACAGCACCGCGACACTTGCGAAGGCCGCTCCTAGTGCAAGAAAGCCGTCGCTGTCGGGTAGGCCGTTGTGGCGATCCATGGCAAGTGATGCAATGACGACCGCGGCCATCTGCCCGAGAATCACGAGCCTGCGGATCACGCTGTCGTCTGCTCTGACATTGAACGTCAGATTGTTCATCAACCACAGCAGGAACAAGATGATCAGGGTCGCCGACGCCCAGAAGGCATTCGTCCAGGTGGGGTGCTCTCCATAGACGTCGCTGCCGTGCACCACTGCGGCAACCAGCACGAGGTCGTAGAACAGCTCGAACCACGAGACGCGGTGGTGCTGCGACCCGCGGGATTCACTCACTTAACGTCCACCGTCGTTGCAGCAGAGGAGCCGCAGGTCTTCGGATCGACATCGAGATATCCGTCGAAGACCCCATTGACGACGGGGAAGGCTGCCTTCGCACAGAATTTTTGTGATTGATAGTTGCCAATCATGATGGTGATCGTGGCGCAGCCCTGGAGCCCTGATCCCACCCAGTGCTGGTGCGTGGCATTCGGATCGCCGTCAGTGTTGACCTTCGCGCCGCCGTCTTGCTTCCATGCGGCGTGGCACGCCTTGGACATCGAGTCGTCGAAGGCATACATCGTCGGCGGGCTCGAGACAGACGTGGCGGGCTGGCCTGCTCCCGACGTTGACGTCGCCGGCTCGGACGATGCGATCGACGTGGAAGAGCCCGACTCACTACCAGATCCCGAGGAGCTCACCACCGACGCTGAACCAGACGAGCCTGGCGAGCACCGGGACAGCAGCAGCGCTGCGACAACCACGATGAGTGCAGCGATGACAGTTACGGCGACCGTACGACGCTTCATTGGTTTCCCCTCTGACTATCGGGAGGGTGCCACCCGGGAGTGAACGGCGGGTGTCGAAAAGTGCAATTTCGCTGGTGCGCCCGAAGGGATTCGAACCCCTAACCTTCTGATCCGTAGTCAGATGCTCTATCCGTTGAGCTACGGGCGCCCGGCCGTGAGGCCGAACGAAAGTGTACCGGCCCGAGAGCACTGCCTGTGCCCCGCCTGTTGGGGGCGATTAGCACCTCCAGGGCTGACGTATTCTTTCGTCACCGACAAAGGAGATGAAATGCCCAACCGTCGCGACGTCCTCAAGGCCGCCTGCGGAATCGCCGTGCTCGCTGCCGGTGCCACCCTCTTCAGCGAGGAAGCTTTCGCCGCCGACGGCATCACCAAGAACGCCAACGGCACGGTCACGGTCGATACCACCAAGGCTCCCGGCCTTAAAAAGGTCGGTGGCGCGGTCGTCCTCGGCAACGTCAAGGGCGTTCCGACGGCCCTCGTGCGCACCGGAACCGCCTCTTACGCGGCGCTGAACCTCAAGTGCACCCACCAAGGAGTACCGGTCAAGGCTCAGGGTTCCGGCTGGTCATGCCCAGCACACGGATCGGCGTTCGCGGGCGACGGCAAGGTGACCAAGGGTCCCGCGGCCAAGCCTCTGGCGACAGTGGCATCGAAGGTGTCTGGCACCAACGTCACGGTCGGCTGACCGACGCGTTTCTGGCGGAGGCGGAGGGATTTGAACCCTCGATGGGCTTGAGACCCAAACCGCATTAGCAGTGCGGCGCCATAGACCGGACTAGGCGACGCCTCCCCGCACCCTTGCGGGTGCCAAACAAGACTACCGGCCCGAACGGGGCAGGGCAGAATACCCGTCATGGCAGTGACCCTGGCGATCGATTGCGGCGGCGGCGGCATCAAGGGATCCGTACTCGATGAGTCCGGCACTATGCGCGCACATCCCATTCGCGTGCCGACGCCCTACCCGTTGCCAACCGAACTTTTCATCTCCACGCTCGTGGACCTCAAGTCGCAACTTCCCCATGCCGAACGCGCAGCCGTGGGCATGCCCGGGATGATCCGTCACGGCGTTGTCGTCACGACACCGCACTACGTCACCAAGTCAGGACCTCGCACACGCGTGCTTCCCGAGCTCGTGGAGCAATGGGAAGGATTCGACGCGCAGTCGGCACTCACCGAGGCCTTTGGCTATCCCACACGAGTACTCAACGACGCAGAGATCCATGGCGCAGGAGTCATCGCCGGGCAGGGACTTGAACTCGTCCTGACTCTCGGTACCGGTCTCGGCTGCGCGATCTTCGATGGTGGTCGCCTTGCCCCTCACCTGGAGATGTCACAAGCACCCGTGCGATGGGGGCTGTCGTACGACACCTACATCGGCGAACACGAGCGGCGTCGGCTTGGCGATGCGCTCTGGTCGCGGCGCGTGGCTCGCATGGTGATGGGCATGCGCCCGGTGTTCCTGTGGGATCGCCTTTATCTTGGCGGCGGTAACTCACGCCACATCACACCTTCGGTGTTGTCTAAACTTGGTGATGACGTCGTGATCGTTCCGAACTCTGCTGCTTTGGTCGGCGGAGCTCGCGTGTGGAGCCTCACCGTCGACTAGTGCGACCGTGCCTGCCCCGTGATCAGGTCTTAAGGCGTAATTTCGCCTGAACCCCGCTGAATCAAGTGAGACGTGAGCACATGCCTCTCGCATGGTTCGTCGAAAGACTCCATGCGGGCAAATAAGAGTTCGGCTGCCTTGCGGCCCATCGCTCGAGCGTCCTGGGCCATCACGGTGATGGCGGGATCGACCAGGTCTGCCATCGCAAAATCGTCGAAGCCGACGAGCGCGACTCGCTGCTGCATGGACCGAGCGCGCAAAGCACGCACAGACCCCATGGTGATGAGGTTCTGTGCACTGAAGATCGCTGTGGGTGCGGACTCCGCATCGAGGAGTTCCCCTGCAATGCGCGTCGCCTGATCCGCATCGGCGACACCGTGGCGCACGAGCGACGACGTGATGTCAATACCAGCGTTGGTTAAAGCATCGACATATCCCGCATAGCGAAGTTGTTCGGTCGTAAGGTGATCAAGGCCACCGATGAATGCGATGCGCGTGTGGCCGTGATCGATGAGGTGCGATACAGCGCGCGAAGATGCCTCGCGGTTGTCAGTGAGAACCGTGTCAATGTCGATACCCCGCGCCTCGCGGTCAACCACGACTATCGGCCAGCCACTGCGCATCTCCGATTCGAGGTAACCCTGGTCCGGTGACGTGGGCGCAATGATCAAGCCGTCGACCCGGCGAGCGGCAAGAGCGCCAACAAGGTCTCGCTCACGTTCCGGATCGCGATCCAGGCTGGCGGCGACCACTGCCACGCCGCGGACCCGGGCGACTTCCTCGACCCCGCGATGGATTGCCGAGAAGAACTCGTTTGCGACGTCCTCCACCAGCAGGCCCACGGTTGATGTGCGATGGTCCAAACGCCGCAGATTGCTTGCCGTGAGATTGGGCCGGTAGTCCAACTCGGCGGCCGCCTGCTCCACCTTGGCGACCAGGTCTCCACTGACCCCGGCCTCCCGATTGACGACCCGGGAAACCGTCTTGAGGCTGACCCCTGCCAGGGCGGCGACCTCACGCATCGTGGCCCTGGGCCTCAGGTGTGCGCCGGAGGCCGAAATGGGGTCACTAGATAACGTTGTCATTACGAATCGTGAGTATTACAGCAATCCCCCTTGACGATCCATGAGCGCAAGATAACGATGAGACAACGTTGTCAGGGACCTCCTTGGCTACGGCGAAGGTCAGCACCGGGGGCAGTACCCACACGGGCAAACAATCCGTCTCGGTTTAGCCTCAGGAGCCGTCTCGGCCCGCACTATCCGTCGCGGACCGACATGATGGCGTTGGCCTTCGGGCTATCTCACCCACCCTTCGAAGGGAACACACATGATTAACCGCTTGACGCGCGGACGCGCCTTCGCAGCTGTTGCAGCTGCCGGCGTTCTTTCCGTGACACTCGCGGCGTGTAGCTCCGGTTCGTCCTCCACCGAGTCGTCGGCAGCAGCGCCGGCCGACACGGCGATGGCATCCGAAGCAGCACCCGCAGGCGATGTAGCTGTTTCGCTCATCACCAAGGATTCCACCAACCCGTTCTTCGTCGCCATGCAAAACGGCGCGAAGCAGGCTGCCGAGAAGCTGGGCATCCAGCTGACCGTCGCTTCGGGCAAGCAGGAGGGCGACGACGCTGGCCAGATCGCGGCCATCGAGAACGCCGTTGCTCAGGGCCAGAAGGGCATCCTCATCACCCCGATGTCCACCAACGTCAACGACGCCATCAAGAAGGCTCGCGACGCAGGCCTCTACGTGATTGCACTTGACACGCCGACCGATCCGCCGGACGTCGTCAACATCACCTTCGCCACGGACAACTTCCTCGCGGGCGAGGCCATTGGCCAGTGGGCCGCTGGCAAGCTCAACGGCGCGAAGGCGACCATCGCCGAGCTCATCATCTTCAATGACAAGGTCGTGTCGGTTGACTACAACCGCGCGAACGGCTTCATGACGGGCATGGGTATCAAGGTTCCCGACGTGACCAAGATCGGCAGCTCCGCCACGACCGGTAAGTACACCACCGGCAAGGGCGGCGACTACGAGGTTGCTTGCATCGAGGCCACCGGAGCCAACGAGGAGGGTGGCCAGAAGGGCATGGAGACCTGCCTTTCGAAGAACCCGAACATCAACCTCGTCTACACGATCAACGAGCCCACCGCTGCTGGTGCAGCCAACGCCCTCAAGGCAGCTGGCAAGACCATCGGCAAGGACGTCGTCATCGTGTCTGTTGATGGTGGCAAGGCTGGCGTGGAGAACGTCAAGGCCGGCATCATCGGCGCCACGTCACAGCAGTACCCACTGCTGATGGCCGACAAGGGTGTTCAGGCGATCTTCGACTTCGCCACCAAGGGCACCGAGGCCACTGTCACAGAGGGCAAGGCCTTCTTTGACACGGGCGTCAACCTCTGCACCGACGATCCGCAGACCACGGTCACCGCGGCTCCGCAGAAGGATGCTCAGTACTGCATCGACAACGCCTGGGGCTAAACCCTGACGTTGGGCATCGGGCGGGGGCCGTGGGGATCTCCCCACGGCCCCCGTTTCTGTTCTCCTACGAGGCAGTCACGGGCAATCCGCCCCGAACCACGCACAGTCGCAGTTCTTTCACTAATCTCACGCACATCGCCCGCATAGGTGTGAACCTGCGCGGCACCGCAACATCACGAGGAGGTACCGGGTGAGCACCCCTACGTCGACATCCGACGCCGAGGCCCTTATCGACAGTCTCGATAAGAAGGGCCCTCTCTACCGAATTCAGGGAGCACTTCATCGCTTCCCTTGGCTGAGCCCGCTTCTGGTGCTCATCCTCGCGATGATTATTTTCTACTTGCTCAATCACCGGTTCCTGCTGCCCGCGAACCTGTCGCTGATCATGCAGCAGGTGTCGATTGTCGGCGCCATCGCTGTTGCGCAGACTCTGGTGATTCTCACCGCCGGTATTGACCTGTCGGTCGGTGCGATCACCGTGTTCGCCACGATGGTCATGGCCAAGTCCGCGTTCGAAAACGGCGTTCCCGGTCCGCTGGCACTCGTCCTCGGCATCGCGGTTGGCGCCGGCGCGGGTGCTCTCAACGGCGTGCTGATCACGCGGCTGAAATTGCCGCCGTTCATCGTCACCCTTGGCACCCTCGGCATCTTCACTGCCTTGACGCTCATCTACGCCACTGGTCGCACCGTCCGTGACACAGAGCTCGCCGACATTCTCAAGGTGATGGGCAACGTCATCAAACTCGGCCCCTTCACCATCACGTGGGGCGTCATCGCGATGATCCTGCTCTACGTGATTTTCGCCTACGTCATGCGCAACACCGCATGGGGCAAGCACGTGTACGCCGTCGGTGACGATCCCGTCGCGGCGGGTCTGGCTGGTATCCGAGTCAATCGGGTGCTGTTCTCGGTCTACACCGTGGGCGGCGTGATCCTGGCCATCGCCGGCTGGATCACGATCGGACGCGTCAACGCGGCCAGCCCCAACGTCATCCCCGACGCAAACCTCGACTCCATCACCGCAGTCGTGATCGGCGGCACGTCACTCTTCGGCGGTCGAGGCACCATGATCGGCACCTTCATCGGTGCCGTTCTCGTCGGTGTGGTGTCCAACGGTCTCTCGCTGGCCGGTCTGGACCAGGCGTACAAGATCCTCGCCATCGGCATCCTCGTCATCACCGCAGTTGCTCTCGACCAGTGGATTCGGAGGGTTCGCTCATGACCACAACCACCACACTGCAGCCTGTCGTTCAGGCCAAAGACCTGCTCAAGACCTTCGGGCGCGTCGTGGGCCTCAATCACTGCAGCCTGGAGCTCTATGCGGGTGAGGTGCTTGCGGTCATCGGCGATAACGGCGCCGGCAAATCGACCCTCATCAAGTGCATCTCCGGTGCAGAGACGCCTGATTCCGGCGAGATATTCGTCGACGGCAAGCAGGTGTCGTTCAAGTCGTCGATCGACGCACGAACGGCCGGCATCGAGACCGTCTATCAGAACCTCGCGGTCGCACCCGCGCTCGATATCGCGAGCAACATGTACCTCGGTCGCGAGCTTCGCAAGGACGGCTTCCTGGGCAAGGTCCTGCGCCAGCTCGATCACAAGGGCATGAAGGTCAAGTCCAAGGATGAGATGACTCGTTTGGGCATCGGCACCTTGCAGGACATGAGCCAGGCCGTCGAAACGCTTTCCGGTGGACAGCGCCAGGCAGTGTCAGTTGCACGCGCGCAGCTGTTCGGGAGCAAGGTCATCATCCTCGACGAGCCCACCGCCGCACTCGGCGTGCGCGAGTCCAATCAGGTTCTCAAGATGATCGAGGGACTACGCGATCGCGGCCTGCCCGTCATCCTGATCTCGCACAACATGCCGCAGGTGTTTCAGGTTGCCGATCGCATTCACGTGCAGCGTCTGGGTACTCGTGCAGCCGTGATCACGCCGAGCACGTTCAGTATGAACGACGCGGTGGCGATCATGACGGGTGCGCTCAAGGTCGAGGAGAAGGACCAGGCCATGGGCCCGGTTCGCGGCGCCTAGGCCTGACGTGCCGTCGTTCCTCAGTGGCTTAACCGGCTCGTTTGCCCAGAAGGCCGACGAGAACCCGACCGTCGCCATGGTCGAGGCTGCCTATCGGGCTACCGGACTAGATGTGCGCTATGTCAACTGCGAGGTGGCGCCGGCTGACCTTGCCGGCGCTGTGCGCGGCGCAGTGGCAATGGGGTGGCTCGGGTTCAATTGCTCGCTGCCGCACAAGGTTGCAGTTCTTGCCCACCTTGATGAACTTGCTCCATCAGCCGCTGTCATTGGCGCTGTGAACACCGTGGTCATCCGTGACGGCCATCTGATAGGTGAGAACACCGATGGTCGTGGCTTCGTGGAGGCCATGCTCACGCGCGCAGACCCGACTGGAAGTCGTGTCCTGATGTTCGGCGCCGGTGGTGCCGCACGAGCCATCGCTGTCGAGACGGCGCTGGCAGGTGCCGCGCACGTCACGGTGGTTAATCGCGATGCGGGGCGCGGACAAGAACTCTCCGACCTCATCGCGTCCCGCACGCCGGCAACGTCTGACTTCATCGCGTGGGATCACACCATCGCGATCCCCGCTGACACGAACATCGTCATCAACGCCACGTCCATCGGCTTCTATCCCGACGTGGACGCACATCTGGACTTCGACTCCGACACTCTCCTACCCGGGATGGTGGTGGCCGATGTCATCACCAATCCCCCCATGACCAACCTCATTCGTGCAGGACAGGAACGTGGCTGTATCACGATCGATGGGCTGGGCATGCTCGTCAACCAGGCCCTTGTGGCGATCAAGCTGTGGACAGGCAAGGATGTGGATGGTGCAGTGATGCGGGCGGTCCTGGAGGACCTCTTCGGCACCGCCGACTGACGCCACGACCCCACGATCCCAGGAGTTCCGATGGACACGCTCGCCTACGCCGTTCCCGCCCCCAGTGCACCTTTGGTCCCGCACACGATCCAGCGCCGCGAGGTCGGGCCAAACGATGTCGCCATCGACATCAAGTTCGCCGGTATCTGCCACTCCGACATCCATCAGGGGCGCAACGAGTGGTTTGACGGCATCTTCCCGATGGTTCCCGGGCACGAGATCGCCGGCATCGTGTCTGAGGTCGGCAGCAATGTCACGAAGTTCAAGGTTGGCGACCGTGCTGGTGTCGGATGTTTCGTCGACTCGTGCGGATCCTGCGCCAACTGTGTTCGCGGCGAAGAGCAGTACTGCCTCGATGGCGGCAACACAGCCACCTACAACGGTCGCGAGCGCGACGGTGTCACGCCGACCTATGGCGGATATTCCACACGCATCGTGGTCAAGGAGCGCTACGTCCTGTCGATTCCTGAGAACTTGTCACTCGATGGCGCCGCTCCACTGCTGTGCGCCGGCATCACGTTGTTCAATCCCCTGTCCAAGTGGAAGGTCGGCCCGGGCATGCGGGTCGGTGTCATGGGTCTGGGCGGTCTGGGGCACATGGGCGTGAAGCTTGCGGTCGCCATGGGTGCCGAGGTCACCATGATCAGCCACTCTGCAGCCAAGGAAGCGGACGCCCGCCGCCTCGGGGCTCATCACTTTCTGTTGTCCTCGGACAAGGCCGCGATGAAGGAGCAGAAGTATTCATTCGACGTCATCGCCAACACAGTGTCGGCTGATATCGATCTCAACCCCTACCTGTCGCTGCTGAATCTCGACGGCGTCATGGCACTCGTAGGCGCGCCACCCGCACCCCTGCAGATTCCGGCGTTCTCGCTGTTCGATCTGCGCCACACGATTTCCGGCTCAATGATCGGTGGCATTCCACAGACACAGGAAATGCTCAACTTCTGTGGCACTCATGACATCGTCAGCGACATCGAGACCATCGCCGTCCAGCAGGTCAACGAAGCTTGGGACCGCGTCGTCGCCAGCGACGTGCGTTACCGCTTCGTCATCGACACGGCCTCACTGACCGCCTAGTCGTCTCTAGGAGCGATGCAGAGGGCGGGTCAGGCACGTAGGCCCGCCCTCACCCTTGTTGATTTCACTGGCATCGTAGAAGTGCACCTCGACACCGTGATCGCGCAGCGCCTTGGCCGTGGCGTCATTACCGTGAGCGAGGACTACCACGCCCGGAGCGACCGCGAGAATGTTGCATCCCAGCGTCAGGTAGTCCTCTTCCGGGAGCGCGAGAACCTCGATGCCACGTGCCTGCAGAGCCTGCAGGAGAGCCACCGGAGCGAGCCGCTCGTAGACGACAGCAAGGTCATCTCTCACGGGTGAAATCACGCTCATGAGGTGCAGGCAATACTCCGGGCCAAGGTCATGCACAAGATCGAAGGTCTCGATCGTCACGCCCTCATCTGCCAGCACCGGTCGAAGCTGGTCAATGGCCGCCTGATTGGTTCGGTAACTACGTCCTACCGCGAGCGTGGATTCGTCCAGCCACAACATGTCGCCCCCGTCGGCGGTCGCCGGCGCGGTGAGTCGAGCAATCGTGGGGATCCCGAGGTCGGCGAGCTGGGCGGCTAGGAGTGGTGGTTCACCTGCGCGCACCGCCTTGGCGCCACGGAATTCCAGGACACCGCGGCCGGTCACAAACGAGGGGTCGTACACGAAGCAGGCGTCACACATGTCATCGGCGGCCGGGAGAGTCTCAACCGTGCAGCCGAGGGACTCAAGCACAGTCACGAATGCCGCATGCTGGCGCTCGAGCAGGTCGAGGTCCAACGGCTGCGCCCAATGCGCGACCGCGTAATCCCCACGACGTGACGGCGGGCGAACGGCGACGCGATGAAGTTGAGCAGTCATGGAGCGCACGCCGAAGCTGTTCACGCCTGAGTCCTTTCGGAAGTGATGTGCAGGATCCGTTCGATTCGCAGTCGGTTGTATCGCAAGACGGAGAGAAACATCAGGTTGATACCGACGGTGATGAATGCCCACAGAACGATAAGGCCCCAGGTGTTCCACGGCAGGAAGATCAACACGATCCAGGTCGGCATAGACAGCCAGTGCACCCACTCACCACGTCTTACTTCGACGAGGTATCGCTGCAAAGCAGCGGGGTCGTTTCCCGGCAGCTGGCTCTTGCTCTCACCACCGAAGGTGTCGCCGGCCTCTGGCAGGTGCCGTGCCAGCCACGGCACATGGAGCTTTCGGTAGAAGTTCGGCGTCTCGAACGACAGGAAGCGCAGCGGGCCGACATCGCGGGTGAGCCAGCGCTGAGGCCATCGAGGCGCGGGCCCACCGATAAGGGCGTGAATGACGGCCAGAACGGCAAGGTCGGCCGTCACCATCCCCAAGATCTGCCCTGGGGAGTATACGTCGATGGTCAGGGAGTCCTCCACCGTTCTCGTGACATGACTCGTGCGCGGCGAGGGAGGGATTTGAACCCCCGGAGGGTTGCCCCTCGGTCGCTTTCAAGGCGACTGCAATCGGCCGCTCTGCCACCTCGCCAGGTGACGTGCACGGACAACCGTAATGTCACGAGGCTGATGGGCTCGGATCGGGTCCGAACGACACGGCGTCCCCCGTCACGGCTAGCAGTGACCACACGGAACCATCCGCGCCCGTCAGCAGGTACGAGGGCAGGATCAGCACACTCGCATCAGGCTGGAGGTACTGAGCAAGACCCAGCACCGCATCTGTCACGCGCACGTGCTGTGTCGCCACCTGCAGTCGACCATCGACCGGGAGCGATGGTGAGGGTGATGGGACATCAGGCAAGGACACCGGTACCGGTGGGAGCGCGGTCCATGGAGTGAGACCAGCGCGGCGAACGGCAAACGCCGCTCCGACAACTCGATAGCCGGGAACCTCCTGAAGTCCCGCGGCGAATCCGGTCGCCGAGACAACGGAGCCCGAACGCCCAACGGTGACGGTCCACGACAGTGTGGTGCGCTGCTGGGCAACGAGCTGCCACCCGGTGACGCGAACGCCTGCGTCGACGCGCTCCACCTGCCAGTCGATCGAGGTGAGGTCCACGCCGAGCTTTCCCAGAAGAGTTGATGCAAGGTCAATGGCCTGTTGCCGTGTAGGCAGCTTGCCGACGGGGGCATCTGCGCTCGCATGCGTGTCGCTGAAGTTCCACGTCAGTAGAGAGTCGAGGTTGACCGTGATCTGCGGATCGTCGCCGGACACAATTTGGGTGTTCGAACTGCGTGGTTCACCGGTCACTCCAAGGGCCGATGCGAGTTGCCTGGCGAACTTCTGCGGATCTATGCCCGCGCGCGTTATCCGGTAGCCACTGGCTGTCGTCGGCGAGTCCGAGAGACCCGGATCCGCCGTGAGCAGCACCGGCAGAGCACCACCCGCGGGTGATGAG
>JBAWXR010000024.1:0-17837 GCA_037143955.1 Actinomycetes bacterium
AGCGTCCAGCCCCACCGTCAGGTAGGACTTGCCTGTCGATGCACCGAAGGATTCCTTGAAGGGCGTGTTGGCCCCAAGAGTTGCCGACTTGGCGACACCCAGCTTGGAATCCGTCTCGTCGACAGCGTGCGACAGGGACGGAATCACCAGGGATCCGGCGGCGGCGAGGGCGAATGCTGTGATTCCGACGGCGATGGCGCGAATGTCAGTGAGCCTAAGCGACTCGACGATTCGCCGAGGGTCGCATATGCGGGAACAATGGTGGAGCCATGAACACCGCGGATGCGATCGACACTGACGTACTTGTCGTAGGTGCCGGCCCTGCCGGATCAGCCGCCGCAGCATGGGCAGCGCGAGGGGGACTCGACGTTGTCCTGTCGGATGCAGAGGCATTCCCCAGGGACAAGCCCTGCGGTGACGGACTGACCCCTCGGGCCATTGCGGAACTGGACCAGTTGGGAATGCTCGGCTGGCTCGATGGGCGAGCCCGCAACAAGGGACTGCGCGCAGCGGGATTCGGGCAAGAGTTGTACCTGCCCTGGCCCGGCGGATCATTGCCGAATTTCGGTGGCGCGGCGCCCCGACTCAAACTCGATGCCGCCATTCGCCAAGTCGCGTTGGATGCGGGCGCTCGTCCGATTGATGGCCATCGTGCGGTCGCCGTGGAATTCGACCGCGGACAGGTTCGGGCAGTGCACTTCAGTGTGGGGTCGGGTCGATCAGCACAGCAGCGCACGATTACGTGCAGACGGCTGATCGTTGCCGATGGAGCAAAGTCGCAATTAGGTCGACGACTGGGTCGCGAGTGGCATCGCGGGACGGCGTATGGCGTTGCTGCACGTGGGTACATCGATTCGGCGCGCAGTGATGACCCGTGGATCTCATCGCACCTAGAGCTACGCGGCGAGCACAACGAACTGCTCTCGGGCTACGGCTGGGTCTTTCCGCTCGGCGACGGCGAAGTCAACGTGGGTGTCGGCACCTTGGCCACCGCCAAGCATCCTGCTGACATCAACCTGCGCCAGCTCCTCGACCACTATGCGCACGATCAGCGCGAGTCATGGAAGTTCAGTGGAGATGTGCGTGCACCGTGGTCTGCGCTGTTGCCGATGGGTGGAGCCGTCAGTGGGGTGTCAGGCCCCAACTGGATGTTGGTGGGCGATGCAGCGGGCTGCGTCAATCCGTTGAACGGTGAGGGGATCGACTACGGGCTTGAGACCGGGCACCTTGCGGCTCAACTTCTGTTGTCAACGGTACCCAACCCCGCGCTCGACTACGGCGACGCGTGGGTCAGCACGCTGCGCGGGCACTACGGGTATGCGTTTTCCATCGCTCGTCGACTCGCAGGTTTCCTGACGGTTCCCGGGTTCCTGTCATCGCTCGGGCCGATCGGCATGCGCTCACGACCAATCATGACCATCGCTCTGCGAGTGATGGGAAACCTCGTCACTCCGGAAGACAGTGACTCGGTGGCACGCCTGTGGCGCACTGCGGGTCGCATGAGTGTGAAGCTGGACGAGCGCCCACCGTTCAGTTAAGCCGCAACGTATTCGTCAGTTGATGGCGAAGTGCTCAACGACGGGTGTGCCGTCAAAGAACGGTCCGATCACGGCCCGCCACTGGGTGAAGAGATCCGACTCACGGAAGCCCACCGTGTGATGCTCAAGGGTTTGCCATGCCACCGTGAACATGAAGACATGCGGGCGCTCTACACCCCAGCCGTGTGATGTGTAGCCGAGGAAGCCGTCTGCTGCGGACAACAACGTGTCTACGGCGTCGCTGATGGCTGCTTCGAACTCAACTTTTCGGTCAGCCAGCACGGGAACGAACGCAACTTCAAGAATCATGTCTACAACGACCAATCCTGTGTGAGCACGCCCTCTTGTACGGCCATGCGAATGGGATCCATGCGCAGGATCGCGGGCGGACCAGACAGCAGATCAGTCACACCGGCAAGCATGTCGGCGAATCCTGTTGCGGCACGGTGGGCGTTCTCAGCCTTCTCGTCGCGGAACACTTCGTACATCCACACCAGATTCGCATCATCGGGATCCAGGGACACCATGAAGAGTTCGGTCCCAGGCTCTTCAGCCAGGCCGTCCGCGTAGGTGTTGATGACGTCGAGGAGTTCGAGCCTGCGTCCTTCTGTGGCGGTGAGTCGCACCAAGAGGCAGCGACGATCAGGAAGCAGAACCTGTACGGGCTCCTGCGCGGGTGTCGTGCTCATGCAGCGTTCTCGAGATACCAGGCGTAGGTGCTGGCCACGCCTTCACGCAGACCGATCTGCGGCTGCCATCCCAGGGCATTGATGCGTGATGTGTCGAGAAGTTTGCGTGGCATTCCGTCAGGCTTGGCCGAGTCCCACTCGATGGTCCCGCCGAAGCCAATGACAGCGGCGACGGTTTCTGCAAGTTCGCGGATGGGCATGTCGTCGCCGAGCCCGACATTAATCGTCTGCGCATCGTCGTAGGACTCGAGCAGAAGCATGCAGGCGCGGGCAAGATCGTCGACGTGCAGGAACTCACGACGTGGTGCACCCGTGCCCCACACCGTGACCGATGACGCACCGGTGAGTTTTGCTTCGTGAAATCTGCGAATGAACGCGGGGAGCACGTGGGAACTCTGCAGATCGAAGTTGTCGCGCGGCCCGTAAAGATTGGTAGGCATCGCGGAGATCCAATGGCGGCCGTATTGCGTGCGGAAAGCCTCGATGTAGAAGATGCCGGAGATCTTGGCCATCGCGTACGCCTGATTGGTCGGCTCAAGTGGTCCGGTCATGAGCGACGATTCGCGGATCGGTTGCGTGGCGTGGCGCGGATAGATGCACGACGATCCCAGGAACAGCAGTCTGTTGACGTCTGATGCGTGCGCGGCATCCATGACGTTGGTCTGGATGAGCAGGTTGTCCTTCATGAACTCCACGGGGTACGTGGAGTTGGCCATGATGCCGCCCACTCGAGCCGCTGCATCGATGACGATGTCCGGCTTTGCCTGCGTGATGGCGTCCATGGTCGCGTCACGGTCGCGCAGATCGAGGTCACTGGAGCGCCACCCGATGATCTCGCCAGTACCGGCTGCTTCCGAGGCGCGCACGATGGCCGAACCCACGAGCCCGTTGTGACCTGCGACGTAGACACGCGACTGGTCCCAGGCAACCTGCATGTCGCGGATTGTTCCACAGGCGCGATCGTGTGAGGCTGCGCACGTCCTAGGCTGGTCTCATGATTCGTCGCGGTCGACTTCGCCAGAACCTCGTCCTGCCACCGAGCCGATTTCGGATGGGTGGCGAGCACTTCAAGGACGACACCCAGTTCATCGCCACGGCTGTGCGAGATGTGAAGCGTCTTCAGGACTACACCGGACTCAACGAGTCCAGTCGACTTCTTGACTGGGGCTGTGGTGCGGGGCGCTTGGCCGTGGGTATTCGCGCCCACCTGAATCGCATCGAGGACTATCACGGTGTCGACGTGCAGGCTGAACTCACCGACTGGGCCAACGCCAACCTTGCGAGCCCGGGCTACCGCTTCACCTGCGTGGATGTCAGCAACGAGCGATACAACCCCGATGGCACTCCCGAGCGCACCCTTGCCGCAAGCACGGGAACTGTTGATGTGCTGTACGCGTACTCGGTCTTCTCGCACATGAACGACGAGGACACTCAGGCGTACCTCACCTTGATCGCAGAAGCTCTGGTCCCGACGGGCAAGGCATTCGTGACGTGTTTCGTCGAGGAGGACGTGCCCGATTGGGTCGAGAATCCCGAGGAATACGGCCCCCTGACCTGGAAGGGACGCCTGCACTGCACGCGGTTCTCCCGCCGGCACTTTGAGGACCATGTCCACGCGGCCGGCCTCGCGGTTGACCGCTATGAGTACGGCAGGGAAACAGACGGTCAGAGCTTGTACGTCCTGCGGCGGCGCTGACCGAAATAGACGTATTTCTGGGTTAGGGTCCTAGAACACCCATTCAGAAAGGCCCTTTCATGCGTCGTGCCCTCGCCAGCCTTGCCGCAGCAGCTATCGCTTTCACAGGAATCGCGCTTGCCGCACCCGGCGCTCAGGCCGCAACCGGTGGACCGTTGAGCCCGTATGCCTTCGGCATGCAGGTTCCGGGCATCGCCAACGGAGTGGACCCGTCAGCCACCTACGGCTCTGTGCGCCTGTGGGATGCCGGCGTGGCCTGGGGTCAGGTTGAGCAGTCCCGCGGCCAGTTCTGGTGGGACGGCCTGGATCACGCGATCCAGGGTGCGAACGCGCAGCGCGTCGGCACCCTCTACGTCCTCGGCTCCACCCCGACGTGGGCTGCCACTAATGCCAAGCAGGGCACCTACCCCTACCCCGGTGCAGCATCCATGCCCAACATGCAGGACTGGACCGACTGGGTCACCGCGGTTTCCAAGCGTTACGCCAACTCAATCGAGTCGTACCAAATTTGGAATGAGGCCAACCTGCAGACGTTCTGGCAGGGCACGCCCGCGCAGATGGCGCAGTTGACTGCTGCTGCAGCGCAGATCATCAAGACAAACGACCCCACCGCGCGCATTGTTGCGGCCAGCACCACCGTGCGCATGCAGAGCGCGTACAAGAAGTTCTTCCCGGCCTACATGAAGGAACTTGCGAAGCTCGGTTGGCCTATCACCGATGTGTCCGCGCACTTCTACCCAGCAGGCCCGGGCACACCGGCTACGCGTGCACAGTCCATCGGACAGGTACAGGCAGACATGCGCAAGGCTGGCGTGCCGGCAACCGTGGGACTGTGGGACACCGGGATCAACTACGGCATCGCCGGCCCGGCCAAGAGCGACAAGCACAAGAACATCGACGGAACCACGGCTGCGGCGTACGTCGCCCAGACCTACCTCGATGACATTCGCCTGGGTGTCGGTCGCGCGTACTGGTACTCCTGGAATGGCAGCCCCGCACTGCTGGGCATTCCGATGCAGCCCGGCAGCACGGCCGCTACCGCCTACAACACTGTCGCGACGTGGCTCAAGGGCGCGTTCTACTCGTGCGCGACAGCTCAGGTCAACACCTGCCAGACCGGCGACAACAACACCCCCGAGGTCATGGCCTGGGCGTCCGGCAAGCCCGGTCCGTTTGTGGTTCCGCCTCGCGCCGTGATTACCTGTAATGCGCTTAACCAGTGTTCGCCAGTCACTCCTGGCGCCAAAATGACGATTGGAAGCATGCCTCAATGGTTCGGAACCGTAGCGCCCAAGTAACCCTCGTCTCCGCGCTCGTCGCAGGTGCCCTGCTGCTGGCCGGATGTTCGTCGGGAAGTAGTTCGGACTCGTCCACGGCAGCGGCAGGTGGCAGCCCTGCCGCAACCGCGGCCGACCCCAATGGCGTGAAGCCGGGTCTGGTCGGCATGCACGTCGAGGGCGAAGAAGTCGAGGCGTGGCCGTCGGCTCCGTTTGGCGCTCTGCGGCTGTGGGACAACGGCACCGCGTGGTCGCAGATCGAGACCTCGCCCGGCGTCTACAAGTGGGACAACCTCGAAGGCGCACTCGCCAACGCTTCGTCCAAGGGGATGAAGGACATCCTGCTGGTGCTCGGCACAACTCCTGCGTGGAATGCCAAGACCAAGGGCCCGAACGACTACCCGCAGGCCGATGCGGCCAGTGCACCCAAGGACTTTAACGCGTGGGACAACTACGTGACCCAGGTCGTGACTCGCTACAAGGGACGCATCACCGCGTACGAGATCTGGAACGAGGCCAACCTCAAGACGTTCTGGAACGGAACTCCCGAGGAGATGGCCGAGCTCACCAAGCGCGCCTACGACATCATCAAGAAGATCGACCCGGCAGCACTTGTTGTCTCGGCTTCGCCGTCGACGCGACTGGCGAGTTCGTTCACCAAGTTCTACCCCGCCTACCTCGCGGCACTGGCGGCCAAGAACTGGCCCGTTGATGTCATGGCGATCCACACCTACCCGACCTCTACCGGCGACCCGGTTGAGCGCGGTGTGGCCATCAAGGCGGTGCAGGATTTCCTGACAGCCGCTAACGCCCCTGCGGACATCCCACTGTGGGACACCGAGCTCAACTACGGGCTCGCCGGCCCCGGCGCGGGCAAGCCCAAGGTCGACATCATCGGCGCCAAGGCGGCCGGCTGGGTGGTGCGCACGTACATCGACGATCTGCGTTACAACGTGGGTCGTTCGTACTGGTACATCTGGACGCAGAAGCCCTACGACCTCCTGGGCATCCAGGCGTACCCGGGCTCGGATGCGGAGCAGGGCTTCTTCGCACTGCAGAACTGGGTCATCGGCCAGAAGTTCGACGGCTGCACCGACGCCAGTGGCGTGGTGACCTGCAACTTCTCCCTTGCGGGCGGCAAGTCCACGGTGGCCTGGGCCGAGACAGGCGACGCCCAGTACACCGTTCCCGACGGTGTCCAGCTGGTGTGTGACCCGCTCCAGAACTGCAAGGAGGCCTCGGGTGGCAGCACGATCACCCTCACCGAGGTACCGGTGCGGCTGTTCTACCAATAGAGGTTCACGCGCAATCGTGATGTCGGGCCCCTCTACGGAGGGGCCCGATTCATGTGGGCGCTGCTAGCCTCATGGTCGAGGTGAGACATGTCGCTGGATAAGCACGAGCCTGAGGCTGACGGCGCTGACCTTCAGCACACCATTCGTCTCCGCATGCCCAGTCGCATCGGCTGGGCCGAGGCGCACACGCATCGCGACCGGCCGCACCTGCGTCGCGACCCCTTGAAGGTGTACGTCACTCGCGCGGTCATCCTCGACGTTGTCGCCATCCTGGTTGCCTGCCTGGCTGGCTTCGTCCTGCGATGGTCGATCCCCTACTCAGTGGAGCTCAACGACCCGGCGTACCTGTCGATCACGCTGGTGATTGCACTCGCCTGGGTGCTCGCCATGATCCTTCGCGGTGCCTACGACACCCGCATCCTTGGTGTGGGCTCAGAGGAATTCAAGCGGGTCGTTTCGGTGTCGGTCACGGTGCTCGCCGGCACCGCCATTGCAGCATTCGCCTTCAAGATCGATCTTTCGCGCGGGTTCGTTCTCATCACGTTTGCGGTGGGGCTGACGCTGCTGCTCGCGGTGCGCTGGAGTCTTCGCGCGTGGCTGCGCAATGAACGTCGCTATGGACACTTCCTACACCGCACCGTCGTGATCGGCAGTGAGCCGATACGCAGCACCGTTGTGGACATGCTTGACCGTGATCCCGTTGCTGGCTTCACCGTCGTGGACATGCTCGAAGAACCGCCGGTCAACGCCACACCCGATGCACTGGATGCATGGCTCGACGAAGTGATGGCCTGCATCTCTCTTGAAGAGGCCGACACTGTTGCTGTCGCGGGTTCACCAGCCATGGGGCAGACGATCATCCAACGCCTTGCTTGGCGCTTGGAAGGTCCGCGAGTCGACCTGCTTGTTGCGCCGACAGTTGGAGACATTGCCGGGCCTCGCGTCACGATGCGTATGGCCGCCGACCTGCCGCTGCTCCACTTGGACGAGCCGCACCTGACCGGCCCTAAGCGTGCCATCAAGCGCGTGCTCGATCTGGTGTTCGGTGGTGTGTTGTTCTGTGTGTTCCTGCCCTTCATGCTCATCGCTGCCGTAGGCACCAAGTTCACGAGCTCGGGATCGATGTTCTACTGGCAGCAGCGGGTGGGCCGCGGTGGCCAGTTGATCCGCATCCCCAAATTCCGCACGATGTATGTCGGCTCCGATCAGATTCGCGATCAAGTCATCGGCGAACCCGACGATGACATCACCGAGCGCTACCGCCACGACCCACGCATCACACCGTTCGGGCGCTTCCTGCGCCGCTGGTCGATTGATGAGATGCCTCAGGTGGTCAGTGTCATCAGCGGAACGATGTCGCTGGTCGGGCCCCGACCCGTACTGGTCGACGAGATGCCTCTGCTGGGCGATGCCGACCACCGCCGCCACCTCACCAAGCCCGGACTCACCGGCTTGTGGCAGGTGTCCGGCCGCAAGAACGTTGATTGGAACGAACGCATGCGCTTGGACTTGGACTACGTCGAGCACTGGTCCCCCGCGCTGGACCTCATCATCGTGGCCAAGACCATCAAGGCCGTCCTGCTCGGACGCGGTGCGTACTAGCCGTCAGGCGCTGTTCTTGATCGGCGTATACGCGACCTCTAATTCGAGGGCCAGCAAACCTATACTCGCCAAGTGACCGGCCGTCGACTCCTCACGCTGGTGGGGCTCGGCTTGGCCGCGGCCGTCGGGGTGTTCTTCCTCTGGCTCCAACTGGGAATCCTTTACTCCGTCGGGGCGCTGGCATTCGGTGGCAATGGTCTCCAGAGCCACCTGTCGGCCGCCGCGAACGGACTCACGTCCGGCAGCTACACGGAGGCCCTGTCTCAGGCGGACGAAGCCGGTCAGTCGGCTCAATGGCTTGAACGATCAGCGCACACGCCGCAGATCGAGCTCGTCGGTCACCTGCCACTGGTGGGCACAGCTGTGACAAACTGGCAGCTGCTCGCGTCGGCGTCAACCAAGATCGCGGCAAGCACCGGAAGTCTGCTGCAGCTCTACGGTGACCTGTCAGGCAAAAGCGGCGGACCACGCATCTTCAAAGACGGCGCCATCAATCTGCAGCGCCTGACCGACCTCCCTGCCCAAGTCGCAGACGCCGACACCAACCTTGCCGCGGCGCAGAACGACCTCGTCGCCATGCAAACCTCGGGTCGACTTGCGACGTTGCTGGACAAGGTGCGCACGAAAGCGCTTCGCGAAATGAAGCCGGTGCGTCAGGCGGTGGGTGCGTTGCGTGGAATCGCACCGACGCTACCGGATGCACTGGGGGCCAATGGCGCACGTCGATACCTCGTCGCGATCGAGAATCAAGCGGAGATGCGCGCCTCCGGTGGTGCACCGCTGTCGCTGCTGATGGTCGAGTTCGACAACGGACGCATCTCTATCCCCATCAAGGGACAGACCAGCACGCAGCTCTTTCCGCCTCTCAATGCGCCGGTGACGTGGTGGGGACCGGGTGCGAACCCGTTCTTCGACACCAATCCGCGCAACAGTCCATTCGTGGTCACCAACACCCACCCCAACCTGCTGTTCTCGGGGCAGGAGATGGCCGGCGCCTGGGCCGGTGGTGGTTTTCCACACATCGATGGAGTCATCACCCTTGACCTCAGTGCGATCGCGGCAGTCTTGAACGCGACCGGCCCCATCACGTCGGATGCGTACGGAAAAGTCGACGGCGCGCAACTGGGAAAGATTCTCTTGATCGATGCGTACCAAACGTTCGGACAGCAGGACGCGGTCGCGCGGCAGGAAGCAAATCAGAAACTGCTCGACGATCTCCTCAATCGCATTCTCGGCGGCGACGATCTTGTTGCTGCCGCGCAGGCCATGCTGAGTACCGCACCGGGGAGGCATGTGCAGTTCTGGATGCGTAATGCGGCTCTTGAGCAATTGGCCATCGACAGTGGCACGGCCGGAGAGGTCAGTGATCCGCCAACAGGGGACTGGTCTGCGATGTACACGCAGAATGGCAACCAGAGCAAGGTCGATGTTTTCCAGCAGCGCAATGTCTTGGTGAACGTGCACCTCAATGCCGACGGATCCGCGCACGTGACGCAGCAGATGACCGTCACCAATGCCACGCCCGCTGATCGACCGGAGGGTCCACCCGAGCGCATCGGATACGAGACATCGTGGCTCAAGGCGGCTTACATCATGTATGCGCCAGATGCTGCGACGAACTATCGCGTGACGTATCCGCAGGGCTTTGCAGTACGGCCGTTCAAGAACCACTCTCAGCTCGGCGGGGGCTGGGCTGATGACGGATTCGGTCACCGATTCGTGCGTGTTGTGGGGTGGACGAAGCCGGCCGGCCAAGCCGCACTGTCCATTGACTACGACATGCCTGCCGGCGCGTTCAGTGGCCCTGGTGGCGAGCTCTACTACACGCTCCGCGCTCTTCCGCAGTCACTCTGGAATCCATCCACTCTGACCGTGCAGGTGGAGGCACCGGCCGGATTTGTGCCTCAGCCCCAGGACGGCATGAAGACACAGGGCTCCACGGCCGTGGTCAGCGCGGTGCAGTCGGCCCCCGTCGACGTTGCGATGACATTCACCGGGTCCTGACCGTGGATTCTGCTCGACCCTTCACAATGGTCGCGATGAACAGATTCTGGGTCGTCCTGGCAGCCATCACCGCGGTGGTGATCGCGGCCATATGGCTGCTTCCCCCGGTGGGCCTGACCGCCGGGCTGATCATGCTGGCCCTTCTGCCACCGTGGGGGCGCACCGTGGTGGAGCGCGCGTCGGTCTCGTTCATCGTGCTGCTTGGCGTCATTGCCGTGGTATTCCCGCGCGCGGGAAGCACGCCGGTAACGCACACCAGCGCTCATCTGCTTCTCACTCTCCTACTCGTGGCCTTTCTGGCACTGCGGGCCGTACCGCGCCTGCGGTCGGTGGGGCTGCCGCGTGTCGATCCCGTGGACGTTGTCTCCGGTGCTGTCGCAGCGGTGACCGTCGTGTGGTTGCTGTCGACCTACGCCGGTCGCACGGTGCAGCAGGTCATCGCCAGCCTGTTCTTTGCTGGGTGGGACAACCAAGGGCACTTCACCACGTTCGCCAACACCTACGAAGTAGGCAGCACGACCTGGCCCACTTCCGATGGCTCGATTGCCTGGAATCAGTGGTACCCCTCACTGCACACCACGTCATGGGCGCTAGGTGAGCTCGCGGTGCGAGCAGAGACTCTGTCTCGACAGGAACTCGTCATCCAGTTCACGCACTGGCAGGCCCTGTCGTTCGCGCTGTGCATGGCTGCTCTGACGTGGGTTGCCGGCGACCTTGCCGGACGCATTGCCGGGCCTGACCATCGCCGGATGTCGCGCGTGCTCGGTGCTGCGGCGTTCGGAGTGTTCGCACTCCTGGGATCTCCGACGTTTCTCTTCAACGGCGGATTCACGAACTTTGTCATGGGCATGACGGTTGTCGTCCTGGTGTCCTACCTGTCAGCACGCAGCATGAGATCCGCGCGCGTACTCGGCTGGTTCTTGGTTCCGTTGGGCGCGCTGGTCGCGATCGGCCTGTGGACCCCACTCGTGCTGGGCATTGTGCCGGCCGGTGTTGTCGTAGCGGTCGCGCTGATTCGTTGGCGACGCGCGGTGGGGATCGCGTGGCTCATCGGCACCGCGGTGCTGGGGGCCGTGGTGGCGGTCACGCTGAGCGCGGCAATCCTGGGTGTGGAACCCGGCACCACGTCGGCAGATTTCTCCAAGAATCTTGGGGCAGTCAGCAGTGGAATGGTGCCGTTCAATATCGCGATGGCGCTTGCCTCGCCGCTGATTGTGCTGTTGGTGCTGGTCATGCTTGCGCGATCGGGGCGCTGGATGCTCGGTGTCGCAGTGGTGGGTCCGGTCATTGGTGCGTGTCTGCTGGCGTTGTACTTCTGTTTCTCCGCCGATGCGGCCGGCATCACGCGACTGCACGCCTATTACGTACTGAAGCCTCTTGATGGCTCCTTACTCGCGGTCGTGACCGTTGTTGCTGCGTTAGCGGGTGTTGCGGTCACCTGGGTGCTGAGCCGCGTCAAGAGATCCACCGGGGTGATTGTCGTGTTGCTCGCCGGTGCCATTGCGGTGTCGATGTTCGGCTTCATCGGATCCTCCCCCGATGGACTTGGCAACGGATTTAGTTCTGCGCCTGCCGTGCAGGCCGGTGTGGAACGTATGCGGGGGATCAACGACGAGTTGGTCGGTACGTCAATCGTGGGCGCTGCCAGTGCTGCTGAGCCGTACCCGCAAGACGTCACGATGCTGTTCGACGGCTCGGGCACGCTTCCCAATCTGTGGGTGGCGTCGCTACACGGCGTGATGTCGAAAGCACAGAACGCGTACTACCGCGATCTGCCGCCATTCCCCTACGACGCCAAGACGATTGCCTACATGCAGTTGGCTGAGCGATTCCAACCCACGTGGACGTTCGCGACACTGTGGTTCCGACCGTCGACCGGGGCGATGCTTGCAGGGCTCACTGATCCGAGGATCGTTCCTGTGCAATTCAGTGTGGGGCAAAACGCGTACTGCCCGGAGTGCGCTCCGTAGTTAGTCACGTGCTTGGGTCTGCGTCAGCCGAGCAGGTGGGTGCGCCACTGCTGGCAGGCATCCCAGGTGGGTAGCAAGCCCTGCTCGAGAGCCTGGGCCAACGTGGGTGCGGCATCGTCCTTGGGTGACAGCACGCGTTCGCCTTCGGGCCAGGGCAATGCAAGCTCGGGGTCAAGCGGATGGATGCCATGCTCGTGCGACGGGGCGTACGGCTCGCTGCACAGGTAACCCACCGTGACGTGCTCACTTAATGCACAGAAGGCGTGGCCCAGTCCTTCGGAGATGTAGAGCCCCCGGCGATCCTGATCATCAAGTTCGACGGCGTCCCATTGCCCGAAGGTGGGCGACCCCACGCGGATGTCCACGACTACGTCGAGGATGCGACCGGCAAAGCACTGCACGTATTTGGCCTGGCCCGGGGGAACATCGGCGAAATGAACGCCACGGACGGCGCCTCGCCGCGAGGCCGAGATGTTCATCTGCTTGAGGGTGAAGTCATGCCCGACGGCCGGGGCGAACTCGCTAGCCTTGAATGACTCCAGGAAAACACCGCGGTCATCGGGGCGAAGCAACGGGGTGAATTCCCACACGCCATCGATGGAAAGCGGTCGCACCTGCACGCGGCGAGGCTATCAGCGCATGATGCTCGACCACGCGTGCGACAGGTGCGCGCGTGAAGCGCAGTACGGTGGTCGGGTGAAGGTGGCCCTCATGGGAACGCGCGGCGTACCCGCGCTCTATGGCGGCTTTGAGACAGCGGTCGAGGAGATCGGCACTCGGCTCGTTCAGCGTGGCTACGACGTCACGGTCTACTGCCGCAATCCCGGACAGTCCATGCGTGAGTTTCGTGGGATGCGATTGGTGAATGCCCCCGCCATCCGCCATCGCATGGCCGAGACGCTCTCACACACAGCGGTCTCCACCGCGCACGCCATCGTGCGCGACCGACCAGATGCGGTGCTGTTGCTCAACGCGGGCAACGCGCCCCTACTCAAGCCCCTTGCCCTCGCCGGCATTCCCACCGCGATTCACCTGGACGGCCTTGAGTCGCGTCGCGAGAAGTGGCGCGGCGCGGGTGCCAAGTACTACCGCTGGGCCGAGAAGGCAGCCGTGCAGTGGGGTGATGCGGTAATCGCAGACGCGCAGGCCATTGCTGATCACGTGCGCGCACGCTACGGACGCGAGTGCGTGGTCATCCCCTACGGCGCCGACGTGATTCACCCCGAGGCAACGCGGTTGGGCGAACTCGGTGTGACCTCGCGCGACTTCCATCTCGTGGTGGCGCGATTTGAGCCGGAGAACCATGTCTTGGAGGCGGTGCATGGATTCCGGGCGAGTACTGAGCAACGCCCACTGCTCGTGGTGGGCAGCGCGCCGTATTCGCAGTGGTACGTCGATCGCGTTCACGAAGCCGGACATGGCGATGAACGCATTCGGTTCACCGGAGGTATCTACGACCAGGAGCTTCTTGACCAGCTCTACGGCCACTGCCGTACCTACATCCACGGTCACTCCGTCGGCGGCACGAATCCCTCTTTGCTGCGCGCCATGGGCGCGGGTGCGCCCGTGCTCGCGTATGACGTGGAATTCAACCGCGAGGTCACCGCCGGCAATGCCTACTTCTGGGCCGATGCGCAGCAGCTGACAGCACTGTTCAACAGCGTTGCTTCAGGGGAGTTCGAGGCACGCCTAGCGGATCTTCCGGAACTGGGGCGCGACCGTATTCGTCATGCGTACCAATGGGATGCGGTGACGTCGGACTACGAGGCGCTGCTACAACGTCTGGTGACTAAAGCATGACGGGTGTAGCCGCGCTTATCGTCACGCATAACGCTCACACATGGCTGGAGCAGACGCTCGCGAGTGTGGTGGCACAGGAGCGACCAGCCGACACGATCATCGTGGTGGACGACCACTCGACCGACGGCACACACGACGTCGTGATGGCGATGGCGCCGTCGGCGGTTCTACTGGAGTCACGCTCCGTTGCTGGCGATGCACTCACTCGCACTGCGCACAACTTCGTGCAGGGCGCGACGCATGCGCGCACGCTGGGCTGCGACATCGTGGTGCTCGGCGACCACGACGACGTGTGGCATCGCGGCCGCATCGCACATCAGGCGGCCGTGCTCGAGCGTGATCAGATGCTGGCGATGGTGGCCGGCGACGGCGTGCTGACGTATGACGATGGTGGTGGCGCGGGCGCGCCAGCGCGTCTGCGTGAGGCGTTCCCCGTCGACTCGGCCTTCGCGACGTGGCCGGCCGAGGCGCAGTTCGCCTATGCGTTGGGGCATTCGGTGGCCACCGGTGGTGCAAGTGCCATTCGAGTCTCGCGCCTGGCTCCCGCACTCGTTCCCCCACTCGGCTGGCTGCGCGACAGATGGTGGAGTCTGGCTGCGTGCGTGGTGGGCGGAATGCTTGTCGACACCGAGGTCGCTATCGATTACCGCGTTCGTGCAGACCAGCAGGTGGGCATTGACCGGGGTCGGCAGGCGAGCTCGGGGATGAAGCGCTCGATCGGCGGCCTTGGGCGCGCTCCGCAACTACTGTCACGTGCGCGCGATCTGCGCGCCGGGCTTTCGCCACTCGCGACCACGGAGTCCATGCAGCAGGCGTTGTCGCTGCGGAGTATTGCCCGCGCCGCGCGCTAAAGCGTTTGCGCGAGCCGCGCTAAGCCGGCGGATTGCCCAGGTGCGTGACGCACACCTGCAGCGTCGGTGAGTCGATGCCGCGGTACGCAACCGCCGTGCAGTCAGGCACTGTTGCGGCGATAGAGCCCGGTAGTGACTGCCAGAACGCGTAGATCTGCTCTTGGGTTGGCGCGTACATCGCAATCGCGGTCGGCTGGAGTTCGTTCAAGTGATCAAGGTCGCCGGGCTGCAGGGTGTTGTTTCCTGTGACGAGGTTGTACTTGCCCCACAACTGCATGCCCGCTGCTCCGGCGCCAAGGCGTGCGTTGTCGGTCCATATGGCAATGCGGTCGGTGTCCGTGGTGTGGTCCAGAACCCAGGCTTCTGCCTCAATGTTGGACTGCTGCAGCAGACTCGCCTCGAAGTTCACGTACGCCGCACGCAAGGGGTACTGGCCGTAGGTGCCCAAGAGTCCGCGTCCGTTGGCCATGAACTGGCCGACGACGGCGATACCGACCAGGCACCCGATGGCGGCGATTCCCACGAGGATGTGCTCCCACTGCCGAGCGGCCACGGGCGCGAGGGAGATCGCGGCGATTCCACCCATAAGCGCGACCACCGCCAAAGCGAGCAGCACACCGGTGACATACGACAGCGTGCCGTCCCATCGTCCGACCCAGATCACCACGCCGGCTCCGACCACCAGCGTGACCCAGCCAGCAACCCCGAGCTTGCGATGGCCCAGCAGCGCGGAGGCGGACAGGGCAACTCCCGCAAGGAATCCGGGCCACAGGAGTGCCACGTAGGTCGGTGCCTCAAGCCATGGACCTCGCACCAGCAGGTAGTAGACCGCGGTGAACGCCACGCTGGCGATGGGCACAGCCAAGGCCACCGCGGACCACCGGGTCCGACGTGCAAGGACCGCGACGACGCCCACGCCTATGCCGGACAGGGAGAGCAAGAGTGCGATGTCGTGCTGCCAGGTGGTGGCGTCGCCAATGAACGATGCGTAGTCCAAGCGAGCGTTCCATGTGAGATACGTCTGGAACCAGTCGCGGCCGGGGAAGATCGCCACGCCTGCGGCGAGAAACGCAAACATTGACACGATGAGGCCGAGCAGTGCCATGCCGGCGTCACGTCCGAGCATCTGCCGGCGCGTAGGAATAGGTCGGACTTGGGCGCGGAAAAACCCGACGCCACGCACCGCGACCCACATGGTCACTCCCAGAAAAGCCCCGTAGGGGTTGATCATCACCAACCAACCGACCGCGGCACCTGACAAGAGTGGGGGAAGCCAGGGCCAGCGAGATGTCGTGAGCGAACCCCAGACGCCGATCATGACGAGCAAAAGCACCCCGGCCATGACGGCACAGGTCAGGTAGGTGTTGCCGGCAAAACCGAGCACCACGGTGCTCAGCGCAGCCAGAAGCGCGATCGCTGACGCCAGCAGTCGGGAGCCGTGCAGTCGAACCATGGCGTACAGCGAGGCCACGATGACCAGGATGAGAATCCAGCGCCAGACCTGCAGCCCGTTCTCACCGAAGGCCAGCACGAGTAGTCGGCTCGGTGCGATCGATCCCAGGCGCGTCCAGGTGTAGGCCGGCTCGACCGACCGATCAGCAACAGTGCCGCCAAAAAGTGCATACGACGCGTAGAACTGAGAGTCCGGGGTGTTGAAACCGGTGACCCGTTGTGCGGTGGATCCGAATGCCACGAATGCGCTGATCACGAAGATCAGCGCCGCGTCGATCCATCGTGAGCCTCGGGACACGGTGGTGAGGGTAGTCGGGCCTACGCTGGCGGCCATGAACGCGTTGGACGTCACGGATCTCGTGGAGTTCCTGCAACGGCAGGAGTCCGTGTCCGGCGTCCAACGGGTCATTGCTGAGACCGCCCCGTTTTTGCTGGCGCACGACGACACCCAGGCTGTCGTCCTGGACCGAGGACGTGGGGTTTTCGTGCCCTTGACCCACGACGAGACGTCGATGCTGCTTCTCCAGCGCTCGTCCGAGCGACCTGCGCTAGCCACTGCTGCGACGGCCTGCCTTGCCCGGGCGCGCCAGGGCGCTGCAGTGGAGATCGAAGTCGGCACCGTGCTCACGTTCCTCGGCGCTGCATGGATCAACGACGCGCTGATGATGGCCGCGCGTGACGCCGCGGCTCGCGGGGCACGATTGGTCTTCCTGCTCTATGACCTCACGCCCGTCATGGAAGCCGGGCATACGGCTGCGGTCAATCGGCTCTTCGATCGATACCTGAACCTCATCACGCAGTGCGCGTCGGCCGTCCCAGCGATTTCTGAATCCAGCCGGCGTGACTACGAGTTCCACTGCACTCAACAGCGCACAGCTGCGCCACCCGGTGGAGTGACCGGCCTGCCGTGTGGTCTCACACCCGGTCAGTACGACACCACCGAGTCCCCGTGGCCGCGTCCCTATGCACTTCTCGTCGGCACAGTGGAGTCGCGCAAGAACCACATCGTCGCTTTGCGCGCGTGGCAGCAGATGATTGAGCAGATCGGTGCTGATGCAGTGCCTGATCTCGTATGCGTCGGTCGACTGGGCTGGCATGCCAATGAGTTCTTGCACGAGTACGTCATGACGCACGGCTTGGGTGGCAAGGTCAGTCTGCTGTCCACGAGTGTCCCCGATGAAGAACTTGCGCGCTTCTATGCGCATGCGCAGTTCACCGTGTACCCGTCGCGTTACGAAGGCTGGGGACTTCCCGTGTCGGAGAGCATCGCATTTGGCAAGCTCCCGATCGTCGCGTCCAATTCGTCTCTCGCCGAAGCTGGACGTGACCTTGCCGTCTATGTCGAAACCGGTAGCGCGTCGGCTCTTGCGGACGCGGTGCGTCGACATGGACTGGGTCGCGCTGCTCGCGAAGCTCACGAAGCGCGCATCGCGGCGGACGCATCTGCCCCCATCACCTGGGCTCGCGTCGCTGACATCATCAGAACCGACATGGACCGCGCAGCAGCGGCGAAAGGCAGGCAGCCGGTGTTCCCTGAGATCGAACTCAACCGCGAATACATGCTGTCCGTCCCGCAACCGGCACCCGATGGAGGCCATGCCGACAAGTACCTCGCCCACCTGCAATCCGAGGGTCTGACGCCAATGTTTGGCCAGCCGCGGGG
>JBAWXR010000025.1:0-16679 GCA_037143955.1 Actinomycetes bacterium
TACGGCGGCACCGCAGGAATCGTGACGCTGGAAGATCTCGTGGAGGAACTCATCGGCGATGTCACGGACGAGTACGACGTCGTGCGAATTCACGAATCGTCCTCGACGCCGGGCGAGATCGTGATGGATGGCTTGGTGAACCTAGAGGACTTCGACGAGGTGGCCGGTTTTGCGCTGCCCGAAGGACCGTATGAGACGGTGGCCGGGTTCGTCGTGGCGCTGCTCGGCCGCGTCCCACTCGTGGGCGATGTGGTCAAGGCGGCTGGGCACGAATTCCACGTGGTCGAGTTGGACGGTCGACGTGTGTCCCGCGTAGCCGTCCGGACAGCGGCGACGATCGATCCGACACAATGAGCAGATGACCCGTCCGCCCCGCGTCCTGTCCGGTATCCAGCCCACGGCTGATGCCTTTCACATCGGAAATTACCTCGGCGCCCTGCGCGAGTGGGTGCGGCTTCAGGGGACACATGACGCGTACTACTGCGTCGTCGACCAGCACGCCATCACCGTTGACCATGATCCTGAAGCGCTGCGCCGCCGCACGTACGCGTCGTTCGCGCAGCTCCTTGCTGTCGGACTGGATCCGCAGAAGTCCACGGTTTTCGTGCAAAGCCAGGTCCCCGAACACAGCCAGCTGGCATGGGTCCTGGAATGCCAGACCGGGTTCGGTGAAGCCGGGCGCATGACGCAGTTCAAGGACAAGAGCCAAAAAGAGGGCGCGGCGCGTGCGACGGTCGGACTGTTTACCTATCCGATCTTGCAGGCTGCTGACATCCTCATCTACCAAGCCGACGCTGTGCCGGTCGGCGAGGACCAGCGCCAGCATCTGGAACTCACGCGCGATCTAGCCCAACGGTTCAACACGACATTCGGGCCCACACTCACGGTTCCCGAGGCCCTCATCGTCAAAGAGACCGCCAAGATCGTTGACCTTCAAGACACCACCTCAAAAATGAGCAAGTCCGCGCCGGCGGGGTGCGTGTTCTTGCTCGACGATGACAAGACCATCACCAAAAAGATCAAGACCGCGGTCACAGATTCCGACCGCGACATCGTGTTCGACCCTGCACGCAAGGCAGGGGTCAGCAATCTGCTCACGATGCAACAGGCTCTGACAGGGCGGTCGATGACCGACATCGTTGACGGGTACGCCGGTCGCGGTTATGGCGACCTCAAAACTGAGACTGCCGACATCGTCGTGGAGTTCGTGCGCCCGATTCGCGAGCGAGTCATTGAGTTGGTGGCCGACCCGGCGGAGCTCAGTCGATTGATGGGCATCGGTGCCCGCAAGGCGCGGCACACGGCGGCGCAGACTCTCGCGGACGTTTACCAGCGCGTGGGCTTCGTGCCGCTTGACACGGATTCCTAATGCGCGTTCGGGTCTAATGCACTGCCGGGTGTTCCAGCCCCGGGGCTGACGAGCGTCCCGATTGGGGTCACCTTGGTGTGATTCTTGAACGCCCAGTCGAACAGCTTCTTTGCGGCTTTTTCACTGGACTCGTGAATACCCAGGAGGGACACGATGATCGTGGTGTCGCCACGTTTCACCGCACCGACATACGTGCGTCCTGCCTTGGTGGTGAATCCCGTCTTGACACCGATCATTCCCGGGTAGCCGTGGAGCAGGAGCCTATTGGTCGTGGTGATCGTGTGGGCACCATTACCAATTCGGTCGGGGAAGGTGTAGCGGGCTGTTCCGGCATACTTGGCGAAATCCGGTCGCTGCATCCCCGCGCGTGCGAAGAGCGCGAGGTCGTAGGCGCTCGACACCTGACCTGGCATGTCCAGGCCATTGGGTGTTTTGGCCACGGTGTCATGAGCTTCGAGGCGCGATGCGGTCTGGTTCATTTGCGCGATCGTGGCGGTCACACCGCCATTGAGCTTCGCCACGGCCACGGCGGCATCATTGGCGCTGGGCAGGAATACCGCGTACCAGAGCTGATCGAGTGAGTAGGTGCGTCCGGCCGCGAGGCCGACCCGACTGCCGCTGACGTTCTCGACCTTGGGGCCGGCCACCCACGTCTCGTCAGGGGAGTGCGCAGGCATGACTGCGAGGGCGAGCAGAGTCTTGAGGGTGCTGGCGGGTGGGCGCTGGACATGGGGTCCTTTGGCTGCGAGGACGGCGCCGGTCGTGGCGTCGGCGATGAGCCAGGTCTCCGCCTTGACGGCCGGCAACGGTGCCGCATCAGCCAGCGGCTGCACGGTCACGTCGGCACCGGTGAGTCCTTCTCCGCCGACCGTCTCCGCATGGGCCGGGGCTGCGATAAGGAAGGAGGCGGTGACGGTGATGGCGCATGCCGCGGCAATCCGACGCATGTTGATCCGGGGCATGACGTCCACTGTACGTCGGCGAGTAGCCTCCATCCATGACCGTTCTCGACACGCCCACCGGATTGCTGATCGCCGGTGAATGGATCACCACATCTGGCTCTATCGCCGTCAACGACCCTGCGTCCATGACCGTTCTCGCTCAGATCGGTGACGCTGGTGTGGACGAGGGCCTTGCTGCGGTGGGCGCTGCCCACGACGCACTTCCTGCGTGGTCGGCACTTGCGCCTCGGCAACGGGCCGAGGTTCTGCGCCGTGCCTTCGAAATCATGACCGCCGAAATCGAGACGTGCGCACGCATCATTGCTCTCGAGAACGGCAAAGCGTGGCGAGACGCCATGGCAGAGGCCACCTATGCGGCCGAGTTCTTCCGCTGGTTTTCCGAGGAGGCCTGCCGCATTCAGGGTGACTTCCGCACTGCCCCGGGTGGCGACAAGACGATCGTGGTCGATCACCGGCCGCTCGGTGTCGCCTACATGATCACCCCGTGGAACTTCCCGGCAGCGATGGCAACGCGCAAGATTGCCCCTGCTCTGGCGGCCGGATGCACCTGCGTTCTCAAGCCAGCAGGGGAGACTCCGCTCACTGCCCTGTGGATCGGTGAGGTCATGCAGCGGGCGGGCGCACCGGCCGGCGTGGTCAATGTCATCACGACCAGCCAGACAGGTGCTGTGTCGTCCGCGATCCTCGCTGATGAGCGCGTCGCCACACTGTCGTTCACCGGGTCGACCTACGTGGGCAAGACGCTGCTCAAGCAGACCGCGGATCGCGTCCTGCCGTCATCCATGGAATTGGGTGGCAACGCGCCTTTTCTGGTCCTCGAGGGAGCCGACGTCGAGAAGGCCGTCTCCGGCGCCATGATCGCCAAGATGCGCAACGGCGGTGCTGCCTGCACAGCCGCCAATCGCTTCTATGTTCATGAGTCGCTGGCCGCCGAGTTCACGCGCCAGTTCAGCGTGGCACTGGCCGCCATGAAGGTGGGCTCCGGCGTCGACCAAAGCAATGACCTGGGTGCCATGGTCTCGGTCAAGGAGCGCGACAAGATCCTCGAGCTGATCGAGGAGGCTGAGGGTGAAGGCGCCAAAGTCGAAAGACTGTCGGCGGTGCCGGAGTTGGGTGCCTTCATCTCGCCACACATGGTCACGGGCGTCCAACACGGTTCCACCCTTACCCGGAACGAGATCTTCGGTCCGGTCGCGCCCATCGTCGAGATTTCCTCGACCGACGAGGCGATTCGCATGGCCAACGACACCGAGTACGGCCTGATCTCCTACGTCTACGCCAAGGACGCCGGGGAGGGCATTCGGGTTGCTCGGCGCATGGAGTCGGGCATGGTGGCCGTCAATCGAGGCGTGGCCTCGGACCCGGCCGCACCGTTCGGTGGTTTCAAGGAGTCCGGGCTGGGTCGTGAAGGTGGTTTTGCCGGTATCCATGAGTTCCTGGAGACCCAGTACTACGCCGTGGACCTGTAAGCCCTTTCGGGCTCTAATCATGTGATCCGCATCTCTCACGCGGTGCTTCTCGCGCCGAGAGGGTCCGGCAGCAGTAGCCTTCCACTCGAACACATTCCTTCGTGAGAGGCACCAGCGTGAGCGCGCCCACTGCACCCGGTATCCCGGCCGGAACCACGGCACAGATCCCTGCCCGCACCCTTCGCACAGACGCGTGGTGGCTACAGCCACTGATCACGTTCGTTGTACTCGCTGCGTTCGTCGTCTACGCGACGTGGCGTGCTTTTGAGAACGCTTACTACTACGCCGAGCCCCTGATCTCTCCGCTCTACTCACCATGTCTGTCGGCAGGCTGCCCGCCGGGTGCGACGCTCTTCGGATGGACGCCGTTCGGCAACTGGTTCCTCGCTGGTCACGCGATCTCGCCGGCGCTATTCATCCTGATCTTCCCGCTCGGTTTCCGCATGACCTGCTACTACTACCGCAAGGCGTACTACCGCGCGTTCTGGATGTCGCCGCCCGCGTGCGCGGTGTCAGAGCCCCACAAGAAGTACACCGGCGAGACCCGCTTCCCGCTGATCTTCCAAAACAGCCATCGTTACTTCTTCTACGCCGGCGTGATCTTCAATGTGCTTCTGACCTATGACGCTATCCTTGCCTTCCGCAATGCCGACGGGGCTTGGGGTCACGTCAGCATCGGCACCTTGATCCTCGTTCTCAACGCCACGACACTGTGGCTGTACTCGATGTCCTGTCACTCGTGCCGTCACGCATTCGGCGGGCGACTCAAGCACTTCTCCGCGCACCCGGTCCGCTACAAGTTGTGGACGTGGATCTCGGAGTTGAACCACCACCACATGAAGTTCGCGTGGATCTCCCTCATCGTCGTGGCGCTTACGGATCTGTACGTCCGCGAGGTCGCTGCCGGCGCCATCACTAACTTCTACCTCTTCTAGGACGGTTGACATGTCCGATATGGAGCGTTACTCCTTCGACGTTGTTGTGGTCGGCGCCGGTGGCGCAGGACTTCGCGCTGCGATCGCTGCTCGCGAGGCTGGCAAGTCCGTCGCCATCCTGAGCAAGTCGTTGTTCGGCAAAGCGCATACGGTTATGGCCGAGGGCGGCATCGCCGCGTCGATGGCCAACGTGAATCCCAACGATGGCTGGAAGGTGCACTTCGGCGACACCATGCGCGGTGGCAAGTTCCTCAACCACTACCGCATGGCCGAGTTGCACGCCAAGGAAGCGCCGGACCGCGTGTGGGAGTTGGAGTCTTGGGGTGCGCTGTTCGACCGCACCAAGGAAGGCAAGATCAGTCAGCGCAACTTCGGTGGCCACGAGTACCCGCGCCTTGCCCACGTCGGCGACCGCACCGGTCTCGAAATGATCCGCACCCTCCAGCAGCGCATCGTCGCTTTGCAGCAGGAAGACAAGAAACTCCACGGTGATTACGAAGCTCGCGTCAAGGTGTTCGCGGAGTGCTCCGCCACTGATCTGTTCACCATGGGCGAGGGGGAGGACCGTCGCGTCTCCGGCGTGCTGGCTTACTGGCGTCCCAGCGGCAACTTCGTGCTCTTCCAGGCCAAGGCCGTGGTTCTCGCCACAGGCGGCATTGGTAAGTCCTTCAAGGTCACCTCAAACTCCTGGGAGTACACCGGCGACGGTCACGCAATGGCGATGATGGCCGGCGGCGCGTGCATCAACATGGAGTTCGTCCAGTTCCACCCCACGGGCATGGTGGCCCCGCCGTCCGTGCGCGGGTTGCTTGTCACGGAATCGGTGCGTGGCGACGGTGGCGTGCTCACCAACTCTGAGGGCCGTCGATTCATGTTCGACTACATCCCTGAGGTGTTCAAGGACAAGTACGCGACGACCGAGGAAGAGGCCGATCGTTGGTACACCGACCCTGACAACAACAAGCGGCCGCCGGAGCTGCTGCCCCGCGATGAGGTGGCTCGCGCCATCAACTCCGAGGTCAAGGCCGGTCGCGGATCGCCCCACGGAGGTGTCTTCCTTGACGTCTCGAAGCGACTGCCGGCCGATGTCATCAAGGCCAAGCTCCCGTCGATGTGGCACCAGCTCAAGGAACTCGCCGACGTCGACATCACCCAGGAGCCGATGGAAGTCGGACCCACCTGCCACTACGTCATGGGCGGTGTCGAAGTCGATCCCGATTCTCAGGCGGTCGTCGGCGCGCGTGGTCTGTTTGCCGCGGGCGAAGTCGGCGGTGGCCTGCACGGCTCCAACCGACTCGGTGGCAACTCCCTGTCGGACCTCTTGGTGTTCGGCAAGCGTGCCGGCGACTCGGCGGCCGACTACGTCAGCACCGCGAGCGACGTAAGCCTCGACGAGGCTGAGGTCAATGCGGCCATCGTTACCGCGCTCGAGCCGTTCACGCGCACGACCGGCGAGAACCCCTATGAGATTCAGGCCGAACTACAGCAGACCATGAACGACCTGGTCGGCATCATCCGCACGCAGCATGAGATCGAGCAGGCGCTCAAGGTCATCGACGACCTCAAGCTGCGCACCAAGGAGATCGCCGTGGTGGGCGGCCGGGAGTACAACCCGGGCTGGCACCTGTCGCTCGACCTGCCCAAGCAGCTGCTGGTGTCGGAGGCCATGGCGCGTTCGGCCCTCACTCGTCAGGAATCCCGTGGTGGTCACACGCGCGAGGATTACCCGCAGATGAGTCCCCAGTGGCGACAGGTCATCCTGGCCAGTCGCATCGTTGGTGATGTGATCGAGGTGCAGCAGCAGCCGCTGCCACTCGTCCCCGCCGAGCTCGCCGTGGTGTTCGACGCCAAGGAGCTCAGCAAGTACATGACCGAAGAAGAACTCCAGCTGCTCGGTAAGGGACAGGCGTAGACATGGGATACATGGCGAAGTTCCGCCTCTGGCGCGGAGATCACGGCACCGGCTCGCTCGTCGACTACGACGTCGAGGTCAACGACGGTGAGGTCGTGCTCGATGTCCTGCATCGCCTCCAGGCAACGCAGGCAAATGACCTCGCGATCCGCTGGAACTGCAAGGCCGGCAAGTGCGGTTCCTGCAGTGCTGAGGTCAATGGCCGTCCGCGTCTCATGTGTCTTACCCGCATGAACACGTTCGAGGAGACCGAGGTTGTCACCGTCACGCCGCTGCGCGCGTTCCCGGTGATCCGCGACCTCGTCACAGACGTGTCGTTCAATTACGAGAAGGCTCGCGAAGTACCGGCATTCCAGCCACCCAAGGGTCTGCTGCCCGGCGAATACCGCATGCAGCAAATTGACGTCGAACGTTCGCAGGAATTCCGCAAGTGCATTGAGTGTTTCCTATGCACGAACACCTGCCACGTCGTGCGCGACCATGCCGAGAACAAAAAGGCTTTCGCCGGTCCGCGCGTGCTGATGCGTGTCGCTGAGCTTGACATGCACCCGCTTGACACTGTGGACCGCAAGAAGTTGGCGAAGGACGAGCTCGGGCTCGGTTACTGCAACATCACCAAGTGCTGCACCGAGGTGTGCCCCGAGCACATTCACATCACGGACAACGCGCTGATCCCGCTCAAGGAGCGTGTGGCCGATCTCAAGTACGACCCGATCCGCTGGCTTGGCAGCAAGATCCGCGTACGCAGCGACAACGATTAGCGTTATGGGGCAGACGGAATCTGGGCTGCCGTTCGAGCCCCTGTACGGTCCCGAGGCGCTCGACGGCTGGGATCCCACGAATAAGTTGGGTCTGCCCGGCGAGTACCCGTACACGCGCGGTGTGTATCCGTCGATGTACACGGGGCGGCCGTGGACGATGCGGCAGTACGCCGGGTTCGGTACCGCGGTGGAGTCCAACCAGCGTTACAAGCAGTTGCTCGCGGCCGGCACTACGGGCCTGTCCGTAGCGTTCGATCTGCCCACGCAGATGGGCTACGACTCCGACGCCCCCTTGGCCCATGGCGAAGTGGGCAAGGTCGGCGTCGCCATCGACTCCATCGACGACATGCGCATCCTGTTCGAGGGCATCCCGCTGGATCAGGTATCCACCTCGATGACGATCAACGCCCCCGCGGCCATCCTTCTACTCCTGTACCAATTGGTGGCCGAAGAGCAAGGTGTTGCGGCGAGCGAGCTCAACGGCACGATCCAGAACGACGTGCTCAAGGAGTACATCGCACGCGGCACGTACATCTACCCGCCCGGACATTCACTGCGCCTGATCACCGACATTTTCACGTATTGCCGCAACGAGATCCCGAAGTGGAACACCATCTCGATCTCTGGCTACCACATGGCCGAAGCAGGGGCGACGCCCGTGCAGGAGATTGCGTTTACGTTGTCGGACGGCATCGAGTATGTCAAGGCCGCGATCGATTCCGGTCAGGATGTCGACGAGTTCGCACCACGCCTCGCCTTCTTCTTTGTCTCGCGCACGACCATCCTCGAAGAGGTGGCCAAGTTCCGCGCCGCCCGACGCATGTGGGCGCACATCATGAAGGAGCGCTTCGGTGCCAAGGATCCCAAGTCTTGGATGTTGCGCTTCCACACGCAGACCGCCGGAGTTCAGCTCACGGCCCAGCAGCCTGAAGTCAATCTGGTGCGCGTAGCCGTGCAGGGCCTGGCCGCTGTGCTCGGCGGTACGCAGTCGCTTCACACCAACTCCTTCGACGAAGCGATTGCGCTCCCGTCAGCCAAGGCCGCGCGACTGGCTCTGCGCACGCAGCAGGTCCTGGCCTACGAGACGGATGTGTGCGCCACCGTCGATCCGTTTGCAGGCTCCTACGTGGTGGAGTCATTGACCGATGAGATCGAGGCTGCCGCCACGGCGTTGATCGCGCGCATTGATGACATGGGTGGTGCGGTTGCGGCCATCGAGGAAGGCTTCCAGAAGTCAGAGATCGAGCGATCGGCGTATCAGGTTGCTCTCGAGATCGACTCCGGCGAACGTACCGTCGTGGGTGTCAACAAGTTCACCGTTGACGACAAAGAGAAGTACGACCCGCTGCGCGTCAACCCAGCCATCGAGGCCGAGCAGGGGGAGCGCCTTACGACTCTGCGCGCCACGCGTGACAACGCGGCGGTTGAGCGGTATCTCGAGGCTGTCCGCGAGGCCGCGCGTGGGACAGACAACCTGCTGTACCCGATGCGCGACGCCTTGCGGGCCAAGGCCACCGGGGGTGAAGTCAGCAATGCGCTGCGCGATGTGTGGGGTCAGTACGTCCCACGCGACGCCTTCTAGGACAGACTGGGCGCGTGCCCCAGACACCTGCTGAAATCCAGGCGGTGCAGTACCGCGACGGAACCATTGTCCTGCTGGACCAGACCCAATTGCCCGGCGTCGAGACGTATGTTGATTGCACCGATGTGGATGCCATTGTCGACGCTGTGGTGCGCCTCGTGGTGCGCGGTGCTCCGGCTCTGGGGGCTGTCGGTGGTTACGGCGTCGCAGTGGCGATGACGCAGAGCGATCGTGAGGGGTGGTCGTCGGAGCGGTTGCAAGCCGAGGTGACCCGGATTCGCGATGCGCGACCCACAGCCGTCAACCTCGCGTGGGGGGTCGACCGCGTGAGTCCGCACATGGCACGGGGCATCGCAGCCGTAGTGGCGGAAGCCGACGCCATCGCGCGTGAGGATGTGGCAGCCAATCGAGCCCTCGCCGAGCTCGGGGCCGACTGGATCATGAGCCGGATCGAGCATCGCCCGTTACGGCTGCTCACGCACGGCCACACCGGCGCGCTGGCCACCACCGGATGGGGAACCGCTCTAGGCATCATCCGCACGCTCGCGGGCCGCGGTGTCGTCGAACTCGTCTATGCCGACGAGACGAGGCCGCTCCTGCAGGGAGCCCGCCTGACGGCGTGGGAACTTCAGCGCGAAGGCATCCCGTATGTGGTGCAGGCCGATGGAGCTGCGTCGAGCACGATCCTGCGCGGACTTGTCGACTGTGCCCTCATCGGAGCAGATCGCATTGCGCGCAACGGCGACACGGCCAACAAGATCGGCTCCGTGGGTGTGGCACTCGCATGTCATGCCGCAGGGATCCCATTCGTCGTCGCGGCGCCATCGTCGACCGTTGATCTCGCTACGCTGAGTGGCGATGACATCCAGATCGAACTTCGCGATGGGCGCGAGGTCACTACTCTCGCCGGCGTCCTCACAACTCCACCACAGGCTCAGGGTTTCAACCCGGCGTTCGACGTCACGCCGGCCCGTTACATCAGTGCGATCGTGTCGGAGCACGCGGTTGTCGAGCCGGATGGCTCCAGCAGTGTTGCGGCCCTGACCGGTGCATCGTCATGACATCTGACGAACTTCGCTCGCGACGGGAGGTCGCGGAAGCCCTGCAGTACCTCGATGAGCAGGGGCTCAACTTCGGGACCGCTGGCAATGTGTCGATCCGCACCGCGCGGGGGTGCATGGTTAGCCCTTCGGCAATCGCTCCGCGGGATGTCGACGCCCACTCCGTGGTGGAACTCGATGTCGAGGGTGAGCCGTTATCCGGTGGCATCCCCACCACCGAATGGCGAATTCACCGCGACCTCTACGCAGGAATCCCCGCGGCCCAGGCCATCGTGCACATGCATTCCACCTACGCCACTGCCTTGGCGAGTCTGCGCGAAGACCTCCCGCCATTTCACTACATGATCGGCAAAGCCGGTGGCGATGTCATCCGGTGCGCGACCTACGCGACGTATGGCTCGCAAGAGCTGTCCGACAATGTCATCGAGGCTCTGGGCGATCGCCGCGCGTGCCTGATGGCTAATCACGGAATGATCGCGTATGCCGACTCCATGGCCAAAGCGTTGACTCTGGCGGTTGAGATCGAGAGCCTGTGTCGGCAGTACCTCATTGCGCGTGCTGCCGGGACGCCGGTCCTCCTCACCGATGAGCAGATGGCCGAAGCTCGCGCCAAGCTCGCGCGGTACGGCACCCCCGCCTCCCGCGACTGATCCTTAGTCGATCGTGATGTCGGCAAAGGTCGACGCGCTCGGGTGACGCCCGGACGCGGGATGGGGTTCGCCCGGCCGAGTGATCTCCACGACCTGCCAGCGGCAGGTGATGGCTGCGTCGAGTTCGGCGGCAACGTCGGACAAGAACAGCAGGCTTTCGCCCGGTTGCCCGATGGCCTCGGTGATGCGGGCGTAGGACGACGGGTCGCGCTTGGGGCCGGCATTCGCGGTATCGAAGTTTGCGCTGAACAAACCGTTGAGGTTGCCGGCGTCGGTGTGCCCGAACCAGGCGCGCTGCGCCACGACCGAGCCGGATGAGTACACATAGAGAGCGAGCCCGGCCCGATGCCATTCGGCTAATGCGGGGGCAACGTCGGGAAAGAGATGGGAGACGAGATCGCCGCAGGCGAAACCGTCCTCCCAGATGATTCCCTGCAGAGTTTTGAGAGCCGTGACCTTCGCATCCGCGTCGATCCACCCCTGCAGGGCTGCGACGACGTCCTCGCGTGACGGGTCGGTCAGACCGAGTTCGGCAGCCGCCAGCCCCGTAACGCCCGCGGCACGTGGATCGTCGAGATAGTCCTCGATGCGGGCCCGCGAGTAGGGAAAGAGTCGGTCGTAGACAAAGGACGTGGCGCTCGTGGTGCCTTCGATATCGAGGATGACGCAGGACACACCGGTCGCATGGATGCTCACCGCTGAATCCTGCCGCACTCGGGGGAATCGCCGTGGCTGGGTAGGCTCGCCGCCATGCCCAGTCACGCCAAAGATGCCGGGGACCCGGTGGCGGAACAGGTAGCCGACACCACCCGACGTTTGTATGAGCTCGGTTGGATGCGTGGCACGTCGGGCAATGTGTCCATGGTGGAATCCGATGATCCGCGGGTACTCGCGGTCAGCGCCTCCGGCATTGCCAAGCACTCCATGACCTCCGCACATGCCGTGCGCACCGATGATCGAGGCGCCGCACTGCCTGGCCAGGAGCTGCGTCCGTCGGCTGAGGCCCGGGTGCATGCGGCGGTGATCCAGGCAACGGGTGCTCGCGGTGTCGTCCACGTCCACGCACTGTCGAGTGTTCTGGCGGCGGCGCGGTGGCCCGGTGGAGTCCCGCTGAAGGACTCAGAGTTGCTCAAGGGGATCGGCCGCGAGGCTAACGGAGACGTGGTTGTTGTCCCCGTGGTTCCCAATAGTCAGGATATGGAGCAGCTCAGCGCTGACATCCTTGCTCGGCTGGACCTCGACGTGCCCGGAGTCATCGTCGCCGAGCACGGCCTCTACACCTGGGGGAATTCCTTGGAGGATGCCGTGCACCGCACCGAGAGCCTGGACTGGCTCTTCGACCTCACCTTGGCCCTTGCCGCGATGCAGACCCGCGGGTTCGACCGCTAGCTCGCGGCCGTGGAGAATGTGGTCATGACCTTGTTGACCATCTGGGCTGACGACCAGCCGAGCACCCCGACCCTGCAAACGCCGGACCGCGAGGTCATCGCCGCCGAACTCGCCGCCGTGGGAGTCACCTACCGCGCGTTCACGCCGGTCGCGGGTGTCGACGCCTCAGCTACGTCTGATGACGTCATTGCGGCCCATCAGGGCTTGGTCGATGCCCTCATTGCTGAGCACGGCTACACGCTCATCGACGTCGCCCAGATCCATCCCGAGGATTCCGATGAATGGCGCGCCACTGCTGCCGGTGCGCGTGCAAAGTTCCTCAACGAGCACACGCACGACGAGGAGGAGATCCGGTACTTCTCATCAGGCAGTGGAGTGTTTTACCTGCACATGGATGGACGCGTGCTGGCAATGCTGTGCACTGCAGGCGACCTCATCAGCGTGCCGGAGCTGACCACCCACTGGTTCGACATGGGCACCATGCCGGACTTCACGGCGATCAGGTTCTTCCGAACCGATGACGGCTGGGTGGGCTCTTTCACCGGGAGTGACATCTCCACGCGCTTTGCGGACGCCGATCGCCTCATGGCTGATGCTGAGTCTTATGTCTGACGGAGCGCTCGGAGTCATCGCCGGTACGGGTTTCTATGCGCTTGACGCGCTGACTGATGCTCGCACTGACGTCATCGAGACCGCTTACGGCAAGGCCAAGGTCGTGTCAGGCTCGTGGCACGGTCGACCCACGTTCTTCTGCTCCCGTCATGGCGTCGACCACTCGGTGCCTCCGCACATGGTCAACTATCGGGCCAATATTCAAGCCTTCGCCGACCTCGGTGTCACCGAGGTCATGGCCATCAATGTGGTGGGCGGCATTGGCCATGATTCCGGTGAACTTGTCGTGGTGGATGACTTCCTTGATTTCACCAAGCAGCGCACCTTGACCTTCTTCGACGGAGCCACCCCCGAGGGTGTTGTCCACCTTGATGCCTCCGAGCCCTACAGCAACCGACTTCGCGACGTCTGGCTCGCGGCTGCGGCATCTGTCGGCGTCCCCGTGATCCCGACGGGCATCTACGCATGCTTCGAAGGTCCGCGCTTCGAGACAAAGGCGGAGATCCGCATGGCGCAGGCCGCAGGAGCCACGGTCGTGGGCATGACCGGCGTGCCCGAGGTGGTTCTGGCTCAGGAGCGCAACCTGCCGTATGCATCCATCTGTCTGGTGGCCAACCCCGCAGCGGGATTGAGCCATCAGGCCATCTCGATTGACGAGATCATGGCGGTCATCCGAGACGGTGCGGCGCGCGTGACGTCGATCCTAGATGCGGCAGCCAAGGCACTCGCGGCATGAACGTTGACCTGCTGCTGCACAACGCTGATCACGTCGTCGTCGGCGATGGCACCGCGCTCGAGCATGCAAGCGTCGCCATCACGGACGGTCGCATTGTGGCGGTCGGTAGTGATGTGGATGTGCACGCCCACGAGACTGTGGACCTTCGCGGCCGGTTGCTGATGCCAGGTCTGATCAACCTGCACACGCACCTGCCGATGACCCTGCTGCGAGGAGTGGCTGAAGAAGTTGACCTCCAGGGATTCCTCGAGCGCGTGTGGGCCGAGGAGGCCCGCGTGATGGACGCCGAGGGTTCCTACATAGGTGCTCGTCTGGGTGCCCTCGAGTGTCTGCTGGGCGGTACGACTACCGCTCTTGATATGTACCTGCACCCGGAAGCCACGCATCGCGGCTGCGTCGAAGTCGGGCTTCGACATGTGATCGGGCCCGTGTTCTTCTCCTTCCCCGGTCCCGACGGCCTGTCATGGCCCCAGCGCATGGACCTGGCTCATCGGTGGCCGCAGGTGCTGGCTGACGCCGGCGGACCTTTTGTGCCGTTCGCGCTCATGCCGCACGCGGCTTTCACGGTCAACCGCGAAAACCTCACCGAGCTCGCCGCATTCGCCCGCGAGCATGGGTGCCTGATCCACACCCATGCGTCAGAAAACACCAAGGAGAACGACGACACCATCGCCTTCTCGGGAGCGCGTCCGGTCGAGGTACTGGACGAGACCGGAGTGCTGGCTCTGCGGCCGGTCTTGGCACATGCCGTTCGCCTATCACCCTCAGATCAGGCACTGGTCGCTGAACGAGGGGCGAGCATCTCTCACAACCCCGGGTCCAATCTCAAACTCGCAAGTGGTGCCGCCGACATCGTGGGTTACCGCGGACAAGGCATCACCGTGGGTCTGGGTACCGACGGCTGTTCGTCCAGCAACGACCTCGACATGTTTGCGGTTATGAGGCTCGCGGCTAACCTCGCCCGTTTGGTACGCGAGGACCCTGCAGCGATCACGTCTCGCGACATCGTGCGAGCGGCAACGCTCGACGGTGCTTCAGCCCTCGGCATGGCCGACCGAATCGGGTCCATTGAGGTGGGCAAAGAGGCTGACCTGGTTGCCCTACGTCTCGATTCGCCACATCTCACCCCGTTGCGCGAACCTCATACCGCGATCGTCTATGCGGCCGGCCGCAGTGACGTGGAATCGGTATGGGTGGCGGGTGAGCGGGTCGTTGCTGAGCGGCGCGCCACACGGGTTGACCATGCAGCAGTGATCAGGGATGCACAGGAGCGAGTGGACCATGAGTGACATGCATCAGATGAGCGCCGACGAGGTCATCGCGCATCTTGATCTGGAATTGCTCGAAGGAGAGGGCTGCTGGTATCGACTGCTATGGAACAACGGGTCGGGCAATGCCATCTATGGAATGGTGACCCCTCGCGAGTTCTCCGCCCTGCACGTGCTGGCCGAGGATGAGTTGTGGGTGCATGTGGCCGGTGATCCGGTCGATCTGCTGATCTTGCATCCCGATGGTTCACATCAGCAGGTGCGGCTGGGCAAAGGTGCGGGCCAGACTCCCTCAATGCTCGTCCCGGCAGGGTCGTGGCAGGGCGCGTCGGTGGCGACCGGCTGGGGTCTGTTCGTATGTGCGTTAGCGCCCGCCTTTACCGGCTTCGCGCTCGCGACACCGGAGCATGACTTCACCGCGTGGGCACAGGTATCCGGTCGGATCAAGGAGCTCATCCGTGCGTAGGCGGGTGGCTCTCGTCACCGGTGCGTCGGGCAACCTGGGTGCGGCGATCGTTCAGCGGTTGGCCGACGACGGCTGCGATGTGGCGGTGCACTATCGCTCGTCCCACCCTGAGGCGCTCCTTGAGCACCTGACCGCGAGGGGAATTCGTCATCTCTCGGTCCAAGCGGATCTTGTCGATGCGCCATCCGCGTACGCCATGGTGGATCACGTCGTGCGGGATTTGGGACCTATTGACGTACTCGTGGACAACGCTGCGGACCAGTCCGTGTCTGCTCTGGATCAACTCTCGCCCGATGACTGGGAAGAAATGCTCCGGGCCACATTTCTTTCGGCCGTCCACGTCACGACACGCGCTACTGAAACTATGCCGTCGGGTGGATCGATCGTGACGGTGTCATCGGTCGAGGCCCTCACGGCATTCCCGGCCCATGGGCACTATGCGGCGGCCAAGGCCGCACTGGTGTCCTACACCCGCTCACTGGCCCTCGAACTTGCTCCGCGCGGGATTCGTGCCAACACGGTGGCAGCCGGACTGATCGAGCGTGCGGGCCTGGCCCAGTCGTGGCCCCAGGGGCATGCCTGGTGGACCAGCACTGCACCGTTGGCGCGTCCCGTGACAGCGGCCGAAGTGGCCCACGCCGTGGGGTTCCTGGCCAGCGACGCGGCTTCAGGTATCACCGGATCCTTGCTTCCAGTGGACGGCGGCTGGTTGGCGAGTGCTCGAGCACCCTTCTAATCTGTCGCATCCGTCACATCAGTCACGTGTGACAGGGATGTGATGAGCGTTCTCATCACAAGTTGGTTGCGTGACGCGTCCTCGCAAAGCGCACGTAACACAAGCCATTAAGGTCGGGGTCGTTAGTTGGTGCGACTCCGTTCCAACGTGCGTGCAGGCGGACCCGCCTGCAGTTAATAGAAGGGCACATGCATGCATCGCAAGCTTCTCGTTGCAGGTGTCGCGGCCACCGCGATCCTGCTCGCCGGCTGCTCCAGCAGCAGCACAAGCTCCACCTCGTCCGCTGCACCGGCGGCGAGCGATTCCGCTCTTGCCTCGGCCACGGATGCGGCCCCTGCCGTCACCACGGACGACAGCAACTGTGGCGATCCCGCCAGCTACTGCGTGGGCCTGGTCACCGACACCGGCAAGGTGGACGACAAGTCGTTCAACCAGTCCGCGTGGGAGGGCGCTCAGTCTGCGGCCAAGGAACTTGGCGCATTCAGCAAGTACATCGAGTCCACGGACCCGAAGGACTTCGCTTCCAACATCCAGCAGTTCGTCGACAAGAAGTACGACGTCATCGTGACGGTCGGCTTCCTCATGGGCGAGGCCGCGACCGCAGCAGCCACGGCCAACCCGACCATCCAGTTCATCGGTGTGGATCAGTTCCAGGCTAAGGCGATCCCGAACCTCACCGGCCTGATCTTCGACGAGGACAAGGCTGGCTACGCGGCCGGCTACCTCGCCGGATTGGTCACCAAGTCCGGCAAGGTCGGCGCTGTCCTGGGC
>JBAWXR010000026.1:0-16361 GCA_037143955.1 Actinomycetes bacterium
GTCCCCACCGCCACCAGCGTCAGGTCCGTCCCCGCCAAGTTGATGATCGACAACCGCACCGTGATCAACAATGCGCTGGCCCGCGGCCGCGGCGGCAAGGTGTCGTTCACCCACATCATCGGCTACGCCATGGTGCGCGCCCTGCAGGACGTCCCCGCCATGAACGCGTCTTTCGCGCACGTGGACGGCAAGCCCGCGGTCGTCACACACCCGCAGATTGGCGTCGGCCTCGCTGTCGATCTTGAGAAGCCCGACGGCACCCGACAACTTCTCGTGCCCTGCATCAAGAACGCGGGTGCCACAGACTTCGCCGGGTTCTGGGGCACTTACGAGGACCTCATCCGCAAGGCGCGCGCTGGCAAGCTCACCGTGGAGGATTTCCAAGGAACGACGATCTCCCTCACGAACCCGGGCACCATCGGCACCAATCTCTCAGTTGCGCGATTGATGTCCGGCCAGGGCTGCATCGTGGGCGTCGGCGCCATGGACTATCCGGCCGAATGGCAGGGCGCTTCCGAAGAAACCCTCAGCCGCAATGCCGTCTCCAAGATCCTCACCCTGACGTCCACCTACGACCATCGCATCATTCAAGGTGCACAGTCGGGCGAATTCCTACGCCGCATCCACGAACTCCTGCTGGGCGGGGACGACTTCTACGACGACATCTTCCGCTCGCTTCGCATCCCTTACGAGCCGATCCGCTGGGCCACCGACATTTCAGCGACGCACGAAACCGATCTCAACAAGACGGTGCGCGTCCAGGAGCTCATCCACGCCTATCGCGTTCGCGGGCACCTGATGGCCGACACCGATCCATTGGAATACCGCCAGCGCACTCATCCGGATCTGGACGTTCTTTCGCACGGTCTGACCCTGTGGGATCTCGACCGCGAGTTCGCGACCGGAGGATTCGGCGGACAGCCGCTCATGAAGCTCCGCAACATCCTTGGCGTCCTGCGCGACAGCTACACCCGTACGGTCGGCATCGAATACATGTACATCCAGGATCCAGCAGAACGCGAGTGGATTCAGGAGCGCGTCGAGGTGCGTCACACCAAACTCGCACGCGAGGAACAGCTGCGGATCCTGCGCAAGATCAACGAAGCAGAAGCCCTCGAGTCATTTCTGCAGACCAAGTTCGTCGGACAGAAGCGCTTCTCCTTGGAGGGTGGCGAGTCACTCATCCCGCTTCTCGATGAACTCCTCGTTGCCGCCGCGCATGGATCCATCGAAGAAGTCGCGATCGGCATGCCGCACCGAGGTCGCCTCAATGTGCTCACCAACATTGCCGGCAAGTCCTACGGCCAGGTATTCCGCGAATTCCAGGGCGACTTCGGCGATGACCACGTGCAAGGCTCCGGCGACGTCAAGTACCACTTGGGCACCGAAGGCGTGTTCACCGCTCCCGATGGTGCGCAAACCAAGGTGTACCTGGCTGCAAACCCGTCCCATCTTGAAGCCGTCAACCCCGTACTCGAGGGCATCGTGCGCGCCCACCAGGACGTCCTGGAGCGCGATCGCTCCTACGACGTGCTTCCCGTTCTCATCCACGGTGACGCTGCATTCGCCGGCCAAGGCGTCGTAGCGGAAACACTGCAGATGTCGCAGATTCAGGGCTACCGCACCGGCGGTACCGTCCATGTGGTCGTCAACAACCAGGTTGGCTTCACCACGAGCCCGCGGTACTCACGTTCCTCGTTCTACTGCACCGATGTTGCTCGCATGATCCAGGCGCCGGTGCTACACGTTAACGGCGACGATCCAGAGGAAGTTATCCGCGTTGCGCGTCTAGCATTCGAATACCGTCAGGCGTTCCACAAAGACATCGTGATCGACCTCGTGTGCTACCGCCGACGGGGCCACAATGAGGCTGACGACCCGTCACTCACACAGCCGTTGATGTACTCGCTCATCGACCAGAAGAGATCCACCCGCAAGAACTACACCGAGCAGCTCATCGGTCGCGGGGACATCACTCTGGACGAGGCGGAGGAAGCGCTCAAGCACTTCCAGGAACAGCTGGAGCGCATCTTCCAAGAGTCGGCCGTGGACGCAGACAACCTCTCGTTCAACAGTGCAAGCGACGACATTCTCGCTGACGGTCAGCGCTTGCTGCAGCCACAAGGCTTCGCCACCGACATCAACACGGCCATTTCGCAAGAGCAGGTGGACACCGTGATCGCCTCCCAGCTCACGATGCCCGAAGGCTTCACCGTGCACCCACGCCTCATGCCGCAGCTTGAGCGTCGCGCCGCGATGGTCCGCGAGGACGTCATCGACTGGGGTATGGCCGAGGCATTGGCGGTCGGCAGCCTGCTGATGGACGGGCGCACCGTCCGACTGGCCGGACAGGACGTGCGCCGTGGCACCTTCGGCCACCGCCACATGGTCATCGTCGACAAAGAGACTGGCTGGCAGTACAAGCCGCTCAAGCAGTGCTACCGCAATGGCGGCAAGCTCTATGTGTACGACTCCCTGCTGAGCGAGTACGCGGCGATGGGGTTCGAGTACGGGTACTCGGTCGCCCGTCCCGATGCTCTCGTGATGTGGGAGGCGCAGTTCGGCGACTTCGCCGACGGCGCGCAGACGATCATCGATGAGTTCATCTCCAGCGGCGAGCAGAAGTGGGGCCAGAAGTCAGGGCTCACCCTTCTGCTGCCACATGGCATGGAAGGCCAAGGACCCGACCACTCGTCGGCTCGGGTCGAGCGTTACCTGCAGATGTGCGCGCAGGACAACATGATCGTGGCGATGCCGTCTACGCCCGCTTCCTATTTCCACCTGCTTCGACTGCAGGCCAACGCACGCGTTCAGCGTCCCTTGATCATCATGACGCCAAAGTCACTGCTTCGTGCCAAGCAAGCGGTATCCAGGGTCGAGGAGTTCACGACCGGCCACTTCCACCCACTGCTGACCGACGACACTCATGTGGGCCCACAGGTGACACGCGTGCTCCTGTGCAGCGGCAAGGTGTACTACGAACTTGCCGCCGAACGTGACAAGCGTGGACTGCACAACATCGCCATCATGCGCATGGAACGCCTGTACCCACTGCCTGCCCGAACGCTGCCACCGGCACTGGCTAACTACCCGAACGCCGAACTCGTCTGGGTACAGGAGGAGCCGGCCAACCAGGGTGCATGGAGCTTCCTTGCCATGAACCTGCCGTCGATACTCGACAGACCAATTCGCGGCGTGACCCGCCCCGCCTCGTCCTCACCTGCGGTGGGAGCGCACCATCGTCACGATCATGAGCAGAAGGCCCTGGTCGACGAGGCACTCAGCTAGACATGTACTTCACCGATCGGGGCATCGAAGAACTCGACAAGCGGCGTGGTGAAGAGGAGTTCTCGGTCGCATGGCTCGCCGAGCAGCTCCGCACGTTCGTCGACTTGAATCCGGAGTTCGAGACACCGATCGAGCGTCTGGCCACCTGGCTCGCCCGACTGGACGACGACTCCGACGAGGACATGCAGTCCTAAAGCGTCAACACCAGCTTGCCGTGCACATCGCCTGATGCCATCGCCGCAAACGCCGCACGCCCGTCAACCAACGGCATGACCCGGTCGATGACCGGGCGCGCACCTGTGCGCACCAGCAGGTCGAGCATCGCCTCGAACTCCGCTCGCGTGCCCAAGGTCGAGCCGGCCACGGTGAGTTGCAGGAAGAAGATGCGCGTGAGCTGTGCCGGTGGCATGTCTCCCGAGGTGGCACCGGAGATCACGATCGTGCCGCCGGGCCGCAACGACTTCACCGAGTGCTCCCAGGTGGCAGCGCCCACAGTCTCGATAACTGCATCGGCCTTGCCCGGCAGTTTGGCGCCCGGTGCAAACGCAGCATCGGCGCCGATCGTGAGTGCCCATTCGCGCTTAGCGGCATCACGCGAGGTGACCCACACGGTGAGCCCGAGAGCCTTGCCGAGCACGATCGCTGCGGTGGAGACTCCCCCGCCCGCGCCCTGCACCAGCACCGTGTCGCCGGGCTTCGTGCCCGACTTCGTGGCCAGCATGCGATAGGCCGTGAGGTAGGCGGTCGGCAGGCAGGCCGCTTCTTCGAACGTGAGGCCGGCGGGCTTGTCGATGAGGTTGCGCGCGGGGACCCGAACTTTCTGCGCGAGCGTTCCGGGGAACTTCTCACTCAACAAAGTGCGCCCAGGGTCGATTGTCTCGTCGCCGTTGATGGCTTCACCGATGACCGCATAGACGATGACCTCGCGACCATCGTCGGTAACGCCAGCAGCATCCGTGCCCAGAATCATCGGCACCTGCTCGGGACGCAGCGCCACACCCTTCAGTGCCCAGACGTCGTGGTGGTTAAGGCTGCACGCGCGCGTGTGCACCATGACCCAATCCGCGGGAACCTCAGGTTCGGCAATGTCGCCGATGGTGAGGGCGGAAAGCGGATCCTCGAGGCTGAGGCTGGACGCGTAGGCAGCAAGCATGCGCCGACCCTACTGACGCCGCAGGCGGCGATATCGCAGAATAGGTCGGCCCACGATGGCGCCCTCCGGGACCGCCCCGAAGTGACGACTATCCTCACTGGCCTCGGCGTTGTCGCCTAGAACCCACCAGGAGTCGCCTTCGCGATGGTCCAGCCGCTTGACGATCAAGGCGTCTGGACGCCGGGGATGGATGAGCACGACCACATCGCCAGCGTGACAGCGCGTGGTGCGCCGGACCACCCACCAGTCGCCGTTGCGCAGGTACGGCTCCATGGAGGGGCCTACGACCAGCACGCGGGTCAGGGGTCCGGGCATGGGCACATCCTCGCCAATGCCGGGCGTGGCCACCAGCGCTATCGTTCGACTTACCATCCCTTCACGAAGGAGACCCATGTTCACTGCCGTGCGCGCCCTGCTGGCGCCCCGCACCACCGTCCACGCCCACTGCGATCTGCCCTGCGGTGTCTACGACCCCGCTCAGGCTCGCATCGAGGCTGAGTCCGTCAAGGCCTGCATGGTCAAGTACGCCGGATCACAGGATCCTGACTTCAAGGCTCGTGCGATCACCATCAAGGAAGATCGCTCCAACATGGTCAAGGAGCACCTGTGGGTGCTGTGGACCGACTACTTCAAGGCTCCTCACTTCGAGAAGTACCCGCAGCTCAACGAGCTCTTCAACTCTGCCACCAAGCTTGCGGGCGCCGGCGGCACCAAGGGCACCGTCGATGTGGCTGTTGCTGACGAACTGCTCGCGAAGATCGATGAGATCGCTGTGATCTTCTGGGAAACCAAGAAGGCCTAGACCTTCCCGCTTTCCCCGCAACCCTGGTCGCCTTGCGCGGCTAGGGTTGCGTCATGTCTGGGGGTGCAGCACTGGCGGTGCGCCCAGCCCGCCCCAACGATGTTGCCGACCTCATCCTTTTGGTGCGCGAACTCGCCGAGTACGAGAGGGCACTCGAGCAGGCCATCGCCACCGAGGCGGACTTCACACGCGACCTGTTCGGACCCAGCCCCCGCGTTCATGCCCTCGTGGCCGAAGTGGAAGGCGCCGTCATCGCTTATGCCATCTACTTCCTGAATTACTCCACATGGCTCGGCAAACACGGCATCTTTCTTGAGGACCTCTACGTGCGCCAGACGCATCGTGGTCTAGGTGCGGGCACCGCTCTCTTGCGTGCTCTTGCGCAGGAATGTGTGGACAAGGGTTACGGTCGCTTCGAATGGTCGGTTTTGGACTGGAATGAGCCCGCCCTTGGCTTCTACCGATCCCTCGGCGCCTTGCCGTTGGACGAATGGACAGTGCAGCGCCTCACCGGCGAAGCACTTGACAGACTTGCCTCAGGACGCCCCACCGCAGGAGGTACCGCATGAGTGGACCCGACGATGTTCGCCTGTCTTTCGAGGCGGACACCCGCAACATCGCTCTGGCCCGCACCGTGGCCGCCGCGATGGCCGCGCGCGCAGATCTACCCATTGATCAACTCGAAGATGCACGCCTGGCGGTGGATGAAGCCGTGTCGCAGATCATCGTCGCCGCGCCCGCAGGTGCCGAAGTTGTCTGCATCATGTCGGCCGAGCCAGGTTCATTGAGTATTACGGTGAGCGCTCCCGGAACCCAAGAACCTTCGCGCACCACATTTTCATGGACGGTTCTGAACGCCCTTGTCGACAGCCTCGATGCCCAACTGGCGGACGGGCGCCTGACCTTCATGCTGCTCATCGAGCGCGCCGACGTCGACGCCTGAATCATGAGTGGTTCAACGTCCTGGACCGAGGAGAATCGGGCGCGCGAGCACGAACTCCTCCGGCTCCTTGTCACCGCGGTAAACGACCGTGCGGTCATTCGCGATGAACTCGTCACGATGCACCTGCCGCTCGTGCGCCATCTCGCACGCAAATATGCCGATCGCGGCGAACCATTCGAGGATCTCCTTCAGGTAGGCACCGTTGGCCTCATCACCGCCATCGACCGATTCGACATCGAGCGCGGCAATGAACTCTCAACATTTGCGGCGCCCTACATCACCGGTGAAATCCGTCGGCACTTCCGAGACAAGGCCTGGTCGGTACGGGTTCCACGCGGCCTTCAGGAGCTGCAAGCCCCGCTCAGCGCGGCTACCGAGCGGCTCACGCGCGAACTCCAGCGCAGCCCCACCGTCGGCGAGCTCTCCGCCGCCCTGAACGTGCCCGAGGACGTGGTGCTGGATGCCATGGAAGCTCGGCATTCCTACTCCGCGTCTTCCCTCGACCAAGAGTTGGAAGCGGGCACCCTCGCGCTGCCATCTATCGACACCGCCCTAGATCGGATCGACGAACGCGAAACTCTGGGTCCCCTCCTGGAGGCGCTGTCATCTCGCGACCGTCAGATCATCACCCGACGTTTCTTCGACGAATGGTCACAGCGGCAGATTGCGGACGAACTTGGGATCTCACAGATGCATGTCTCGCGCATTCTGGCGCGCACGCTTGAGCAACTCCGAGCACAACTTCAGGAGCCCGCGGACTGATCAGGTTTCGCCTGAAGTGCGCGAGTGACCTGTGGCATCAGAGCCATGATGACTCCTGCAGCCGCCACGACCGTCACCGCTAAACCTGCAAGACGCGGCGCCGCGCCCTGGGTCTGTGCGACCGGGATTCCAATGAGCAGACCAATCAGCTGAGCCAGAATGAAGGGTGCGCGAGCCCACCGCCTGCATCGCCACCACCCTCGGGCAACGTAGGCAAGGCCCACACCCAGAACCGCAAAGATCACGACCTGCAGGGTGATGGCGGGGACATTGGATACCTCACTGGGTCCGGTGGCCCCGACGAGCACACCCTGAACCGCCTCATATGCGCCGTAAGCCACCAACGCGGCCGCTTCGAGCAGCGCTAGACCCGCGAGAACCTTGGTGAGCACGGCCGCAGCCTAGACGCGCAACGACCTACGTGCTCTCGCTAGGCTTCCCACGTGCGCGGCCTTCTCGTCGTCAATCCCCGTGCGACCACGACGTCACCCCGAGTCACCGACGTGCTCGTCAACGCGTTGCAATCCCAGCTTGAGCTCACGGTTGTGCTCACCACTCATCGCGGGCACGGCTTTGAGCTCGGGCAGCAGGCGCGCGACGAAAGTATCGACGTCGTCATCGCCCTCGGTGGCGATGGCATCATCAACGAGATCGTCAATGGCCTTCTCCACCGCGGGCTGGGACCCGAGGTCCCCTTGCTCGCGATCGTTCCTGGCGGTAGCGCCAACGTTTTTGCGCGCTCGCTCGGGATACCGCTTGACGCGGTGGAGGCGGTGGGCCTGATTCTTGACGGGCTGCGCAACGGCACCTCCCGACAGTTGGGCATCGGTCGGGCTGACGACAGATGGTTCGTCGCCAACGCCGGGGTCGGCCTCGACGCCGAAATCATCTCGGCGATGGAGCGTCGTCGGAAAAAGGGCGTGCGCGCCAGCGCCTATGCGTACCTGGTCACGACCCTTCGCGAGGTCCTGCAGCGCACGGATCGCCGCAATCCCGCCTTGACCATCGACAGCGCACGCGGGCGCGTCGACCGGGCCTTTCTCGCTTTCGTTCAGAACACGTCGCCGTGGACATATTTCGGCACGTGGGCGATCAACCCCTGCCCTCATGCATCGTTCGACACAGGGCTGGATGTCTTCGCCATGCGCAGTCTGGGCTTGGCGGCCACCACGGTCGCCGCACAACGCATGCTGGCCAGGTCGGCCAACGGCACCGCGGGGGGCACCTTGGTCACCTGGCACGATGTTGACGACTTCACCATCAGCACCAACAGACCCATGGCGATGCAGGTCGATGGCGAAGGCGTCGACCCAGTGACCTCCGTCCGATTTACGTCCCACCCGCAGGCCCTGCGCGTCATCTGCTGACGGGCCAATAGTCCGAATCGCCCCTTTTCGTGACCAATCTGTGACAAAGCCGACAGTGCTCCGGTCGGTCAATCCGCGCTTTCCCCTTGTGACCTGAGGCGAACCCTGCGAACCTAAGGGGGCCCACTGCACTTATGGGCTGGCAATTCCCCCGATGAACGGGCCGGGAGACCCCCGGAACCGCCTCGACACGCCAGCACGTGAATGCGATCACGAGCACCGGAGACCCCGGTGCCATACCGATGGAGTTGAGTGCGCATGGACTGGCGCCATGAGGCTGCCTGCCGTGACGAGGACCCGGAGCTGTTCTTCCCGATCGGCAATACCGGTCCTGCTCTCGTGCAGATTGAAGAAGCCAAAGCGGTCTGTCGGCGCTGCTCTGTTGTTGATGAGTGCCTTCGTTGGGCACTCGAGACCGGTCAGGACGCCGGCGTGTGGGGCGGATTGAGCGAGGATGAGCGTCGCGCTCTCAAGCGCCGCAATGCGCGACTTCGCGCCCGTTCCAACGTCTGAGCCACGCACGCCTGAGGTACCCACGCCTGACGTGCACGCGACTGAATTACAGCGGTACCTGCACGTCCACCACTGTTCCGTCGGCCCCACCCTGCATCGACCACTGCCCCTGCAGGTCAGCGGTCACCAGGGATTGCACGATTCCTAATCCGAGTCCTGCGGCCGCCAGGTCGAAGTCAACCGGCAGTCCATGTCCGTCGTCGCGGACATTCATGTGCAATGAGTCGTCAGTACGCGACAAGGTGACCGTGATGGCGCGCGCGGCCGCGTGCTCCACGGCATTATGCAGAAGTTCTGAGGCCACCATTGCAAGCGGAGTCGCCATGTCCCCCGCGAGCGTTCCCCAGCTCCCCGAGCGGGAGATGACGGGCATGGTCGAGCTGTAAGCCGGCGCAAGGTCGCGGACAAGCGTGATGATGCGATCCACCACCTCGTCGAACGTCACCTGCTGTGCTGCCTCTGCCGACATGACTTCGTGAACAACCGCAATTGCGCCCACGCGCAACTCTGCCTCGGCAAGTGCCTCGCGTGCTTCATCCGAGTGTGCACGACGTGCCTGCAGTCTGAGCATCGCGGCGACCGTCTGCAGATTGTTCTTCACGCGATGGTGCACTTCTCGAATGGTCGCGTCCTTGCTGATGAGGGCTCGGTCGCGACGACGCATGTCTGTGGCATCGCGTACGAACAAGATCGCACCTACTTGCTGTCCATCGCGCAGCAACGGGAACCCACGCAGCACAACACTTGCGGATGCGTTCTCGATATCGGCCTGTCCGGACGTGCGGCCGCTGGCCACCGCCGACAGGTTTTCGTCCATGGGCCCGGGGCGATGCGACAGCCGAATGGCGAGGTCACTGAAGCGGGTGCCCACGATGTCAGTGGCAAGTCCGAGCCGACGCAACGCGCTGATGGCATTAGGGCTTGCGTACGACACCGATCCCCGGTGATCCAGTCGCACCAGCCCATCGCCCACTCGCGGGGAGTCCATTCCCTCGGTGCGGGCCGCAGGTCCGGGGAAAGTGCCTTCGACGACCATGCTGAGCAGGTCATCGGCGGAACGTAGGTAGATCTCCTCGATGCGCCCCACCACGCGCGGGCTCGGCGAGGTATGTCGCACCACCACTGCGATCGTTCGACCGGCCCTGACCAGCGGGTAGGCCTCAAGGCCGGAGGGGACGTAGGCAAGACCCTCTTTGCGCGCAATGATGGATCGACCGAACGCCAGTGCCTGGTCCATCTCGGGAGTTCGGCCGCGAGGCGAGAACTCCCCCACGGCGTCATCGGGAACCGATGTGGGCGCGGTCGTGGGGCGCACCTGCGCCACGGCGATGAGCCCGCCCTCATTCCAGGTCGGCACCCACAGCACGAGATCGCTCAGTGCAAGGTCCGCAAGGAGGCCCCAGTCCTCCACCAGTCGCGTCAGCTCGTGAGCATCCTCGACCGAAAGGTCGGTCTGCTCCTGGACGAGGCGAGAAAGACTTGGCATGGCTCACCACCCTACGTGGCGCAACGTCACCAGTAGTGCAGGCGCGAGATCGGCACCTTGGTTACCGGATCCATGTGCAAGGGCTGTCCATTCCAGTCCACGCGCGTCCCCGCAGCATTGACGCTCACCTGACCCAGCACTCCGTTGCGCACCAGGTCGCCACCGCGCACAGTGCGGCAGCCACGCACCGGCACCACGCGTCGCGCGACGGTGGATGGCGTGCTCGCCACCGCTGCGGCGTTGGAGAACAAGACCGACAGATCCGACGGCACCACGCCGAACGCTCCATACTGAGGGCCCAGCACCAGTGGCTCGGCCGAGTCGATCGTGGCGTTGGGATCTCCTGTGACACCCCAGGCGGGGAAGCCACCCTTGATGATCAACTGCGGTTTGGCTGCGAACAGCTCTGGGCGCCAGAGCACGATGTCGGCGAGATGGCCCACGGCCAGTCGACCCACTTCGTGCGCCAAGCCGTGCACCATGGCCGGGTTGATCGTGACCTTGGCGAGGTACCTCAGGATTCGATCGTTGTCGTCACTTGGGCGTTGAGCGTCTAAGCCAGCCATGACCGATGCGAGCGCGAATGTGCGCCACCACGTCTCCCCCGCGCGTCCCATACCCTGCGCGTCCGATGACGTCACACCGATGACACCGAGGTCGTGCAGTCGACCTTCGGCCGCCATCGTGACGCCCCGCACGCGTGCACGAGCGATGCGGATGTCACTGTCATTGCCGGGGTTCATGCCGTGACATAGCAGGATCATGTCGAGGTGCTCGTCGACAGCGTTGGCCCCATAAGGCAACGTCGGGTTGGTCGACGACGCGAGGACGTTTTCCACGCCCGCGAGTGTCAGCACGTCGGGTGCGTGGCCGCCACCACAGCCTTCTACGTGATACGCGTGCACTGCGCGTCCGTCCAACACCGCAAGCGTGTCGGCAACCGACAAGGTCTCGTTCAACCCGTCGGTGTGCAAGGCCACCTGAAAATCGACCTCATCGGCGACCCGCAAAGCTGTATCGATGGTGCGCAACGTGGCACCGGTGTCCTCGTGCACCTTCAACCCGCATACATGTGCCTCGACTGACTCGCGGATCGCATCGGAACGCGACGACGATCCCCTCCCCAGCAATCCAATGTTGAGCGGGAACGCATCCATAGCACGGATCCCTCGCTCCAGCACCCACGCCGACCCAAGCCCCACTCCCCACATGGGGCCTGCCTCCTGGCCGATCACCGTCGTAACACCCGAGGAGATCTCGGCGTGCAGGACGCGCGGGCTGAGGGTGTGCACATGGGTGTCGATACCGCCAGGCGTGGCGATGAGTCCATCGCCATCGATCACGACAGTGCCGGTGCCGACCTCAACGTCAATATCCGACGCGGTGTCCGGATTGCCAGCCTTGCCGATGCCGCTGATGCGGCCTTCGCGAATGCCAATACTGGCCACCCGCGCACCGTCGATCGGATCCAGAACGACCACATTGGTGATGAGCACGTCGCAGGTCTCACGCGCGGAACGAGCGATGAGACCGATGCCATCGCGTCCAGTCTTGGCGAATCCCACTCGGATCTCTTCGCCGTCATCGGCAACACGTGCGTCGATGCGCAGGCGCAGCTTGGTATCGCCTAGTTCCACGATGTCGCCCGAGAGCGGACCGTACTCGCGTCTCACGGCTGCAGCCTTTGCAGAAGTCGCGGCACAGCGGACTCTGAGGTCTCAAGGTCGCCAACCGATTGACCGTCAACAACGTCGAGAAAGCCGCAGTCGCGCAACAGCGCGAGAGCGCGATCACGCACGTCGGGATCGTCGAGCGGACCGTCCACAGCACCGCTTGTGCCCATTGACACACGATCTCCACCGATCGGAGTCACTCCGAGGGCAAGCGATTCACCCGGCGAGATCCACTGCGTTTGTCCGGTGGGAAGTGCCGGCCGCATCCCGAAAGCGCGGGCGCGATCAAAGCGAAGGCGCGGATTGGCCTCGGCCAGGTGGATGTGCGATGTCAATGCAATGGGTGTCTGCGCTTCATTGCGAACCTCGATGATGTCCACCGAAGGTGGGGCAGCAGGGGCAGCGACGTCGTCGTCTGTTGGGAAAGGCGCCACCACTACTAGCCTTGTTCCATCGTCGAAGCGAGCTTCGACGCGCACCTCGCCGAACACGGCCGGAACTTCGGGCAGGACGTCATCGACGGTCAGAAACTCATGGGCGAGCCCCCTGACTTCCGTCAGCGACTTCCCATCGCGAGCCCATTCGCAGATCGCATCGGCTAGCAGGGCGCGAGCTTCCGGAACGTTCAGGAGCAGACCGCGATCTCGCCTGCGCTGGGCTAGCGAGGCCTCCAGATGAAGCAGCAGCCGGTCTGACTCTCCGGGCGTGAGCGGCACGTGGCGACCCTACCCGCAGCGCCCTCGCCGAGCATGCTCCTTAGGTTCACCCGCATGGTCGTGATCCGCGCGCTTCGGGACGAGGATGTGCCGGCAGTCTCCGCACTCTGCCTTGCGGCGTACGCCACCGCTGGGCACTTCGATGCCAATGACGCCTATGCCGCCAGCGTGCGTGACGTAGCGGGTCGACGAGGCCACGGGGACCTTCTGATTGCCGAGGAAGACGGCGTCATTGTCGGTGCGGTCATGCTGTGTTCCTCCGACTCTGAGTACGCGGAGGTCAGCCGAGCCGACGAAATGGAGTTTCGATTCCTCGCTGTCGATCCGCAGAGATGGGGTCAAGGCATCGGCGAAAGACTTGTGATGGCATGCGAGGAACAAGCACATGCCTGCGGTATCCCCGCGATGACCATCTGCGTGATCGACATCAACGCCGCGGCACACCGATTTTACGAACGACTCGGATACAGCCGCCTGCCCGAACGCGACTGGCAGCCTCGGCCAGGAGTGAACCTCTTAGGTTTCCAGAAAGCGCTGGACTAGCCAAGGACGGCGATGACGTCGCCCTCACGAATCGCATCACCGGCGCAGACGGCGATCTCTGTGACGGTGCCAGGGTGCTCGACCACGACAGGGATCTCCATCTTCATGGACTCAAGGATCACGATGACGTCTCCCGGCACGAGCTCATCGCCCACCTGCGCGACCAGCGAGTGGACCGACGCCACCATTTCCGCGCGAACCACCTGCTTCATGAATCCCCCTACTCTGACAGTCGAGTCGCGCGAATCCTGGTGAGGATCTGCATCCGCAGCGTCTCCGGCGCTGAAGCGCCACCGCAGGATCGCACGATTAGGGCTCGAACAGTCTGTTCGACGCGAACTTCGGTGAGACAGGGCGAGCATTCGTCGAGGTGTTCGACGAATGAGGAATAGAACGTGGCGTCTACCGTCCCGTCGAGGTAGGCGTGAATCTGCACCAGCACGTCAGAACACGGTGTTGCGTGGGGCTGCCCGCAGCTCATGCGTCCTCGCCCCCGCTCACGGTTGCCGGGATATAGCCCTGCTCGATGGCGTACTTCTCCAACAGTGAGCGGAGCATCTTGCGTCCGCGATGCAGGCGAGACATGACGGTGCCTTCGGGGGTCTCCATGATGTCGGCGATCTCCTTGTACGAGAACCCTTCAACATCGGCGAGGTAGACAGCCATGCGGAAATCCTCAGGCAACGTGGCGAGCGCATCGATGACGTCCTGGTCGCCCAGTCGGTCCATCGCCTCAGCCTCAGCAGATCGAAGTCCGGTTGATGTGTGGCTTTCGGCCTCGAAGATCTGGCCGTCTGTGAGGTCGTCCGTGCCAGTCTGGAATGGCTGACGCTGCTTCTTGCGGTACTGATTGATGTACGTGTTCGTCATGATGCGGAACAGCCAGGCCCGCAGGTTGGTGCCTTCGGTGAAGCTGTCGAATGCCGCGTAGGCCTTGAGGAAAGTCTCCTGAACGAGGTCTTCGGCGTCCGTCGGGTTGCGCGTCATCCGAAGGGCACCGCCGTAGAGCTGGTCGAGGAACGGAAGCGCGTCGCGCTCGAAACGTTCCGTCGACTCGGTGCTCACAGTCCCTGACCCTATCCCCGAGGTGCCCCGGAGTCGGGCGCCGTCCACTGAGGGGCCCTCGCTGGGCGTAAGTACGAGCACAGCCGGGTCAACGCCACATTTGCCTCAGGCATTCCGCTAGAACAGACCTTCTTGCGGGTCCACCAGCATCGGTGCTGGCGCGATGAGGCTAGGGCCGTTGTTGCGCACGGCATTGACGGTCGTCGTCACCGGCCATGCCTCATACGTCCCCGGATCCGCGGGTCTCATGAGCCCAGACACCTCCGGTCCCGACACAGCCGGATCCAGCCACCGCTCCCATGCGTCCGGTCGGATCGTCATGGGCATGCGATGGTGAATGCGCGCAACGTCTTCGGTGGCCTCCATCGTGATGACAGCGCACGTCAGCCGCCACTTCTCTTCCGGCCCAGGTTCACGCCACCACTCGTAGAGCCCCGCCATGGCAAGTGGATGCCCATCGACGCGATGGATGTAGAACGGTTGCTTAGCCGCAATCCCACCGGGACCTTGCGGCGCGCCCTGGTACCACTCGTAGTAACCGTCCGCGGGAACCAAGCAGCGACGCTTCACGAATGCTGATCGGAAGGACGGCTTCTCGGCCACCGTTTCCGCGCGGGCGTTGATCGTGTGAGAGGCAATCGATGGATCTTTGGCCCACGACGGAACAAGTCCCCAGCGGGCAATCACGAGCGACCGCTGCAGGTCACGCGGATCTGGACCGCGAGTGTTCGGCGTATCGAAAACGTCACCCACTGCTGCGTCGACCACGATGTAGACCTTCTTGGTGGGTGCGACGTTGTAGTCGGGCGCGAGGACGTCGTCCGGTACGGATGCAGTCTCGAACTCCTCAGCCAGCGCGGCGGGGTCCTGGGCCGCCACATAGCGTCCGCACATCACACGCCTCTGGGGTAATCCACCAGCTGCCAGCGCAGGTGATCCATGCGTCCCAAGAGCGAGATGGAGGCAAGGCTCTCGGTCGATGCAGGTCCTGAGTTTGCGATGGCATTTGTGTGCGAGAGCAAAGCTGACTCAAGTGCCGACGACAAGCGACCAATGGCACCGGGGTCACCGTCGCCCACGGGCTCACTTCCGGTACCGAGGGCCACCTGCATCAACCCGATCAACTGGTGCACGAGCTCGGCGAACTGCACCGGTGGCAGATGAGGCGACAGGTCAGCTCGGTCATAGAGTCGATTCGCTGCACCCCCGAGGGCACGCGCCTGAATGGCAAAGCCCGCCAGCCTTTGCAGACGCCATGCGTCCGAATCAAGTCGTGTGGCGATGTTGCGCCCACGGAAGTTCCACTGGGTGCCTTCGACCAGTCTCACCAATTGCGTTCGCGCAGTTGCGGACAGGTTGTGCATGCGTCGACTTGCAGCGACGAAGGCATGATCTTGATCGGCTGGCAGCGGTGACGCGAGAGTGCCGCACTCCTGGGCCATGGCTGCGAACATGTCGTAGATGGCCTGCCGGAAGTCACGAAGTGCCTGCTCCAATTTCGCCGGGCTCGGCCTGGAGGGCAGAACCAGCGTGAAGAGGAGGCCAACAGCTCCACCGATGACGACATCCAGAACCCGCCACAGGTCATGTCCTTGCGATCCCGGTCCCAGTGCCATCACGAACACGACCGCAAGAGGAATCTGGAGTTGGCCGCCGATAGACCACTTGAACTGACGAGCGACGAGCAGCGCGGCCGTGACCGCGATCAACATTGACCACCATGTCAGTCCGACGAGGTTGACCCACAAAGATGAGAGCAGCACGCCGATGGCGGCACCCACCACGCGTTGCAGTGTCACGCCGGCTGTCCGCCACGGCGTTGCCTGGACGACAATCAGCGAGGTAACAGGTGCAAAGAGGGCATTGGCCCCAGGGACAAACTGTGCGGTCACGACGTACGAGACGGTGACAGCCGCGGCGATGCGCAGCACATTTGACAGCGACCCGATTCCCACCGGGCGCTGCTGGAGGGCGTCGGCTAGATCAAGGTCGGGAAACAGGTGCTCCAGGTCCTCGCTTCGTGGCATGACGGCAGGCTACTGAAGGTCGT